>NZ_JAGYGF010000011.1:0-137092 GCF_019947305.1 Pseudomonas sp. BF-RE-21 | reverse complement strand
GGCAGGCAGCGGTGGCGTTGGTGGTTACGGCGGCGGTTACGACGCGACCCACATGGGCGGTCGCGGCGGCACCAGCACTGGCGGGGCTGGCGGCGTGGGCGTTTCCTACTACAGCAACGGCGGTAACGGTGCGACGGCCACCAATGGCACGATTTCCATTGGCGGCGGTGGCGGCGGCGCCGGTTGGGACAAGGTCGGTGGCGCCGGCGGCAACGCGGCGGGCGGGATCTACAACGCAAGCTCCGGCGTTATCACCATCATCGGCACGTCGAACATTACCAACAACATCGGTGCCGGTGGTGGCGGCGGCGGTGGCGGTGGCCAGGGCAGCAACGCCTCCAACGGCGGCATCGGCGGCCGGGGCGTCGGTGCGATCTGGAACAAGGGCACATTGCTGATCACCGCCGCCAACTTCGCGGCCCTGGCCGGTAATGCCGCGGGCAGCGGTGCCGGTGGTACTGCGCAGGGCGGGGGGACAATTGGCACCTCGCCGACCGCCGTGGCGGCAATCTACAACGACGGCGGGATACTCAACACCGCCTACGCACCGCCGCCGACCGCAACCATTGTGGTCGCAGATACCACGTTGAGCATCGGCGAAACGAGCCTGGTGACCATCACCTTCTCCGAAGCGGTGACCGGTTTCACTAACGCCGACCTGACCATCGCCAACGGCACCTTGAGCGCAGTGAGCAGCAGCGACGGCGGTATCACCTGGACGGCAACGTTCACGCCAACCGCCAGTATTTCCGACACGACCAACGTCATCACCCTCGACAATACCGGGGTGATCAACGGCCTGGGTACTGCTGGCGTCGGCACCACCAATTCCAATAACTACGTCGTCGATACCGCTCGCCCGACTGCGGGTATCGTGTTTGCCGACACGGCGCTCAAAGCCGGCGAAACCTCGCTGGTGACCATCACCTTCAACGAGGCCGTAACCGGTTTAACCAATGCCGACCTGACGATTGCCAACGGCACCTTGACGGCGGTGAGCAGCAGCGATGGCGGCATCACCTGGACGGCCACGTTCACACCGACGGCCAGCATTACTGACTCGACCAACCTGATCACCCTGGACAACACCGGTGTCAGCGACCTGGCGGGCAACGCCGGCAGCGGCACCACCGACTCGAACAACTACGCCATTGATACCGTGCGTCCGACCGCGACCATCGTCGTGGCCGACACGGCGCTGAGCATCGGCGAAACCTCGCTGGTGACGTTCACCTTCAGCGAAGCAGTCAGCGGTTTCACCAACGCCGACCTGACCATCGCCAACGGCACATTGACGGCGGTGAGCAGCAGCGACGGCGGCATCACCTGGACTGCAACCTTCACCCCGAACACCAGCATCAATGACACGACCAACCTGATCGTCCTGAACAACACCGGCATCAGCGACCTGTCGGGCAACGCCGGCAGCGGCACCACCGATTCCAACAATTACGCCATTGATACCGTGCGTCCGACCGCGACCATCGTGGTGGCCGACAATGCGCTGAAAATCGGTGAAACCTCGCTGGTGACCATCACCTTCGCCGAGGCGGTGAGCGGTTTCAGCAACGCCGACCTGACCATCGCCAACGGTACCTTGAGCGCAGTGAGCAGCAGCGACGGCGGCATCACCTGGACGGCGACCTTCACCCCGACCAGCGCTATCACCGACAGCACCAACCTGATCACCCTGGACAACACGGGTGTCAGCGACCTGTCGGGCAACGCGGGCAGCGGCACCACCGACTCCAACAACTACGCCATCGACACCGTGCGGCCAACGGCAACCATCGTCGTGGCGGACACTTCGCTGAGGATCGGTGAAACCTCGCTGGTGACCATCACCTTCAGTGAAGCTGTCAGTGGTTTGACCAACGCGGACCTGACGATTGCCAACGGCACCTTGAGCGCCGTCAGCAGCAGCGATGGCGGCATCACCTGGACCGCGACCTTCACGCCGAGCGCCAGCATCAACGACACGACCAACCTGATCACCCTGGACAACACCGGCATCAGCGACCTGTCGGGCAACGCCGGCAGCGGCACGACCGATTCCAATAATTACGCCATCGACACCGTGCGTCCGACCGCCACGATTGTGCTGGCCGATACTTCACTGACCGCCGGCGAAACCTCGCTGGTGACCATCACATTCAGCGAGGCGGTCAGCGGTTTCACCAATGCGGACCTGAGCATCGCCAACGGCACCTTGAGCGCGGTGAGCAGCAGCGACGGCGGCATCACCTGGACCGCGACCTTCACGCCAACGGTAGGTGTGAACGATGCGACCAACGTCATCACCCTGAACAATACCGGTGTGGCCGACCTCTCCGGCAACACAGGCAGCGGGACTACCAACTCCGGTAACTACACGATTGATACCGTGGCACCGACAGCCACCATTGTCGTCGCCGACACCGCACTGAGAATCGGCGAAACCTCGCTGGTGACCATCACGTTCTCCGAGGCCGTGACCGGTTTCAGCAACGCCGACCTGACGATTGCCAACGGTACCTTGAGCGCGGTGAGCAGCAGCGACGGCGGCATTACCTGGACCGCCACCTTCACGCCAACCGTCAGCATCACCGATGCGACCAACCTGATCATCCTGGACAATAGCGGCGTGCAGGGGGGCAGCAGCGGCAACGTGGGCATCGGCACCAGCAATTCGAACAACTACGCCATCGACACCGTGCGTCCGACAGCAACCGTCGTCGTGGCGGATACTGCGCTGAGGATCGGTGAAACCTCACTGGTGACGATCACCTTCAGCGAGGCGGTCACTGGTTTCACCAACGCGGACCTGACGATTGCCAACGGCACCTTGAGCGCGGTCAGCAGCAGCGATGGCGGCATCACCTGGACCGCGACCTTCACGCCGAGCGCCAGCATCAACGACACGACCAACCTGATCACCCTGGACAACACCGGCATCAGCGACCTGTCGGGCAACGCCGGCAGCGGCACCACCGATTCCAATAATTACGCCATCGACACAGTCCGGCCTACCGCGACCATCGTCGTGGCCGACCCAACCCTGACCGCCGGCGAAACCTCGCTGGTGACCATCACCTTCAGCGAGGCGGTCAGCGGTTTCACCAACGCCGACCTGAGCATCGCCAACGGCACCTTGAGCGCGGTGAGCAGCAGCGACGGCGGCATCACCTGGACCGCGACCTTCACGCCAACAGTGGGTGTGAACGATGCGACCAACGTCATCACCCTGAACAATACCGGTGTGGCCGACCTCTCCGGCAACACAGGCAGCGGCACCACCAACTCCGGTAACTACACGATTGATACCGTGATTCCGACGGCCACCATTATCATTGCCGACAACGCGCTGAAAATCGGCGAAACGTCCCTGGTGACCATCACGTTCTCCGAGGCCGTGACCGGTTTCAGCAACGCCGACCTGACCATCGCCAACGGCACCTTGACGGCGGTGAGCAGCAGCGATGGCGGCATCACCTGGACGGCGACCTTCACCCCGACCAGCGCCATCACCGACAGCACCAACCTGATCACGCTGGACAACAGCGGTGTACAAAACGGCTCGGGCAACACCGGCATCGGCAGCACCGACTCCAACAACTACGCCATCGACACCGTGCGCCCGACGGCGACGATCATTGTGACTGACCCCACGCTGGCGGTGGGTCAAACCTCGCTGGTGACGATCACCTTCAGCGAGGCGGTCACTGGCTTCACCAACGCCGACCTGACGATTGCCAACGGCACCTTGAGCGCGGTCAGCAGCAGCGACGGCGGCATCACCTGGACGGCCACTTTCACGCCGAGCGCGAGCATCAACGATGCGACCAACCTCATTACGCTGAACAACACGGGGATCGCGGACCTGGCCGGTAACTCGGGCTCAGGCACCACCGATTCCAACAACTACACCATCGACACAGCCCGGCCCACCGCGACCATTGTGGTCGCCGACAGCACCCTCAGCGCGGGCGAAACCACGCTGGTGACTATCACGTTCAGCGAAGCCGTGAACGGTTTCGACAACAGTGACCTGAGCATCCCCAACGGTACGTTGAGCGCGGTGAGCAGCAGCGATGGCGGCATCACCTGGACCGCCACGTTCACACCGACGGTTGGCATCAAGGACACCAGCAACCTCATCACCCTGAACAACACCGGGGTGACCGACATCGCCGGTAACACGGGCAGCGGAACCACCAACTCGGCGAACTTCACGATCGACACTGTGCTGCCGACAGCCATTATTGTGGTCTCCGACACGGCGCTGAAGGCGGGTGAAACCGCTACGGTGACCATCACCTTCAGCGAAGCGGTGAGCGGTTTCTCCAACGCCGACCTGACGATTGCGAATGGCACGCTCAGCAACGTGTCTTCGGGCGATGGCGGCGTCACCTGGACGGCAACGTTCACCCCGACGTCGAGCATCACCGACACCAGCAACCTGATTACCCTCGACAACACCGGCGTGGCCAACGCCTCGGGCAACAGCGGCGTGGGCACCACCGACTCCAACAATTTCGCCATCGACACCGCGCTGCCGACCGCCACCATCGTGGTTGCCGACAACCGCCTGGGCATTGGCGAAACCACCACGGTGACCATCACCTTCAGTGAAGCGGTGAGTGGATTCGATCTGTCGGACATCAGCGTGGCCAACGCTGTGCTGTCGAACCTGACCAGCAGCGACGGCGGTATCACCTGGACCGCGACCCTGACGCCGACCGCCGGCATCAACGATGCGACCAACCTGATCGTGCTCGACACCGGCACCTTGCAGGACCTCGCGGGGAATGCCGGCGCGAGCATCGCTATTTCCAACAACTACGCCCTGGACGTAACCCGGCCAACGGTGAGCATCGTGGTCGCCAACCCGAGCATGGCTGCCGGCCAGAGCACGGTGGTGACGTTTACCTTCAGCGAGGCCGTGAGTGATTTCGACCTGTCGGACCTGAGCGTGACCAACGGCGACTTGTCCAACCTGAGCAGCAGCGACGGCGGCAAGACCTGGACCGCGACCTTCACGCCAACTGCCAATGTCAGTGACCCGAGCAACTTTATCGCCCTCGACACGAGCAATGTCACCGACCTGGCGGGTAACGCGGGCGCCACCGTGTCGGTCTCCAACAACTACGCGATAGGCGTCGTGGCGCCGACACCGGCACCGACACCGGCTACGGTGCAGGTGACCCCGGATCCGGAGTTCCTCAGCAGCGACCCGGTGACCGTGACCGATCAACCGAACGTGCCACTGCAACCAATCATCTTCGCCCCGCCCTCTGGTGATCTCGGCTCGCCGCTGACGTTTGCCCCGTTGTTCGAGGACCGGGTGATCGGCAATGGCATTCGGCCGTTGGGCGACATCTTCATGAACAACGGCGCGCTGGCGCAGAGTTTCATCGCGCAGGTGTTCAGCAGCAGCGACAGCGGCGGTGAAGGTGCAGGCCACGGCTTCCTTGGTTTCGGTGGTGGCGATGGCGGGGTTTTCAGCACCAGCACGTTGTCGAGTCTGTTTAATCAGGAGTCCGGTAACGAGCGAGACTCGCTGAGTTCCTTTGGCAACCATTCGATCAAGGCCGGTGATGTTTCACAGGGGCTGCGCGGCGTGTTTGGCGCGCCGAGCCTCGTCCAGCAATTGCAACAGCTCAAAGACACCGAGCAACGGCAGGTCAACGACCTGGCCGCTGCTTTGAAACAGGCCGGCATCAGCGAAATGCAGGCCTGAAATACTTAAAGCAGTGCGTCACCCAGGGGCAGTCAAGGATGAAGAGAAGTCAGCAGTTGTTTGTCGCCAGTCTGCTCGCGTTGGCGATCAGTGGATGTGCCGTCAAAAGTGAACCGATCGAACGCAGCGTCAGCGAACAGCGCGCCCGAAGCGATCTGCAAAGCATGTACAAGGGGCAGGAACCGCTCAGCGGTCCGCTGACCCTGCATCAGGCCATGGCCCGCGCGGTGAAGTACAACCTCGAAGGCCGGCTCAAGATCATGGAAGAGGCCTTGGCCAAGCGCCAACTCGACCTCGCCAGTTTCGACATGTTGCCGCGCATGGCGCTGGATGCTGGTTATGTCGGCCGCAACAACGTCAGCGCCTCCAGCAGCCAGAGCGTGCGGACCGGCACCCAGTCGTTGGAACCGTCGACTTCACAGGACCGCGATCGTGAAGTGGCAGACCTGACCATGGTCTGGAACGTGCTCGATTTCGGCGTCAGTTACATCAGCGCCAAGCAACAGGGCGACCAGCGGCTGATCGTTCAGGAACGCCGGCGCAAAGTGATCAACACCATCGTTCAGGACGTGCGCTCGGCCTATTGGCGAGCCATGGCCGCCGAGCGCTTGCTCAAGCAGATCGACAGCCTCATGTCCCGGGTCGAGACCGCGCGCGGCAACAGCCAGAGCATGAGCCAGCAGCGCATCGGCGATCCGATCCAGGCGTTGGGATATCAACGCTCGCTGATCGAAGCCACGCGCCAACTCGAAGAACAGCGCCGCGCCCTGTCGCTGGCGAAAACCGAACTGGCGACCCTGATCAATCTGCCGCTGGGTACCGAACTGACCCTGGCGACCCAGGACGACTACGTCATCCCGGAACTCAAGGTCGACCTCGCCAGCCTGGAGCAGGAAGCCCTGACCAGCCGCCCGGAACTGCGTGAGCAGGATTACCAGAGCCGCATCAGCGCCGCCGAAACCCGCAAAGCCATGCTGCGTCTGCTGCCGGGGCTGGAGTTCTCCGCTGGCGGGCATTACGACAGCAACTCCTTCCTGGTGGAGCAGGGTTGGGCCGACTACGGCGTGAAGGTGACCTGGAACCTGTTCAACGTGATCTCGGCACCGGCGGCGATCAACGTCGCCAAGGCCGGTGAAGAAGTGGCTACGGCGCGCCGTCAGGCCATGTCGATTGCGGTGCTGGCGCAGCTCTATGTGGCCAACGCCAACTACCGCGAGGCGCTGCGGCAATTCAAGACCAATCAGCAACTGTCGGACATTGACGGGCAGATTGTCGGCCAACTGCGCAATCGCTATCAGGCGGCGGGGCTGGGCGAACTGGACTTGATTCAGGGCGAGTTGAACACCTTGCAGGCCGATCTGCGCCGCGACCTGTCGTACGCCGATCTGCGCAACGCGTACGGGCAGATTTTTGCCAGCGCGGGGCTCGATCCGCTGCCGGACCAGGTGCAGTCCACCGAAGTCCAGTCCATCGCCACAGCGTTGGCCAATCGCGAATCAGCGTGGGCGGCGGGCGACATCACGGTGCCGGTGACGCATGTCCAGACTCAATAACCTGCAGGCGCCGACGGCGAGCATCAGCCGGGCACAGCGTGAAGCCCGCAACGGCCATCGCGGCACGGTGATTTTGCTGACCGGTTTGCCGGCAGCGGGGAAGTCGACCCTGGCCCAGGCGCTGCACGCCGAATTGTTCGAACGCGGCGTGCAGAGCGTCGTGCTCGACGGCGATGGGCTGCGGGTCGGGCTCAATCGTGATCTGGGTTTTGCTGACAGCGATCGTCAGGAAAATATTCGTCGTGCCAGCGAAGTGGCGGCATTGCTGGTGGAGAACGGGCACATCGTGATTCTGGCGATGATCGCGCCGTTGCTGGAGTTGCGTGAGTTATTTGCCACGCGTCTGGGCGAGGACTACCGCGAAGTCTGGTGCAGCGCATCACTGGCGGTGTGCGAGCGGCGTGACCCCAAAGGTCATTACGCCCGCGCACGTCGCGGTGATTTGGCCGGGTTTACCGGGGTTTCCGCGCCTTATGAACCGCCCCCGTCCGCTGCGCTGGTACTCGACACCGGGGCGCAGTCGGTCGAGGCCTGTCTCGACCGTTTACTGACCTGGCTCGGCGAGTGCGCCGTGTTGCCCAAAGGCTGATTGTTCAAGGTTTCGACAAATCCGCCATGCCCTTGAGCAGCTCGATGGGCAGTGGAAAAACGATGGTCGAACTCTTGTCCCCGGCAATCGAACTCAGGGTCTGCATGTACCGCAATTGCATGGCGCCCGGCTGACGGCCAAGCATTTCGGCGGCCTGCATGAGTTTTTCCGAGGCTTGCAATTCGCCTTCGGCGTGGATGACCTTGGCCCGACGTTCCCGCTCGGCTTCGGCCTGCTTGGCGATGGCGCGGACCATCGATTCGTTGAGGTCTACGTGCTTGATTTCGACGTTGGCGACCTTGATGCCCCAGGCGTCGGTCTGCGCATCGAGCACTTGCTGGATATCGATGTTCAGCCGTTCGCGCTCGGCCAGCAGTTCATCGAGTTCGTGTTTACCGAGCACCGCGCGCAAGGTGGTCTGGGCCAGTTGACTGGTGGCCATCAGGAAATCTTCCACCTGGATGATTGCCTTCTGCGGGTCGAGCACGCGGAAGTACAACACCGCATTGACCTTGACCGAAACGTTGTCGCGGGTGATCACGTCTTGCGGTGGCACGTCGAGCACCACGGTACGCAAGTCGACGCGGACCATTTGCTGGACCACCGGAATCAACAGGATCAGGCCGGGGCCTTTGACTTGCCAGAAACGACCGAGCTGGAACACCACCCCGCGTTCGTATTCGCGCAGGATGCGAAAAGTCGATCCCGCCAGTGCAATCACCAACAGCAGCAGCGCGGCAAAACCCAGTTGCAGGCCCATGGTTATTCTCCATCCGGCGCCGCGTCAGCCGCGGCCACTTTCAGCACTAATCCCTTGCGTGCCACCACCCGGACCTGTTGCCCGGGTTGCAGTGGCGTGGCGCTGAGTACTTGCCACTTTTCGCCTTGCAGGTGCACCCAGCCGTTGCAGGCATTGCCGGGCTGCAACGACGTCACCGGGGCCACGCTGCCCACCAGTCCGGCATCGCCACTGACGGTTTGGCGCGGTCGGGTTTTCAGGGCGTGGATCACCAGGAATATCAACAACAACGCGCTGATCAGCCCCAGGCCGATCATCAACGGCACAGGCACTTCGGTGTTGCTCAGGATCACCGCGCCGATGACGAACATCACAATCCCGCCCAACCCGATCACGCCGTAGTTGGGCAAGGCGGCTTCGGCGATCAGGAACGCGATGCCGAATGTGATCAGCCAGATTCCGATGGGGTTGGGAATCAGCACGATTGTGTCCGTCGCGAACGCCGACCCGCTCAGGGCCAGCAGTAATGCGACTGCACAGCAACGAATGTTCACTTGACCCTCCTTATAGGAGCGAGCCTGTTCCGGGCGGCGTTCCGACGATGAACCTGAGAGCGCCTCACCCATCCGTTCAGTCCGCGTTCCCGCTGGCGCCCATCGCTAAATACAGTCTAGTCGAGCTGAGGGTTGTACGAATTTTGTACAGTTGTCGACGGTGTTCCGGCGGGCAGATTTCCCACGCGAAGACGCCAGCGGGCCTAGACTTTTCAATGGTGAGAACAGGTTTATTCATTGTCCGTGAACGTTGTTGCGGACACCGAGGTGCATCATGCGTATGGCAAGAACCATGCAGCGCAGCCTGGAAAAGGCGCACTGCGAATTTGACATCGTTACCCACCCACACTCGGCCAGCAGCCTTGAAACGGCGCGGGTCGCGGGCATTCCTGCCGAACGGGTGGCCAAGTCGGTGATCCTCGACGACCACCACGGTCATTTCCTGATGGCCGTGCTGCCGGCGAGTCGTCACCTGGACCTGAGCAAAGTGCGCAGCAGCGGCGAGTGGCAGATCACCCGGGAAAGCACCCTGGCGCATCTGTTCGAAGACTGCGAACGCGGCGCGGTGCCGGCGTTGGGTGAGTCCTATGGCCTGGACATGGTCATCGACCCCTTGCTGACCCGGCAGAACGACATCTATCTGGAGGCCGGCAACCACAACAACCTGCTGCACATGAGCGTGCCGGAGTTCCTGAAAATGGTGCCGCATGCCGAGGTGCGGGAGTTGAGTAGTTGAGTTTTGCGGCGACAGTGACACCGCCTTCGCGGGCAAGCCTCGCTCCTACAGGATTACGCAGTCCATTGTAGGAGCGAGGCTTGCCCGCGATTGACTGCGCAGCAGTCACCCATCATCAGCCAATACCCAGGAGCCCGACATGGAATCCCCAACCCACAGCCTCCCTTCCCTGTTCAAACAACTCGGCCTGCCCGATGACGCCGAAAGCATCGATAAATTCATCGCCACCCACTCACCGCTCAAACCGGAACTGCACTTGGCGGACGCCTTTTTCTGGACCAAGAGCCAGGCGGACTTTTTGCGCGACGACATTCTGGATGACGCGGATTGGGCGGAGGTGGTGGATCAACTGGATGTGCTGCTTAGAAAAGGGCGTGGGGGGTAGTGATTGCAAAACCTCGTCACAGGTTTTTTGGAAGCTTTCAACCCAATTGGCATAGCTTTCCATGGAACAAATTCAACGATGAGGTCGAATCATGCAGCGCGTTTTGGCAGAAAGGGTCATTGGTATCAACGAATTTGAGCAAAACGTGGATGCTGTGATGCGCGAATCGCGAGAAGGCCCTATCGCGGTGGTACAAAACAATGAAATCAAAGCGTATCTGGTGTCGGCAGATTTATATGATGCGATGCTTGAACGTCTGGAAGATATTGAGTGAGCGGCGCTCGTCCACGCCCGTAGTCGTGAAATCGCCGAGCCTGTCAGTCTTGATGATTTGTAAAAGCTGGCTGCAGCAAGAGAATTGTTTCAAAGCTTGACCAACTTTCCCCTCAAATGACATATTGATAGTTAGCAAACTAACAGTGTGTCTTTTCGCTCGTGCCAAAAAACCTCGACGCTCTCCAGATGAACATCAGCAGCTCCATGGTGGTGGCCGCCCGGCATTGGCGGAAGATCTGCCAGACCACGCTGGTCAACTATGGAATCTCCGAAGCCTGTGCCGTTCCGTTGTTGATGATCGGGCGGTTGGGCGAGGGCGTGCGGCAGGTGACGGTGGCGCAGGCGGCCGGGATGGAGAGCCCTTCGCTGGTGCGGCTGCTCGATCAGTTGTGTCATGCCGGCTACGTTCGTCGCACTGAAGATGCCCATGACCGCCGCGCCAAATGCCTGAGCCTGACCGACACCGGTCGGGAATTGGTGCAGGCCGTCGAAATCGAGTTGGTGCGCTTGCGTAATGAAGTGCTGGAAGGCATCGCCCCGAGTGATCTGGAGGCAGCGTTACGGGTATTGAAAGCGTTTGAAGCGGCCAACGCTCCGTCGGTGGTGAACCCTTGAGCGGATTTTTTACCGGCGTTCCCCCGGCGCGGGACTGGTTCTATGGCGTGCGCACTTTCGCGGCGTCGATGATCGCGCTGTACATCGCCATGCTCATGCAAATGCCGCGTCCGTATTGGGCGATGGCCACGGTCTACATCGTTTCCAGTCCGTTTGTCGGCCCCACCAGTTCCAAGGCGTTGTACCGCGCGGTCGGTACGTTTCTGGGTGCGGCGGCGGCAGTTTTTTTCGTGCCGATGTTTGTTCAGAGCCCCTATGTGCTGGTGGTCGTTATCGCGCTGTGGACCGGGGTTCTGCTGTTCCTGTCGTTGCACTTGCGCACCGCCAACAGTTACGCGTTGATGCTTGCCGGTTACACCCTGCCGCTGATCGCCTTGCCGGTGGTGGATAACCCGTTGGCGGTGTGGGATGTCGCTGAAGCGCGGACTGAAGAGATCTTCCTCGGCATCGCCGTCGCGGCGGTGGTCGGCGCGATGTTCTGGCCGCGGCGGCTGGCGCCGGTGTTCAACGATTCGGTGAACAAATGGTTTGCCGATGCCTCGACCTACAGCCTGCGATTCCTCAGCCGCAACGTGCAGCCGGACGAAGTCAGCGCGCTGCGCTCGTCGATGGTCGCGACCTTTAACACTCTGGAATTGATGATCGGCCAGTTGCCCCACGAAGGCGCGCGCCCGCAAACCGTGCGCAATACCAAGGAACTGCGCGGCCGAATGATTCATCTGCTGCCGGTGATCGACGCGCTCGATGACGCGCTTTACGCCCTTGAGCGGCGCACGCCGGAGCTTGTGGATAAGTTCGCGCCGTTGCTGACCGCCACCACCGAATGGCTCAACCACAAAGATGCCGACCTCGCTCGCTGGCAAGCGCTGAAAGATCAACTCGAAGCGCTGCAACCCACTGCCGAAGCGCTGGATGATCGCAAGCAATTGCTGTTCTCCAACGCGCTGTACCGTCTCGGCGAATGGGTCGATTTGTGGCAGGACTGCCGCAGTCTGCAATACGCCATTCAGTGCGAAAGCCAGGACAGTTGGCGCGCGGTGTACCGGCATTGGCGCCTCGGTCGCCTGTCACCGTTTCTCGACCGTGGGCTGATGTTTTATTCGGCGGCGTCCACGGTCACCGCGATCATTGTCGCCTCGGTGTTGTGGATTCTGCTCGGCTGGACCGACGGCGGCAGCGCGGTGATTCTGGCGGCGGTGGCGTGCAGCTTCTTCGCGTCGATGGACGACCCGGCGCCGCAGATTTACCGGTTCTTTTTCTGGACGGCGATGTCGGTGCTGTTCGCCAGTCTTTACCTGTTCCTGGTGCTGCCTAACCTGCATGATTTCCCGATGCTGGTGCTGGCGTTCGCCGTGCCGTTCATTTGCATCGGCACCCTGACGGTCAAGCCGCAGTTTTACCTGGGCATGCTGCTGACGCTGGTCAACACCTCGTCCTTCATCAGCATCCAGGGCGCTTACGACGCGGACTTCCTCAGCTTCGCCAACTCCAACCTGGCCGGCCCGGTCGGTTTGCTGTTTGCGTTTGTCTGGACCCTGATCGCCCGGCCGTTCGGCGCAGAACTGGCGGCCAAGCGCCTGACCCGTTTCAGCTGGCGCGACATCGTCAGCCTCACCGAGCCGGCCTCCCTGGCCGAGCATCGCCGCTTGGGTGTGCAGGTGCTCGACCGTTTGATGCAGCATTTGCCGCGCCTGGCCATGACCGGCCAGGACACCGGCATCGCGTTGCGCGAAGTGCGCGTGGCGCTGAATTTGCTCGACTTGCTGGCCTACACGCCGCGGGTGTTCGGCGTACCGCAGACATTGCTGCACCAAGTGGTGGCCGAGGTCGGCGAGTATTTCAAGGCCTGCCTCAAGGCTCGCGAACGTTTGCCGGCGCCCAGTGCGTTGTTGATGACCATGGACCGCGCGCGCCGTGCCCTGAACCGCGAATGCGATGACGGCGCCCGTCTGCACCTGCTGCACGCCCTAAGCGGCTTGCGTCTGGCCTTGCTGCCCGGTGTGGAATTCCTCGGCACCGGCGACCTCGAAGAACCGCTTCCCCATGGCATCGATGGAGCGCCTTTATGATCGGTGATCTGGATATCAGCGGGGTGTTCCTGCCCACGCTGCTGGTGCTGATGGGCATTACCTATGTGATTTACCTGCTGGTGCACGGGTTGCTGACGCGCCTGCACTTTTACCGTCTGGTCTGGCACCGGGCATTGTTCAACGTGGCTCTCTACGCTTTGCTGCTCGGCGCCGTGGACTCACTCAGTCGATACCTGATGACATGAAAAAACCTTTTCTGACCCTCGGTCGCGTGGTCCTGACCCTGCTGATCGTGACCTTCGCCGTTGTCGTGGTCTGGCGCATGGTGATGTATTACATGTTCGCGCCGTGGACCCGCGACGGGCACATTCGCGCCGACATCGTGCAGATCGCCCCGGACGTGTCCGGGCTGATTCAGCAAGTGGACGTGCGCGACAACCAATTGGTGAAACGCGGCCAGGTGTTGTTCAGCATCGATCAGGACCGTTTCAAACTCGCCCTGCGCCAAGCCAAAGCAGCGGTCGCCGACCGTCAGGAAACCCTGGCGCAGGCGCAACGCGAAGCCAAGCGTAACCGTGGCCTCGGCAATCTGGTGCCGGGCGAGCAACTGGAAGAGAGCCAATCACGAGTCGCCCGCGCCGAAGTGGCGCTGATGGAAGCGCAAGTGGCGGTGGACAGCGCCCAGCTCAACCTCGACCGCTCGACCATCCGCAGCCCGGTGGATGGCTACGTCAACGACCGTGCGCCGCGTGCGCAGGAATTCGTCACCGCAGGGCGCCCGGTGTTGTCGGTGGTGGACAGCAATTCCTTTCACATCGACGGCTATTTCGAAGAAACCAAACTCGACGGCATCCACGTTGGCCAGAGCGTCGACATTCGCGTGATCGGTGACCGCGCCCGCCTGCGCGGCCATGTGGAAAGCATCGTCGCGGGCATCGAAGACCGTGACCGCAGCAGCGGCAGCAACCTGCTGCCCAACGTCAACCCGGCGTTCAGCTGGGTGCGGCTGGCGCAGCGGATTCCGGTGCGGATCGCCTTCGATGACGTGCCGGCGGATTTCCGCATGATTGCCGGGCGCACCGCGACGGTGTCGATCATCGGCGACCAGCAGCAGGAGTCGGCCAAATGAGCAGGGCCTCGGGTTTGGCGATTGCCGGATTGAGTTTGCTGTTGTCGGCGTGCCAGACGGTCGGGCCGGATTATCAACTGCCGGAAGAGGCGGCCGTTCACCGCGAAGATTTTCAGGGCGAACTGGCCGTGGACGGCAAACCGGTGGTCTCGGCGCCGGTGCCCGCCGATTGGTGGCGCCTGTATCAGGACCCTCGGCTTAATCAACTGGTCCAGCAAGCGTTGGCGTCCAACACCGATCTGCGTGTGGCGGCAGCCAGCCTGCTGCGGGCTCGCGCGCAGGTCGATGAAGCCGAGGCCGCCGGTGGCTGGAGCGGTGGCATAAAAATGGGCGCCGAGCGTTTGCAGGAGTCCGGCGAAGCGTTCCTGTTGCCTGAGAAAGTGCCGGTGGCCAACATCGGTGATATCGGCATCAGCGCTTCATACCAGTTCGATCTGTTCGGCACGCTCAAGCGCGGCATCGAAGCCGCCAAGGCCAATGCCGATGCGACCCAGGCCGCCGCCGATACCGCACGTATCACCTTGGTGGCCGATGTGGTGCGCGCCTACACCCAGGTGTGTGCGGCTAATGAAGAACGGGAAATTGCCCAGCACTCCCTCGACCTGCAATCGCAGAGCACCACATTGATCCAGCGCCTGCGCGACGCCGGTCGAGGCGATGAAACCCAGGTCACCCGTTCGCAAACCCAATTCAAGTCCCTGCGCGCCGAGATGCCGCGCTACGAGGCTGCGCGTCAGGCCGGGCTGTTCCGCCTGTCGATGCTGCTGGCCAAACCGGTCGATCAATTGCCGGCCGGCACCGCCAGTTGCGCGCAGCTGCCGAAAATCGCGCAATTGGTGCCGGTGGGCGATGGCGCCTCACTGCTCAAGCGTCGCCCCGATATCCGCCAGGCTGAACGTCGGCTGGCCGCTGCGACGGCCGGTATCGGCGTCGCCACCGGTGAGCTGTACCCGGACATCCGCATCGGCGCGACCATCGGCACCGTCGGCATTCTGGAAAACCTCGGCGAGCCTTCGACCAATCGTTGGGGCTTCGGCCCGTCGCTGAGCTGGAGCGTGCCGACCAACGGGGCCCGGGCGCGAATCCGCGAAGCTGAAGCCGTGACCCAGGCGACGTTGGCGCACTTTGATGGTGTCGTTCTCAACGCCATACGTGAAACCCAGACCAGCCTGGCGCAGTACTCGGCGTTGCTGCAGCGCCGAGAAGCCCTGGCGGACGCCGAACAATCGGCGAAGCTGGCCGCCGACCAGACGCACCGTTTCTTCCAGGCCGGCCGCGAGTCGTTCCTGGCCGACCTGCAAGCGACCCGCACCTACACCGACGTCACGGCACAACTGGCCGCCGCCAACACTCAGGTTGCGTTGAGCCAGATCGATCTGTTCCTGGCGCTGGGCGGCGGCTGGGAAAGCGGACGAACGCAAGGCTCGAATACCGGCAAACCCTGAGGCCGTTGCTATGCTTTGACTTGATGAGGTCGCGCGTCGAACTCATCAATCAAGGCTCGCGTTGGTCATGGGGATTCCAACAATGAAAAACCCTTATGCTCCCGGCTTCTGGTGCGCTATTGCGGCGTTGGTATTGCTGTCGGCCACCTATTTCTACGGCATCATGCTGGCCCACCAGATCGACAAGGCGCTGGTGTTTCTCGATAGTGCTGCGGCGCTGATCGCGGTGATGGCGATCGTGGTGGTGGCCTGGGCTTCGTTCCAGGGTCAGCGCATCAAAAAAAGACAACTCGAACAAGGCAAGACCCTGGTGCTGATCTGGGACACCAAGGTCGCTTTGCGCCGGGTCGAAACGGTGTTCGATCGTTACTTCTGGGGCAGTTACTGGCAACCGGGGCGCACGTTCCAGGAAGTCATGGGCGAACTCACCGGCACACCGCTGGAAAAAAGCCTCGAAACCTTGAAGAAGCAATGCCTGGCCCTCGACAAACAAGTGTCCGAGGACGACTGGCACTGGTTGAATAACGCCCGTGAGCTCTCCGATGTTGCCGCCGCCATGGCACGCGAACGCTATCAGCTGGATTTCTGCGACCCGCGCGCGGACGTGACGGGCGGGGCGGTGATCAATCGGGATTTTGAAGTGCTGGTTTATACGTGGACGGCGCGGCTGAAAAGCTTTGATCATCAGCTGGATGAGATGGAAGTGCAGTATTCCTGAATTGATGCTGGCTGGACTGACGCCATCGCCGGCAAGCCGGCTCCTACAGGGTTCAGCGTAATCCTTGTGGGAGCGAGCCTGCTCGCGATGGCGATTTCATATCCGCCGAAACCCTCAAACCCTCCGCACGGTCCATAGACACTCTTTAACCTTTAAACATTGGGCCACCCGGTGCGCCCAGTGCTAATCTCCTTCGCACTTTTCGCGCAGTCGTGACCGCAACCCGAAATGGGTTCAGGGAAGACGACCACACTCAAACAACGGACATTGAACGGGTCATTCATGAATAAATCAGCAGGCGTGCTTCTTGGAATCGTCGTGGCCATCGGTGCAATCAGCGCCGGCGGTGCCTGGTTCACCGGCACCAAACTCGAAGGGGTGCTGAACACCTCGATCGCCGACGCCAACAAAGAGCTGCAAGCCGCGCTGGTCGGTTCCAACGGCACCGCGTCGCTGGAACTGGTATCACTTGAGCGCCACGTGTTCAGCAGCACCGCGCACTACCGCCTCAAGGGCCAGGGCGAGATGTTCGGCGAAGCACCGGTCGAACTGCTTTTCGCCGACCGCATCGAACACGGTCCGCTGCCGCTCTCGCGCCTGATGTCGCTGAAATTGCTGCCGGTCATGGCCACCAGTCACTACGAACTGGAAAAGACCCCGGTCACCGAGAAGTGGTTCGCCGCTGCCAAGGACAAATCGCCGCTCACCGGCGTGGTCAACATCGGCTATGACAACGCCACCAACGGCACCCTCGAACTGCTGCCGCTGGATGTTGCGCTGGACGACAAGTCCCACCTGAAATTTTCCGGCCTGAACCTCGAAGTCGCCGCCAACGCCCAGGCGCAGAAAGTCAAAGCCAACGGCTACATGGACAACTTCACACTGACCACCGTGGCTGAAGACCAGACACCGGTGAAAGTCGAATTGAACGGCCTGACCCTGGCCAGCAATCTCGTCAAAAGTACCTACGGCTTTTACACCGGCGAGAACACCGTCGAGCTGACCGACAGCAAGACCACCTTTGGCGCGCAGCAGTCGGTGCTGGGCATCAAGAAATTTGAAATGAAGAACCAGACCGAAGAGTCGGGCACCAGCGCTTCCGGGCGTGCCGATTACAAGATCGGTGAAGTGTCCCTGAACGGCAAGACGGTCGGCTCCGCACAGATGGCCATGAGCCTGAAGAACCTCGACATTCCATCCACGATGTCGTTGATGCAGATCTACCAGACCAAACTGCAACCGTACGAGAAGGCCGCCGCCGAAGCGGTTGCAGCTGGCGAACCTGCCCCCGAACTGGTCTTGACCCCGGAAGAAGAGGCTCAGGTGAAAACCGGTCTGGAGAAACTGCTGGCAGCCGGCCCGCAAGTGGCTCTGGAAAACCTGTCGTTCACCACCGCCAACGGTGAAAGTCGCGCCAACCTGGTGCTCGACCTGACCAAGCCACAATCTTTGGACCTGACGCCGGATCAACTGATCAAACAGTTGATTGCCCTGCTGGACGTCAATATCCAGGTGTCCAAACCGATGCTGGTTGACTTGCTCAGCGTCCAGAGCCAGATCGATGGCCAGGCTGACGTCAAGGTCGTTGCCGATCAAGCCACGGCCACCGCCGACATGTTCGGCGCCATGGCAGTCGGTACGCAGTTCGCCACGCTGGACGGCACTAACATCGTCAGCAAACTGCACTACGCCAACAACCAGGTGGAGTTCAACGGCCAGAAAATGACCCTCGAAGAGTTTATCGGCTTTGTGATGAGCAAACTCGGTGGTGCAGGCGTTGTTCAGTAACACCTAGACGTCCCGAATCAGCCGCCATGCCTCGTCAACCGGCAGCGGCTGCTTCATCTGCTCGGCCAGCATTGCCATCGCCCGCTCTTCATCGCAGGCGATGGCGGCGGTTACCACACCATTCTTGCCGAACAGGCCGATAAAGGGTGGATGGTACGGATCACCCTTGAACTCGACTTCGTCCCAGGCTTCGGCGTGACCGAGGTAGTCGTAGTTCTTGCCGAAGTGCCAGGTCCAGAAATACGGCACATCCAGGTAATGCTCATCACCGCCCAGCATGTTCATCGCTGCGATCCGCGCCTGTTGTTGCGCCAGGCGCCAATGTTCGATTCGTTGCGGTTGGCCATTGAGCGGGAAGGTGGCGATATCGCCAGCCGCCCAAAGCCCTTCGGTCACGCGCATCCCGCCGTCGACCTTCAGTGACTGATCCTTTTCCGTGGGCAAATCCTTGAACGGCCCGGTGGCCGGGCTGACGCCAATGCCGACCAATACCAAATCCGCCGGAAAGCGCTGACCGTTATCCAGGCGCACCGCTTCGACCTTGTTCGTGCCTTCGATCTGCGCGGCTTCGCCCTCCGTATGAAACACCACGCCGTGGGCCACGTGGTGGGCAAGAATCGCCTTGCCGACCGTTTCGCCGAACTGTTTGGCGAAGGGCACCGCGTGGCGGGCCAGGACGGTGACGTCCAGGCCGTATTCGCGTAGCGCCGCAGCGGATTCCATCGCGATAAAACTGTCGCCGATGATCACTGCCCGCTGGCCGGGTTTGGCGGCGCTCAGAATCCGTTGGGCCTGGTCTTTCGAGCGCAGCAAGAACACCTGAGGCAGGTCGGCGCCGGGAATGTCGAGAGCGTTCGGTGTGCCGCCCGTGGCGATCAGCGCGGCGTCATAGATCAATGTCTGGCCGTCCTTGAGCTGCACCGTCCGGTTTTGTGCATCCAGGCTCGCCACTTCACCGTTTATGCGATCGATGCGTTGCTCGCGATAGAAGTTTTCATCGCGCAGGGGCGGGACTTCTTCCGGCGGCATTTCCCCGGCGATCACGAATTTGCTCAACACCGTACGGTCGTAACCGGCGCCAGGCTCGCGGTCGATCAGCAGCACACGGCCACCGAAACCCTTTTCGCGCAGCGCCGCCGCACCCGCCGTGCCAGCGGCGCCGGCACCGATGATCACAAACGTCCGTTCGTCATCGGCCGGCGGGGTGTGAGCATCGTCCAGCGGCTGATCGTCGACCCAGACTTCGTCGTCGCGCACCTCCAGGGGATAGCGCTTGAGGCTGTCCAGCGACGGCGGTTCACACAGCGCGCCGTCCTCGATCCGGTAAGCGGCCTTGTGCCACGGGCAAATCAGACGCCCATGACACAGCGCACCTTCGGCCAGAGGCGCCCCGGCATGCGGGCATTCGCCCTGATAGGCGCGCAATTGGGCGCCGACCCGCAGCAAGACGATCTTGGTGTCGCCAATCCGGACTTCCAGGCCTCGGTTTTCGGACACATCGGCAAAACGGGCGACGCGGTGCAGTGCCATGATCGTTCTCCAGGCAAGCGTTTCACTTATGAGTTTGGCGCTTATCCCGAGGTTCAGCCAATTCCCACTGCCACCGCGTGAACGGTCCGGCTATAGTTTGCACGCCGACCACGGCCCCACCCGCACAAGGTGCTCCGGTATGACCCGATTGACCTCTCTGAACCCTTGGCTGGCGGCCGTTGCCGTCGCCCTTTGCGTGCAGTTTCCGGCGCAGGCCGCAGAACGCTTCACCGTCAGCATTCCCGGTGTCACCGACAACCGCCTGTTCACTTCGGCGGCGGCCAGCGATGCGGCCGGTTGTGGCGGCAAGAACCAGTCCCCGGCCCTGAGCTGGACCGCTGGCCCTGCGGGCACCCAGAGTTACGCCATCGTCATGCACGACCCGGACGGTCAGAAAGGCTTGGGATCCGACCACTGGATTCATTACGGCATCAAATCCGCGACCCGCCAGATTCCGGCCGGTGTTGGCGCCAAGTCTGCGTTTGAAGGCGTGGGCGGCAGCAACAGCAAAGGCACCATCGGCTACATCGGTCCTTGCCCGCCGGTCGGCGACAGCTCCCACCACTACATCATCCAGCTCTACGCCCTGGACCTCGCCCCGGACGCCTTGCCGGCCGGTCTGACCCGCGCGCAACTGCTGGAAAAAATCAAAGGTCATGTGCTGAAAAACAGCAGCGTGGTGCGGCGTTATCACCGCTGAAGTTTTTTTCAGCGGGTTTAACCCGAACCAGTGAGGCCGCCCGTCTCAGAGGATGAATGGATCAATTTCCTCCTGAGGTCAGCCCCCATGTCCCTCCCTCTGCATTTCCTCCGCCCGGCCGCCCAGGGTTTCACCGTCGGGTTGCTGCTGGCCGTTGCCGGTTGTGGTGTTTCGTCCAAGCCTGAACCCCCTTCAGTTGCGTCTCCTGCACAACATGAGCTGGTGCGCAGTGAGGCGATCATGGCCGATGCGACCCTGGCCAAACGCAGCATGAGTCCGGCACCGATGGCGAGTTTTGCGCCTGAATCTGCGCCGCCGGGATATCAGGATGAGCAGCGCGAGCAGTATCAGGCGCTGGCGGATAACCCGATTCACAGCGTCGCCGAGGCGCCGGTCTCGACCTTCAGCGCCGACGTCGACACCGGCGCTTATGCCAATGTCCGTCGCCTGCTCAATCAAGGTCGCCTGCCACCCGAAGGTGCGGTGCGCCTGGAGGAGATGGTCAATTACTTCCCCTACGACTACGCGTTGCCCACCGATGGCTCGCCGTTTGGTGTGACCACGGAACTGGCGTCGTCGCCGTGGAACCCGCACACCCGCTTGCTGCGCATTGGCATCAAGGCATCGGACCGTGCGGTGGCTGAACTGGCCCCTGCGAACCTGGTGTTTCTGGTGGACGTGTCCGGCTCGATGGACCGTCGCGAGGGGCTGCCGCTGGTCAAAAGCACGCTGAAATTGCTGGTCGATCAATTGCGGGCGCAGGACCGGGTGTCGCTGGTGGTCTACGCCGGCGATTCGCGTGTGGTGCTGGAGCCAACTTCCGGACGGGAAAAAGCGAAAATTCGTACAGCCATCGATCAATTGACGGCAGGCGGCTCCACCGCCGGGGCGTCGGGCATCAAGCTGGCCTATCAAATGGCACAGCAAGCGTTCATCCCCAAAGGCATCAACCGCATCCTGCTGGCCACCGACGGCGACTTCAACGTCGGCATCAGCGACTTCGACAGCCTCAAGCAAATGGCTGTGGATAAACGCAAGACCGGCGTTTCCCTGACCACCCTGGGTTTTGGTGTGGATAACTACAATGAACACCTGATGGAACAACTGGCCGATGCCGGCGATGGTAACTATGCGTACATCGACAACCTGCGCGAGGCGCGCAAAGTGCTGGTGGATCAGCTCGGTTCGACCCTCGCGGTGGTGGCGAAGAACGTGAAGCTGCAAGTGGAGTTCAACCCGGCGCAGGTCAGCGAGTATCGGTTGCTGGGCTATGAGAATCGCGCGTTGAAGCGTGAGGATTTCAGCAACGACAAGGTCGATGCTGGTGAAATCGGAGCAGGGCATACGGTCACGGCGTTGTACGAAATTGTTCCGAAGGGTGAGAAGGGCTGGTTGGAACCATTGCGGTATGGCAGCGCTGAGTCAGCCACTTCGGCAAAGTCTGGAGAATTGGCGATGCTGCGTGTGCGTTATCAGCTGCCGGAAGGTGGGAACAGTCGCTTGATTGAGCGGCCGATTGCCGCTGGTTCGGAAGGTAAGGCCAGTGACGACCTTAGATTTGCGGCGGCCGTGGCGGCGTTTTCCCAGCAGCTCAAGGACGGGCGTTATACCGGCGATTTCAGCTTGAAGGACACGCAGGCGTTGGCTCGCGGTGCGCGGGGTGATGATCCATTCGGTCTGCGTTCTGAGTTCGTGCAATTGGTGGAACTGGCGCAGAGCCTGCGAACCACCACTGCATCCAACAGCGAACCGGTTAAAGGAGGCTACAACTGACATGTCTGCTCTTGAACCGAGCGACGAATCACTGCTGGCCCGTTATCGCAAAGGCGACGGGCCGGCGTTCGAGATTCTGTACGCCCGTCACCGGCAAGGTCTTTATCGTTTCCTGCTAGGCCTCAGCGGCAAATCCGAACTCGCCGAAGAGGTCTATCAGGAAACCTGGCTGAGCCTGATCCGCAGCACCAGTCAGCCACAAGGTCGGGCGAATTTTCGTACCTGGCTTTACCAGATCGCCCGCAATCGCCTGATCGATCACTGGCGCAAACACGGAATCCACAACCCCTTGCACGACAGCTATGACGAACAAACCCACGCCCTGGTCGATGACGCCGCCGATCCCGAACAACTGCTGAGCCTGAGCCGCGACAACCAGCGCCTTGAATCCGCCCTGCAAACCTTGCCCACCGACCAGCGCGAAGTGTTCCTGCTGCGCGCCCATGGCGATCTCGACCTGCCGCAGATCGCCACCCTCACCGAAACACCGCTGGAAACCGTCAAGAGCCGCTTGCGCTACGCCCAGCAAAAACTGCGTCGGCTGCTGGCCGAGGAGGTACTGACATGACTGACGCCCGCAAAACACCAGACGATGAAATGCTTCAGCATTTCCGCGAGCATTCGACCGCCGAACCGCCGAGCCATCTTGATGCGTTCATCCTGACTGCCGCACAGCGTGAAGTCCCAGCGCCGAAACCGAGTCTGTGGCAGCGCTGGGTTCAGGCTTGCCAGAAACCTCGTTGGCAGGTCGCATTTGCCAGCCTTGTCGGTGTCGCGCTGATGCTGGCGCTGGTGCAACGCACACCGGAGCAAGTACCGAGTTACGACTTCGCCCCCAAAGCATCTGCCCCGGTTGCCAAAAAAGAGGCAGCGCAAGCACCGTCGTCAGTTGCGCGCTCGTTGGCTGCCCCAGCCGCGCCGATGGCCGATTTTGCCGCCCCCGCGCAGAGCGAATCGATCAGTGTCGAAATGGCCGAGGAAGCAAAAGTCAGCAAACGCGCCGCCGCGCCGGTGAAAACCCTGGATGAGCAGTTGCTTGAAGTGGTTCGCCTGCAGAACGCCGGTCAGGCACGTGAGGCGGATGAATTGTTGGCGACATTACACAAACGCTTTCCCAAGGAAAATCTCGCGGCCCGGCTTAAGGAATTGAAGAAAAACTGAGGACGGCGGTGCTCTGCGATTTGGCATCCACCCCCGAAAGCGCGCACTATCGGCCTATAGCCGATGCGTTGGAGGATGCCGTGGCAAAAAAAATCGACCGCATCGCCCAAATGCTCAACTGCCCCGTCAAGGGCGAGGAACTGCGGCGAGCAGTGACCGAGAGTCGTAAGGAATTTCTTCTGGCCAAGCAGGCAGAAGAGGTTCTGGAGGAGGACGTCCTAGATGAAGAAGAGTTTGAGGACGACGAAGACGATGATTACGACGAGTTTGACTGGACGACTGAATGAAA
Organism: Pseudomonas sp. BF-RE-21; assembly: GCF_019947305.1. NCBI lineage: Bacteria > Pseudomonadati > Pseudomonadota > Gammaproteobacteria > Pseudomonadales > Pseudomonadaceae > Pseudomonas > Pseudomonas sp. BF-RE-21. The sequence goes on along the minus strand of NZ_JAGYGF010000011.1, from coordinate 113,363 downwards.
AAACCGCTTGGGCGGTTTTTCATGGCCCACAAAAAAGCCCCAGACCCTACGGCCTGAGGCTTTCTCGTTTCTACTAATATGGTGCACCAGGCGGGATTCGAACCCACGACCCCTGCCTTCGGAGGGCAGTACTCTATCCAGCTGAGCTACTGGTGCAAGCGGGCGCCATGATACTCATATGCACTGCGGGCGTCCATGCTGCTGAATCGACTGCGCTTTTTCAAAGCGTAACCTGCGTTTGCTACGTTGATCAGAAAAATTGAGCAAATGCGGCGTTTTCGTTCTTTTTTTCGAACAGCCTATTGTCCTTTACCCCCTTTGATCCTAGGATTCGTTTGAGATTTCAAACGCTCTTGTCTGGGTGCTGAACCGCACGAGTACATTCCGTGCGCTATTTATGTGCTTCAGCCCGGTGAATGATTTCCCTGACGGCAGCCTTTGAGGCGCCTTTCTACAATCATAATTTGCTCCGCGCGTGCCGCGGTGCTGTTAAGGAAAGCCGACATGCAGCTTAAAGACACCCAGTTGTTCCGCCAGCAAGCCTTCATCGATGGCGCTTGGGTTGATGCGGACAATGGTCAGACGATCAAGGTCAACAACCCGGCAACGGGCGAAATTCTGGGCACCGTGCCGAAAATGGGCGCTGCCGAAACCCGCCGTGCGATCGAAGCTGCTGACAAGGCGCTGCCGGCCTGGCGTGCACTGACCGCCAAGGACCGCGCCAACAAGCTGCGTCGCTGGTTCGAGCTGATCATCGAGAACCAGGACGACCTGGCTCGCCTGATGACCCTGGAGCAGGGCAAGCCATTGGCCGAAGCCAAGGGCGAAATCGTTTACGCCGCTTCCTTTATCGAGTGGTTCGCCGAAGAAGCCAAGCGCGTCTACGGTGACGTGATTCCGGGCCACCAGCCAGACAAGCGCCTGATCGTGATCAAGCAGCCAATCGGCGTGACCGCTGCAATCACCCCGTGGAACTTCCCGGCTGCGATGATCACCCGTAAAGCCGGCCCGGCCCTGGCCGCCGGTTGCACCATGGTGCTCAAGCCTGCTTCGCAAACTCCGTTTTCCGCTTTCGCCCTGGCTGAACTGGCCCAGCGTGCCGGCATTCCTGCGGGCGTGTTCAGCGTTGTTTCCGGCAGCGCCGGCGACATCGGCAGCGAGCTGACCAGCAACCCGATCGTGCGTAAATTGTCCTTCACTGGTTCGACCGAAATCGGTCGTCAGTTGATGGCCGAATGCGCCAAGGACATCAAGAAAGTGTCCCTGGAACTGGGCGGTAACGCGCCGTTCATCGTGTTCGACGACGCGGATCTGGATAAGGCCGTCGAAGGCGCGATCATCTCCAAATACCGCAACAACGGCCAGACCTGCGTCTGCGCCAACCGCCTGTACATTCAGGATTCGGTCTACGATGCGTTCGCCGAAAAACTGAAAGTGGCTGTGGCCAAACTCAAGATCGGCAACGGTCTGGAAGTGGGCACCACCACTGGCCCGCTGATCGACGAAAAAGCCGTGGCCAAGGTGCAAGAGCACATCGCTGACGCCATTTCCAAAGGCGCAACTGTTCTGGCTGGCGGCAAGTCGATGGAAGGCAACTTCTTCGAGCCGACCATCCTGACCAACGTGCCGAACAACGCAGCCGTGGCCAAGGAAGAAACCTTCGGTCCATTGGCGCCGCTGTTCCGCTTCAAAGACGAAGCCGACGTGATCGCGATGTCCAACGACACCGAATTCGGTCTGGCCTCGTACTTCTATGCTCGCGACCTGGGTCGTGTGTTCCGTGTGGCGGAAGCCCTGGAATACGGCATGGTTGGCGTCAACACCGGGTTGATCTCCAACGAAGTCGCGCCGTTCGGCGGCATCAAGGCGTCGGGCCTGGGCCGTGAAGGCTCCAAGTACGGCATCGAAGATTACCTGGAAATCAAATACCTCTGCCTGGGCATCTAAGCTCGAGGGCATAAGCCCGGCAAGGCATTGCTTCAAACGCAAAGGGCACGAGAGCGCTGACCCTTTGCGTGCTTCAACCGGAATTTTCTCTGTGGCCGGGAACGCTGTGGCAGTCGATCATCGCATGCTGCCTCAGTTGCCTCCCCGCCGCATTTTCCTTGAACCACGCCGCCCGATGAGCGGTGAATGAGGACTTTATGAGCAAGACTAACGCTTCCCTGATGAAACGCCGCGAAGCCGCTGTACCACGCGGTGTTGGCCAGATTCACCCGATCTTCGCCGAGTCCGCGAAGAACGCCACCGTGACCGACGTTGAAGGTCGCGAGTTCATCGACTTCGCCGGCGGTATCGCCGTGCTGAACACCGGCCACGTGCACCCGAAAATCATCGCCGCCGTGACCGAGCAGCTGAACAAGCTGACCCACACCTGCTTCCAGGTACTGGCCTACGAGCCGTACGTAGAAGTGTGCGAAAAAATCAACGCCAAGGTGCCAGGTGATTTCGCCAAGAAAACCCTGCTGGTGACCACCGGTTCCGAAGCCGTTGAAAACTCCATCAAGATCGCCCGTGCCGCCACTGGCCGTGCCGGCGTGATCGCGTTCACCGGCGCTTACCACGGTCGCACCATGATGACCCTGGGCCTGACCGGTAAAGTCGTGCCTTACTCGGCCGGCATGGGCCTGATGCCAGGCGGCATCTTCCGCGCGCTGTACCCGAACGAACTGCACGGTGTGAGCATCGACGATTCGATCGCCAGCATCGAACGCATCTTCAAGAACGACGCCGAGCCGCGTGACATCGCTGCCATCATCATCGAGCCGGTTCAGGGCGAAGGCGGTTTCTACGTCGCGCCTAAAGAGTTCATGAAGCGCCTGCGTGCCCTGTGCGACCAGCACGGCATCCTGCTGATCGCTGACGAAGTGCAGACTGGCGCCGGCCGTACCGGCACCTTCTTCGCCATGGAACAGATGGGTGTTGCCGCCGACCTGACTACCTTCGCCAAATCCATCGCTGGCGGCTTCCCGCTGGCCGGTGTGTGCGGCAAGGCCGAATACATGGACGCCATCGCTCCAGGCGGCCTGGGCGGCACCTACGCCGGTAGCCCGATCGCTTGCGCCGCGGCCCTGGCCGTGATGGAAGTGTTCGAAGAAGAGCACCTGCTGGACCGCTGCAAGGCAGTCGGCGAGCGTCTGGTCACTGGCCTGAAAGCCATCCAGGCCAAGTACCCGGTAATCGGCGAAGTCCGTGCCCTGGGCGCGATGATCGCAGTCGAGCTGTTCGTCGATGGCGACAGCCACAAGCCGAACGCTCCAGCGGTCGCTGCTGTCGTGGCCAAGGCTCGTGAAAAAGGCCTGATCCTGCTGTCCTGCGGCACCTACGGCAACGTTCTGCGCGTCCTGGTACCGCTGACCTCGCCGGACGAGCAACTGGACAAAGGCCTGGCGATCATCGAAGAGTGCTTCGCCGAGCTCTGATCACCGAGTGTGACCTGATCGACAAAAAACCCGCTTCGGCGGGTTTTTTCGTGACTGCAGAACCTGCCGCACTTTTTCAAATGGCCCGCATTGACTAAGGTGCAAGCAGTGCAAATGGAGTATGCAGATGACCGCTGTAGTTTTGCCCGCCGTACCGCGTGTGCTGATTGCCGAAGCTGACCCCTGGTCCCGCGACTTGCTCAAGCAGGTGCTGTTGAAAGTGCGCTGTGACGCGCGGCTGGATCTTTGTGCCGACGGTCAACAGGCGTTGGAGCTGCTGGCGGAAAATCCGTATGACTTGGTGATCGTCGACTGGGAATTGCCCGGTGTCGATGGTTTGAATGTCTTGCGCAACGTCCGCCAGCGCAAACGCAATCCGCCGTTGCCTTTTATTCTGATGAGCACCCGCAACGACAGCGCCAGCGTGCGCGAAGCCTTGCCCCTGGCGCCCTCGGCGTACCTGACCAAACCCCTGAACATGGAAAGCCTGACCCACCGTCTGCAGGATCTGCTGCTGAACGCTGGGGAACAGGTCTCGTGTGAGGTGCCGGCGTTGGCGCCGGGCATGAGCTTGTCGGCGTACCTGGAGTGTCGTCGTGAGTTTACCGATGGTGCGCCGCTGATGACCGACGTGGAACTGGCGGTCAAGCGCAGCCTTAATCCCAACGGTCTTGACCTGAAGTTGCTCGAAGATGAAATCCGCGTTGATCCACAGATCACTGCCGTCCTGATCGCCGCCGCCAACAGTGCAGCCCAGCATCACGGCGCTGCGGTACAAACCCTGTCCCAGGCGCTGCATCGGCTGGGCACTGGGCAGAGCATGAATTTGATTTTGGGGTTGGCGCTCAAGCGCAGTGCGCGGCTCAGCGATCCGCTGCTGGCCGATTATGCCGAGCGCTACTGGAACCTCTCGCTGCACACCGCTGAATACGCCCGGACATTGGCACGCTTGCTGGATCTGGACCAGGAGCGCTGTTACTGCGCCGGCATGCTGCATCGCTTGGGTGACCTTGCGTTGCTGCGGTGTCTGCAGGAATGGAAGCAGTCCGGTGGAGAGCTGGATGAATGGGAGGAAGTCGGTGATGCACTGGCCGAGTTCGGTGCAGCCTATGGTTCGGCGTTGCGAACCCGCTGGCGCCTGCCTCTGGAGCTGCGAGAGCTGATTGCGGCGGTCTACCAGCTCGGTGGCGGGGTTTACTCCCGCGAAGCGCTGGTGATGAACATGGCGGCACAGTTGGCGCGATTGAATGAGCATGAGGGCATTGAGGAACTGGCCAAGAGCCGGACGGCGCGGCTGCTCAAGATTGGCTTGCCGGAATTGATACGTTTGCGCAAAAAATAAGTCCGACGCAGAACCCTTGTAGGAGCCGGCTTGCCGGCGATGGCGGTATCACAGCCAGCATCAATGTTGAATGTTATGGCCCCATCGCCGGCAAGCCGGCTCCTACAGGGATCTGTGTTGGGGCTGTCAGCCGGAGATGATCCGGTTCTTGCCCTGGCGCTTCGCTTCGTACATCGCCGCGTCCGCGCGGGCGAACAGGCTATCCAGGTTTAAATCTTCGGCCGTCAGGCTGGTCAATCCCTGGCTGACGGTGATGCCGAACGTCTGGTCGTCATGGCTGAAGCTCAACCGCTGAATCTCCCGTTGCAGGCGCTCGGCCACTTGCATGGCCATATCCGGTGCGCAACCGGGGAACACCGCCGCAAACTCCTCGCCACCAATGCGTCCGAACACATCGCCGCGCCGTAAAGCCGCTTGCCCGCATTCGGCGATCCGTTGCAGCACGTTGTCGCCTTCCGGATGGCCGTAGGTGTCGTTGATCAATTTGAAGTCATCGATGTCCAGCAACAGAAACGCCAACGGCGTGCCTTTTTTTCTTGCCTGTTCGAATTCAAGGTGGGCGCAGTCGAAGAAGTGGCGGCGGTTGCTGCTCTGGGTCAGGACATCGGTGGTAGCCAGGCGATGCAACTCGCTTTCCATCTGCTTCTTGTCGGTGATGTCTTCGGCAATGCCGACGATGATCACCGGTTGACCCGGTTCGGCTTGCCGGTTGATGAAGCACTTGTCGCTGAGCCAGCGCACCTGGCCGTCGGCGGTAATGATGCGGTACTCACGGTCTTCGACGGCGCCTTTGACCAGCACTTCGGCGAGGCTGCGCTCGGCGTACTCCAGATCGTCGGGGTAAATGCTGTCGCGCCACTGGTTGGCGTCGGCCAGCAACAGGCCGGCGGGCCGACCGAAAATCCGTTCATAGGCAGGGCTCACGTAGAGCACCTGGCGGGTTTCCCAGTTGAACGCCCAAAGTACCGCGTTAACGCTCACCAGCAGCGAGCTGAACAGCTGTTCGCGTTCGCTCAGGCGCGCGACTTCGCCTTGGGCATGCATCAGCGCCATCAGGGTTTGCGCGGCTTCCGGCCACTGGGGTAGGGATGAGTCTTGCAGGTTCTTATTGACCATCGACACAAATCTCAAGGACGTGCCGCGTGTTCGACAGCGGCCACAACAAAGCCCGCCGTAGTGGCGAAGTGTCTTTGAGATAGGGGATTTGGAGCTAAGTTCCGAAGGGTGCGCCCGCAAACGGGGCGCACCGATCAACGGTGTCAGGCGGTAGCGGCAGGGCGCAGGGAATAGGTCTTCAATTGGTCGGCGAAGTCGCGCAGGGACTGAATTCCGCTGGCTTCGGCTTCGTGTACCCAATCCTTGATGGCCGCCAGCATGTCGTGACCATTTGAGCTGGTCTTGACCCAGATCTGCTGCAAGGCCAGTCGTTTCTCGTAAATTACCTTCAGCGCCTGACTGTGCTCGAGCATGGTCTGGATGCGCAGGTGGTGTTTGTCATCGAGCAGGCTGGTTTCCCGCGAGAGCAGGCGTTTGGCCCTGTGGAATTGGTGACGGACCGAGTGATCGACCTTTTCCAGCTCTTGTTTGACCAGCGGCGCGATCACCAATTTGCGGTACTGGGCCATGATCTGGAAGCGGTTGTTGAGGATGGCCATGGCGGTGTCCATGTCCAGGTTGCCTTTGCCTTCGACCCGGTGGGCAATCGGCGCAACTCGTTGAACCTTGGCCAGGCGCAGGAAACTGAAGACCTGGATCCAGGCCCAGCCGAGGTCGAATTCCCACTTCTTCACCGACAGTTTTGCCGAATTAGGATAGGTGTGATGGTTGTTATGCAGTTCTTCACCGCCGATCAGGATGCCCCAGGGCACCAGATTGGTCGCCGCATCGCGGCATTCGAAGTTGCGGTAGCCGACGGCGTGGCCCAGGCCATTGACCACACCGGCGGCCCAGACCGGGATCCACATCATCTGGATAGCCCAGATGGTGATGCCGATGGTGCCGAACAGCAGCAGGTCGATGACGGCCATGATCGCCACGCCCAACAGCGGGTAACGGCTGTAGAGGTTGCGTTCGATCCAGTCTTCGGGGCAATTCTTGCCGTAGATGCGCAGGGTCTCGGGGTTTTCCGCTTCGGCTCGGTACAGCTCGGCACCTTTGCGCAGAACGGTGGACAAGCCCTTGATGACCGGGCTGTGCGGGTCATCGACGGTTTCGCATTTGGCGTGATGCTTGCGGTGGATGGCGGTCCACTCGCGGGTGTTCTGCGCCGTGGTCAGCCACAGCCAGAAGCGGAAGAAATGTTTCAGGCCGGCATTGAGCTCAAGCGAGCGATGGGCTGAATAGCGATGCAGATAGACCGTCACGCCGATAATCGTGACGTGGGTCATCAGCAGGGTGACTGCCACCAGTGACCAGGGCGACAAGCCGAGAAAACCTTCGTACCACATAGGCTATAGCGCCCTCGATAAAGAAAAAAACAGCCGTTGCATTATCACTAAGCCCACAGATAAAACCAGTCGCCCTTTCAGATAAGAGTGGCTTGATGTTTCATTAACCTATAATTCCAACCCTTTTGTAGGGACATGGACGGCCGAATGTCTGCCACCTATCGCGATGCCATGCGTGCATCGCTGCTTTACCTGCTGCTTTCCGTCGTCTGGCTGGAGCTCAGTGGTTATTTATTGAACAGTTTCTTCGATAGCTCCGATGAGTTACTGCGATGGCAACTGATCAACGGTTACGTTTGGGTGGTGCTCAGCGCCGGGCTGATCTTCCTCGCTCGGGCGCGATTGTTCCGTTGCCTGGGGATCGGCGCCAAATTGCGTGAGCGCAATGAAGACCGGGAGCGCCTGCGTCAGGCCGCCGCCGTGTTCGATTGCACCCGTGAAGGCGTGCTGGTCACCGACCGTAATGGGGTCATCGTCCATGTGAACCGCGCCTTCATGGAAATTACCGGCTACCAGTGCGAAGAAGTGTTGGGCCAGCAACCCAGCCTGTTCAAATCCGGCCACCACCCGGCGAGTTTCTATCAGACGATGTTCGCCACGCTCAACCGTTGCGGCGAGTGGAGCGGCGAGATCTGGAACCGTCGCAAAAACGGCGGGATCTACCCGCAATGGCAGACGATCCGCCTGATTCATGACGACCACGGCAAGCTCAGCCACTACGTCGCGGTGTTTTCCGACATCAGCGCGATCAAGGATTCCGAGCACGAACTCAAGTACCTGGCGCATCACGATCCACTGACCGATCTGCCCAACCGTCTGCTGTTCACCGACCGTGCCGAGCAGGCATTGGCGTCGGCGCAGATCCAAAAGCGCGGCTGTGCGTTGCTGATGATCGATCTGGATCATTTCAAGATGATCAACGACAGCCTCGGGCACACGGTCGGTGACCAATTGCTCAAGGCCGTGGCCGAACGCTTGAAAGCCATGTTCGGCCCGGGCATCACGCTGGCGCGGCTGGGCGGCGATGAGTTCGCCGTACTGGCTGAAAGTTGCCCGCAACTGGTGCACGCCGCGGCACTGGCCCAGCGGATCGTCGACGGTCTCAAGGAGCCGTTCCACATTGACGGTCATCGGCTGTTTATCAACGCCAGCATCGGCATCAGCCTGTTTCCCGGTGATGCCTTGAGCGCTGAACAACTGCTGCGTAACGCCGACTCGGCCTTGTTCAAGGCCAAAAGCGCTGGTCGCGATGGTTACGCGCTCTACACCGAAGAATTGACTGCTCATGCGCAACAGCGGGTCGAGACGGCATCCGAATTGCGCCGTGCGCTGGAACAGCAGGAATTGCGCGTGTATTACCAGCCGGTTCACGACCTCAAGACCCGTCGCCTGGTCGGTGTCGAGGCGCTGGTGCGCTGGGAGCACCCGCAGCGGGGGTTGGTGTCGCCGGCGGAATTCATCCCCATCGCCGAGCGCACCGGATTGATCGCCGAGATCGATGCCTGGGTCATGCAGCAGGCTTGCCGGCAGATGTGCCACTGGCAGCAGGCCGGGGTGGCGTTGTCGTTTGTCGCGGTGAATGTTTCATCGCGCTTGTTCGCGCGCCGTGAGCTGTATCAGCAGGTGGCGCAGGTGCTGCGCGACACCGGGCTGGATCCCGCGTATCTGGAGCTGGAAGTCACCGAGAGTGCGGTGATGGATGACCCGGAAGTGGCCCTGGAGCAGATGCATCGTTTGCGCGAGCTCGGCGTACGGCTGGCCATCGATGATTTCGGTACCGGCTATTCGTCACTGTTGCGACTCAAGCGTTTGCCGGTGCAGAAACTCAAGATCGACCAGGGCTTCGTCGCCGGATTGCCCTGGGATGACGACGACGCGGCCATCGTGCGCGTGATCATCGCTTTGGCGCAAAGCATGGGCATGCAGGTGCATGCCGAAGGGATCGAGCAGGTCGAGCAGGCGGGTTTCCTGCTGGAGCACGGTTGCGATCTTGGCCAGGGCTACTGGTTCGGCCGACCGGTGCCGGCGGGGCAGCTGGACTGGATGCACGCCCCCCAATCCTACTAACAACTCGATCCCCTGTAGGAGCCGGCTTGCCGGCGATGGCTGCCTCAAGTCCTGCGTAAATATCGAGGGCCTCATCGCCGGCAAGCCGGCTCCTACAGGGATCGCGTGGGGGCTGATTTTTGGATCCTTGATCCGTCGCGCAGACGTAAACCCTCGTTCCGGCAAATAATTTTTTTTGGTTATATAAACATTCTTAAATAGTCTTTTTAAGAATATCCGCACCTATCTACTATTGGCCTCACGCCGCAAGCAGTGCCGCCCACTGCCAGGCAACCTCTCAGTTGAAGGAGCAGCACCATGAGCGCATCCCTACGTAGCGTTGACGGTCAAGACGAAGCCACCATCTTGCGTGAGATCCAGAGCGCCCTGCGCGATCTGCGATTTGGCGCCGTGGAAATCACCGTACACAACGCTCAAGTGGTCCAGATCGAGCGTAAAGAGAAATTCCGTTTGCAGAACCCGAGCACCAAGTCGAGCTAAGCAACCGGCAACCGATTCCAGCACTTCATAAAAAAAGCCAACACACCAAGAATTCCAGGAGCTTTCACCATGTCGTCGATTCGTCATTTCGCTTTGGCCGCGCTGGCCAGTGCCCTTTTTGCTGGTTCTGCGGTTGCCAAGGATTATGAGCTGCTCAACGTGTCGTACGACCCGACTCGTGAGCTGTATCAGGATTACAACGCCGAGTTCGTCAAGTACTGGCAGAAAGACCATGCTGGCGACACCGTGAAAATCCAGCAGTCCCACGGTGGCTCGGGCAAGCAGGGCCGTGCGGTGATCGACGGTCTGCGTGCCGACGTAGTGACCCTGGCCCTGGCCGGTGACATCGATGAAATCGCCAAGCTCGGCAAGACCCTGCCGGCGGACTGGCAGAAGCGTCTGCCGGAAGCGAGCACGCCATACACTTCGACCATCGTGTTCCTGGTGCGTAAAGGCAACCCTAAAGGCATCAAGGACTGGGGCGACCTGATCAAGAACGACGTGTCGGTCATCACTCCGAACCCTAAAACCTCCGGCGGCGCACGCTGGAACTTCCTCGCGGCGTGGGCCTATGGCCTGAAAGCCAACGGTGGCAACGAAGCCAAGGCCAAGGAATACGTACAAACCCTGTTCAAGCACGTACCTGTGCTGGACACCGGTGCTCGCGGTTCGACCATCACTTTCGTCAACAACGGTCAGGGCGACGTGTTGTTGGCCTGGGAAAACGAAGCCTTCCTGGCGCTGAAAGAAGACGGCGGCGCCGACAAGTTCGAGATCGTCGTGCCTTCGCTGTCGATCCTGGCCGAGCCTCCAGTGGCGGTCGTCGACAAAAACGCCGAGAAAAAAGGCAACGAGCAGATCGCCGAAGCGTACCTCAAGCACCTGTACAGCCCGGCCGGCCAGGAAATTGCCGCGAAAAACTTCTATCGTCCACGTGACAAGGAAGTCTCCGCCAAGTACGCCCAGCAGTTCCCGAAACTGGAACTGGTGACCATCGACAAAGACTTCGGCGGCTGGAAAACCGCGCAACCGAAATTCTTTAATGACGGTGGCGTGTTCGACCAGATTTACTCGGCGCAGTAATCTGCAATAAGCCATAAACGAGCCCCGGATATACGTTCGGGGCTTTGTGCGTTCTCAACCAAGGACTTTTATGTCGCGTCGTATCTCCCCCGTCATACCCGGCTTCGGGCTGACGCTGGGCTACACCTTGGTGTACCTCAGCCTGATTGTGCTCATACCACTGGCGGCGATGTTCGTGCATGCCGCTCAACTCACCTGGGATCAGTTCTGGGCGATCATCTCGGCGCCCCGCGTGCTGGCGGCGTTGAAGCTGAGCTTCGGCACCGCGCTGTACGCCGCGATCATCAACGGCATCATCGGCACGCTGCTGGCCTGGGTGTTGGTGCGCTATACCTTCCCGGGTCGCAAGGTCATCGATGCGATGATCGATTTGCCCTTCGCTTTGCCTACTGCCGTGGCCGGTATCGCGCTGACTGCGCTGTACGCGCCGAATGGTTGGGTGGGTCAGTTTGCTGCGGACCTGGGTTTCAAGATCGCGTATACCCCCCTCGGCATCACGCTGGCGCTGACTTTTGTAACGCTTCCATTCGTAGTACGTACGGTACAGCCAGTATTGGCCGATATCCCGCGTGAAGTGGAAGAAGCAGCGGCGTGCCTTGGTGCAAAACCACTGCAGGTTTTCCGCCATATCCTGGTGCCCGCGCTGCTGCCTGCCTGGTTGACCGGTTTCGCGTTGGCCTTTGCCCGCGGGGTCGGCGAGTACGGTTCGGTGATTTTCATCGCCGGCAACATGCCGATGAAAACAGAAATTCTGCCGCTGCTGATCATGGTCAAGCTCGACCAGTACGATTACACCGGCGCCACCTCCATTGGTGTACTGATGCTGGTGGTTTCCTTCGTCCTGTTGCTGCTGATCAACTTGCTGCAACGCCGTATTGAAACCCCATAAGGAGGCGCAGAAATGTCCCAATCATCTATTGCTGCTGCTTCCTCGAACGCTGCCCGCCGTGGCAGTGCCACGTCACGGCGAATCCTGATCGGCCTCGGCTGGCTGGTGTTTGCCCTTTTCCTGTTGCTGCCGCTCGTGATTGTGGTGTCCCAGGGTTTGAAGAATGGTCTGGGTTCGTTCTTCACCGCGATCCTTGAACCCGACGCGCTGTCGGCGCTGAAACTCACGGTCATCGCCGTGTTGATTTCAGTCCCGTTGAACCTCGTGTTCGGCGTCAGCGCCGCGTGGTGCGTGAGCAAATACTCGTTCCGCGGTAAAAGCATTCTGGTGACCCTGATCGACCTGCCGTTCTCGGTATCGCCGGTGATCGCCGGTCTGGTCTACGTGCTGATGTTCGGCGCCCAGGGGCTGTTCGGCCCGTGGTTGCAGGATCACGATATCCAGATCGTCTTCGCCTTGCCGGGCATCGTGCTGGCGACGATTTTCGTCACCGTGCCGTTCGTGGCGCGTGAACTGATCCCGCTGATGCAGGAACAAGGCACGCAGGAAGAAGAAGCCGCGCGCCTGCTGGGTGCCAATGGCTGGCAGATGTTCTGGCATGTCACCGTGCCCAATATCAAATGGGGCCTGATCTACGGCGTGGTGCTGTGCACGGCGCGGGCGATGGGTGAGTTCGGGGCGGTGTCGGTGGTTTCCGGGCACATTCGCGGGGTGACCAACACCTTGCCGTTGCACGTTGAGATTCTCTACAACGAATACAACCACGTGGCCGCGTTCGCTGTGGCGAGCCTGTTGCTGATCCTGGCGCTCTTCATCCTGCTGCTCAAGCAGTGGAGCGAAAACCGTATTAACCGCCTGCGCGCCAGCGCCGCGGAGGAATAATTCATGTCGATCGAAGTGCGTAACGTCAGCAAGAATTTCAATGCGTTCAAGGCCCTCAATGACATCAGCCTGGACATTCAAAGCGGCGAACTCGTGGCGCTGCTCGGCCCGTCGGGTTGCGGCAAGACCACGCTGCTGCGGATCATCGCCGGTCTGGAAACCCCGGATCAGGGCAACATCGTGTTCCACGGTGAAGACGTTTCCGGCCACGACGTGCGTGATCGCAACGTCGGGTTCGTGTTCCAGCATTACGCGTTGTTCCGCCACATGACGGTGTTCGACAACGTCGCGTTCGGCCTGCGCATGAAACCGAAAAACCAGCGCCCGACTGAAAGCCAGATCGCGGTGAAGGTCCACGAGCTGCTGAACATGGTGCAACTGGACTGGTTGTCGGATCGCTACCCGGAACAACTTTCCGGCGGCCAGCGTCAGCGTATCGCGCTGGCTCGTGCCTTGGCGGTTGAGCCGAAAGTGCTGCTGCTCGACGAACCGTTCGGTGCCCTCGACGCCAAGGTCCGCAAGGAGCTGCGTCGCTGGCTGGCACGGCTGCACGAAGACATCAACCTGACTTCCGTGTTCGTGACCCACGACCAGGAAGAGGCGATGGAAGTGGCCGACCGTATCGTGGTGATGAACAAAGGCGTGATCGAGCAGATCGGTTCACCGGGCGACGTCTACGAAAACCCGGCCAGCGATTTCGTTTATCACTTCCTCGGTGATTCGAACCGTCTGCATCTGGGCGAAGATAAACACGTGCTGTTCCGTCCGCATGAAGTGTCGCTGTCGCGGCATGAACTGGAGGATCACCACGCGGCCGAAGTGCGCGATATCCGTCCGCTGGGCGCGACGACCCGGGTGACGTTGAAGGTCGAAGGGCAGAGTGATTTGATCGAAGCGGAAGTGGTGAAGGATCACGACAGCCTGATCGGTCTGGCGAAGGGCGAGACGTTGTTCTTCAAGCCGAAGGTCTGGCAGAAAGTCGCCAACATCTAAAGCAAAAACTTCGCGGGCAAGCCCGCTCCCACAGTGGTTGGGGTTGTACACAAATTATGTGATCGACCCAGAACCCTGTAGGAGCGAGGCTTGCCCGCGAAGGCGTCTTACGCAGCAGCGCGCTTCGGATTGACCCGAACACCCCCTACCCGCGCCTCGATCAGCTCTTTCAAATCCCGTCGCATCCCCAGCAAAAACGCCAGTTCAACCACCACAAACAACGGCCCGACAATCAACCCCGTCACATCATCGACAAACGCCGGTTTGCGTCCTTCGTAATGATGCCCGACAAACTGAATCGCCCAGCCGATCACAAACATCCCGACGCCGCTCGCCAGCCACACCAGCGTGCTTTGCTGTGCCAGCACATGACCCGCCCAAACGCACAGTCCGAGCAGCACCGTCATCAGCACGCCTAAACGCAGTTCCAGGCGCAGGTAGAACCACGCCGATGCCAGCGAGACCAGCACCGCCGGCGAAAGCCAGCCTGCGGCCCATTGCGGCCGCGACAGCAACACCGCGACAGCGACCACAATCAGCGGAATACCGATAAAGTGGCTGGCAATATTGCGCGGATCACGGTGGTAGGCGGCGTATTGACTGAGATGGTCAACGAGGCTTTTCATTGTTATTCCTCCTGTAGGGTGATTGATCATGCCCCGGGTTCACCGCTCGCTCTGTCAGCCAGGCGACAATCTCCAGGAGTTTTCATGGACATGCAGGTTTGGCGTTCGCGCCTGGAAACGGGGCAGTGGTTCAGTCATCTACCTGTTCCTCTACAGAATAGTCTGTTGGCCAGCGCCAAGGTACGGCGGCTGGCGTCGGGGCAGCGGCTGTTCAAGCGCGGCGATCCGCCGTGCGGCTTGTACGCGGTGCTCGAAGGTTCCGTTCGAATCGGCGCTGTCAGCGAGCAGGGCAAGGAAGCGTTGTTGAGCCTGGTGGAGTCACCGCACTGGTTTGGCGAAATCTGTCTGTTCGACGGCCAGCCACGTACCCATGATGCGTTCGGCGTCGGCCAGTGCATCCTGCTGCACATCCCGCAAGCCGCGCTGCTGGCTTTGCTGGATGAGCAACCGGTGTACTGGCGGCAACTGGCGTTGCTGATGAGCCAGAAACTGCGCCTGACCTTCATCAACCTCGAACAGTTGAGCCTGATGCCGGCGCCTGCACGGTTGGCGCATCGCTTGCTGATGATCGCCGACGGTTACGGCGAAATCGCCCCGCCGCGGCGCGTGCTGCAACTGCCGCAGGAACAGCTGGCCTCAATGCTGTCGCTGTCACGCCAAACCACCAATCAGCTGCTCAAGGAATTGCAGGGGCAGGGGATTTTGAATTTGAAGTACGGTGAGATTGAGATTCTGGATGCTGAGCGGTTGCGGGCGTTGGCGATCTTTTAACGCTGCCCGGCGATTGGGGGATATCCGTTATTTTTGGTATGGCGGCTGGTGGTTTCGCCCTTACGGCGAGTCACTTTGGAAAAGCCCCAAAGTAACCAAAAGGCTCTTGCCCCTTTCGTTCGGTGCCTCGCTAATGCTCGCCATGCCCTCGCTCCGGTCCTGCTCCGTGGGCCCGCCGCGATCGGCCATCCTTGGCCGTGCGCGGCTAACCCGGCATCCATGCCGGGTTGCCCACTGCGCAGAACCTCCACTCAGCCTCTCGAGGGGGCGACCACCGCCACAGCCGCCGAGGCGGCCTGAAAGCCGACCTGGCTCTTCGGTCGTGTGCACACTCCTGCACTGTGGTGGCCGCACTAATTTTGGATTTTTGCACATTCCCCTGTAGGAGCCGGCTTGCTGGCGATGGCGTCGGCCCAGCCAATACACACGTTGACTGACCCACCGCTATCGTCGGAACGCCGCCCGCAGCAAGCCGGCTCCTACAGTTGATCGTATTTATCCAAACGCATATGCATTTCCACTGTAGGAGCCAGCTTGCTGGCGATGGACGTCAACGATAACGCGTGCTGTCTGAATGAACGCGTTGTCCGGTCGTTTTTCGCGGGCAAGCCTCGCTCCTACAGGGAATCGCGTTTGCTTTTGCTTCTCACCACTCATCAGGTCGAGCGTTAGCTCGCCTTCAGCTTTTGATCTGAGCGCCCCCTCGAGAGGCCGAGTGGAGGTTCTGCGCAGTGGGCAACCCGGCATGGATGCCGGGTTAGCCGCCCCCGGCCATGGATGGCCGATGGCGGCGGGCCCACGGAGCAGGACCGGAGCGAGGCACCGAACGAAAGGGGCAAGAGCCCTTGGTTACTTGGGGCTCTTCCAAGTGACTCGCCGTAAGGGCGAAACCA
The DNA here is from genome assembly GCF_019947305.1 of Pseudomonas sp. BF-RE-21. Lineage (NCBI taxonomy): Bacteria > Pseudomonadati > Pseudomonadota > Gammaproteobacteria > Pseudomonadales > Pseudomonadaceae > Pseudomonas > Pseudomonas sp. BF-RE-21. The sequence goes on along the minus strand of NZ_JAGYGF010000011.1, from coordinate 97,468 downwards.
ATAGCCGCCCTCACCGCAGAAACGGATATGTACCCCAACCCGCCGCTACCGCTGAACCGAAGCATCACAGTAAAGGTGGGCTTTGCCCGCGAAGGCGCCTAGCCTGTGACGATGACAATCGAGGTGTGCCATGCGTGTGCTGTTAGTGGAAGACGAGCCGGAGACCGCCAAACTCCTGGCCAACGGCCTGAGCGAAGCGAGTTACTCGGTGGATGTGGCGCTCAACGGCATGGACGGCCGTCGCTTCATCGAGACCGGTGAATACGAGCTGATCATTCTTGACGTCATGCTACCGGGGTTGAACGGCTGGCAATTGCAGCAACAGATCCGCAAGCTCGGCGAGACGCCGGTGCTGTTTCTCACCACCAAGGATGGGATTGAAGATCGCCTGCGCGGGTTGGAGCTGCATGAGGACGATTATCTGCTCAAGCCGTTTGCCGTGAGCGAGTTGGTGGCGCGGGTGCGCAAGTTGGTGCGGCGGGATCGGGGGCGCTGAAGCTTCTGCGGTGCCTGGGCAATTGCCTTCGCGAGCAGGCTCGCTCCCACAGGGGGCTGCGTTGCCAGGAAATTTTTGTGTTCGCTGAAGATCCATTGTGGGAGCGAGCCTGCTCGCGATGAGGCCGGAACATTCAGCACACCTTTAGAATCCTGTCACCGCAACCCATCCCGAAACTGCCCCGGCGTCATCCCCGTCCAGCGCTTGAACGCGCGGCTGAAACTGCTCGTATCCGCAAACCCCAACAGATAACTGATCTCGCTCAACGAACATTGCGGGTCGCGCAGGTGCAGCAGCGCAAGGTTTTCACGGCTTTCATTGAGCAGCGTGTCAAACCGGCAACCCTCGTCTGCCAAATGCCGTTGCAGGCTGCGCAAGCTCAAGTGCAAGGCCTTGGCGATGTGTTCTGCGCTGGGCTCGCCCTCGGGCAGTTGCTCTTCAATGGCGTCGCGGACCTTGCGCTCCCAGGTCAGCGGTTTGAGCTGCGCCAGCGTGCGTTTGAGTACGGTTTCGTTGTGTTCGGCCAGTTCCGGGTTGGCGTCGTCCAAGTGACTGTCGAAGTCCACCAGCGCAAACTCCAGCCGGTCTTCGTCGGCCGAAAAGTGCACCGGTGAGCGGAAGACTTTGTGCCATTGATGCGCGTCGGCCGGTTCCGGGCGACGCAGGTACACCGCGAGCGGCGCGTAGTCGCGGCCCAGTCGGTTGCGGCAGGTGCGCACGTAAATCGCGGTGAAAGCGTCGATGGCTTCGAACGCTGGCGCCGGGTTGCCTGGCGGGATTTTCAGGCGGAAGCGATAGCGATCCTCGGTGCGGCTCAATTCAAGATCCAGGGCATCGCTGACCACCTGGTGATAACGCACGATGCGCTCGAACACTTCGCGCAAACTGCCGCTGGCCACCAGCGCATAGCCGAGTGCGTGAAAGGTGGTCGGGCTGACGAATCGCGATACCCGCAAGCCGATCGCCGGATCGCCGCTGACCTGCACCGCGATTTCCCACAGCCGCGTAGTGCCGGACAACGGGTAACGGGCGTTCGGGTCGTCCATCAATTGCGGGTCGAGCCCCGCCTGGTGGCACAGCGCGGTGCTGTCGAGGCCCAGCGCATCGAGTTGCTTGCGCAGGGCGCGGGTCCAGCTGGCGAGGGAGGTCGGTTCAGTCATGCTGATTGGCGCTTCCAGTCAACAGGTTGGCGTCCAGGGCTACCGCCTTGTGAAGGTTCACACGGCAGGATGCGAACATCAATAACCAGAGGATGGAAGCATGGACGGTATTTCTGCAAGTCCCCAGCGACTGAATGCAGCTCAGCGATCTGCGCATATTCGCGAAGTGGTGCTGGCCAAAGGCGTCGAACTGCGTAAACGCTACCCGATTCTCAACCATCAGGACGCCTTGGGCGCGGGCATTCTGGCCTTTGCTTTGGCGGGAATGATCGGTTCGGCAGCGCTGTACATCAGCGGATACATGGCCTGGTGGGCATGTCTGCTGCTCAACGCGTTCTTTGCGTCGCTGACCCACGAGCTGGAACACGACCTGATTCATAGCATGTACTTCCGTAAGCAGCGCGTGCCGCACAACCTGATGATGGGCCTGGTGTGGCTGGCGCGGCCTAGCACGATCAACCCGTGGATTCGTCGGCATCTGCACCTCAATCACCACAAGGTGTCCGGCACTGAAGCCGACATGGAAGAGCGCGCGATCACCAACGGCGAGCCTTGGGGTTTTGCGCGGCTGTTGATGGTCGGCGACAACGTGATGTCGGCGTTCATCCGCATGCTGCGGGCCAAGACCTGGACCCACAAGTTCAGCATCATCAAGCGTGCGCTGAAGGTCTATGCGCCGCTCGCGCTGGTGCATTGGGGCGCCTGGTACTTGTTTCTCGGCTTCCACGCCGCTAACGGCGTCGCCCATCTGCTGGGAGCACCGATTGAATGGTCGGCGACCACGCTCTCGGTGATGCAGGTGATCGATATCGCGGCAGTGGTGATCATCGGCCCGAATGTGCTGCGCACGTTTTGCCTGCACTTTGTCAGCTCGAACATGCATTACTACGGCGATGTGGAGCCGGGGAACGTGATCCAGCAAACCCAGGTACTGAACCCGTGGTGGATGTGGCCGTTGCAGGCGTTCTGCTTCAATTTCGGCAGCAGCCACGGGATCCATCACTTTGTGGTGAAGGAACCGTTTTACATCCGTCAGTTGACCGTGCCGGTGGCGCACAAGGTGATGCGCGAGATGGGTGTGCGGTTTAATGATTTCGGGACGTTCGGGCGGGCGAACCGGTTTGTGCGTAAAGAGGAGATTGAGGCGCAGGCTGTAGAGGGGGTTCGTGTCTGAGGGCCTCTTCGCTGGCAAGCCAGCTCCTACAGGGGGGTGGCTTGCCGGCGAAAGCGGTCGTTCTGTTCAAACCGCGACGCTGACATCCTGCTTATCCACCGCCACCAACGTCTCGATCATCGCCCGCGCAGCCGGTGACAACCGGAACCCCGTGCGGCTGACAATCCCGCACCGCACGCTCATGCTCTCGATGTGCGGCGGCAGGTTTCGCCAGTGCAGCAGCACCAGTGAACCGTCGGCAATGTCGTCGACAAACGCTTCTTCCGTGCCTACTCCGATGGCGTTCGATTGCAGCACGATCCTGGCCAGCGCCGGAAAATGCTCGGTCTCGATGGTCGGTGAAAAATCGATCCGGCCACTGAGGTTCGCCAGCAGTTTGCGAATACCCGGCGGGATCTGCGTGGTCGCCAGCGGGTAATCGAACATGTCGTTGGTCGACAGGCTTTCCTTGGCCAGCAGCGGATGCCCCGGACGGCAGAAAAACACACCGCGTTTGGGTGTCAACGCTCGGGTCTGGAAGTTCGGATCCGCTTCGAAATGGCGGATGTCGGCGATGAAAAATTCGATCTCTTCACGGCTCAGGGCGCGGCTGAGTTTTTCCCAGTTATCCACCTGAAAACAGGTGCGTATTTTCGGGTGGGCACCGATGAATTGCGCCACCGCATCCGGCACCAGTTTTACCGCCGGTGCCGGGCCGCAGCCGAACCGCAGTTCACCGGCGTCGAGCTTGGTCATTTGCGTGACTTCGGCGTTGAGCAGTGCCGCGCCCTGTACCAGCGTCAGCGCATGTTGCAGCACCACCTGACCTTCCGGCGTGGGGCGCAAGTCCTTGTTGCCACGGTCCACCAGTGCGCAGCCGAATTCCTGTTCAAGCCCTTGAATGCTACGACTGAATGCCGGCTGAGTGATGCCCATGGCGTCGGCTGCCCGTACGAAACTTCGGTGTTCGGTGAGGGCAATGAAGTAACGCAGCTGACGAAGATCCATAGGTTTTTCCCGGCATCCTGAAACGACCTCGATGGCATGTGCGACGAGCGTGGTTGAGGTTTTTTAAAGGTAATCGCTTATTCCGTCAACGAAGCAATCAAATAACTATTAGATGATAAAAGAATATCAATAGAGCGTTGTCCCTGCCGCCCGATTGCCGGCGCCAAGGCCTCGTGGCCGTGAAAATGGTCCCGAAATCATGCCTTTGGTGAATATTTTCGATGCCTTAAAAGCATGTGATTTCCGCCTGTTGCCCGCAGCCCTTGCCGGGCAAGGCCTGGAGTCGATGGGCGGTCTTTTATATTCGTTTTTGGTCTATGCATAACTTTAAAGATTACTTTCTGAGATAAGCGTCTGCCTCAATGATTCACCCATCGATACGTCGTCGGGGGATGTCTGGCACGACGTTTCGGTTATCCGCAAAGAGACCGCAGGGAGTTAAGCAATGGGCAATGTCCAGACCGCCGCCAGCGCACACGAGGTGCTGTGGCGCCAGGCGCCGGGTGGCGAGTTGGTCGACCTCGGCCGGGTGCACCGAGTGCCCTTGGGGCAGCTGCGTTTGCAGCGTGCGCCCAAGGGCATTCTGAGTCGCCGGGAAACGATTCTGCTCGGTGTGCTGGCGCTGCTGGTACATGGCGCAGTCATCTATTGGGTCAATCAGCAGCCGACCAAGGCATTGCCGATCGTGCCGCCGGAAATTCCGCCGATGACGATTGAATTCTCGCGTCCGGCGCCGCCCGTGGTCGAGCCGCCACCGCCGCAGCCGGTGCAACCCGTGGTCGAGCCACCGCCGCCGGTGGAAGACGAGCTGGCCGTGAAGCCGCCGCCACCGAAACCGATTCCCAAGCCAAAGCCGGTCGCCAAGCCTGTGCCGAAACCGGTGCAAAAAGTCGCCCCGCAACCGCCTGCGCCGCCACAACCGGCAGCCCCTGTCGCGGCCTCGACGCCACCTGCACCACCGGCGCCCGCGCCGGTGACGCCTGCCTCGGCCAATGCCGCGTACCTGAAAAACCCGGCGCCGGAATACCCGTCGCAAGCCGTGCGTCGCGGTTGGGAAGGCACGGTGTTATTGCGGGTGCATGTGTTGGCCAACGGCAAGCCTGGTGAGATTCAGATCCAGAAAGGCAGTGGTCGCGATTCCCTCGACGAGGCGGCGATCAATGCCGTGAAACGTTGGAGTTTCGTGCCGGCCAAGCAGGGTGAGGTCGCCCAGGACGGGTGGGTCAGCGTGCCCATCGATTTCAAGCTTCATTAAACCGCAACCAAATTCGCGCGAAACGTTTACACGAGGAACTCATCATGACGTTACTGGCATCTCCACTTGAATCCATCGAAAGCGCGGTGATTTGGCTGCTGGTGGTTTTTTCCGTTGCAACTTGGGGCCTGGCGCTGCTCAAAGGCGTGCAGTTCGGCCGTCTCAAGGTGCAGGACCGAAAGTTTCATAAGCAGTTCTGGGCGGCGTCGAGCCTTGATTCGGCGGCGGAGCTGGCCGAGACCCAGCCCGGCGCGGCGGCCCGAGTGGCCCAGGCCGGCTATGCGGCAATACAGGTAGGGGAGGCGCCACAAGCGGCGGATTTGAGCCAGGCGATCAACCATCAGGATCGTCTTGAGCGTGCTTTGCGTCAGCAGATCGTGCGTGAGCGCCGCTCGCTGGAAACAGGTTTGGCGGTGGTCGCAAGTATTGGCAGTACGTCGCCGTTCATTGGTTTGTTCGGCACTGTGTGGGGAATCATGGAGGCGTTGAAAGGAATCAGCGCAGCGGGCTCCGCCAGCCTGGAAACCGTGGCCGGGCCGATTGGCGCGGCGCTGGTGGCAACGGGTGTGGGGATCGCCGTCGCGGTACCGGCGGTGCTGGTTTACAACTACTTTTTGCGTCGTCTGAAACTGACGGCGGCGGACCTGGATGACTTCGCCCATGACTTCTACAGCCTGGCGCAGAAGAGTTCGTTCCGTGTGCTGATTCATCCGACGGCGCATAAAACCGCCGCATCGGGCAGCGCGCAGAAAGTGAAGGAGGCGTCCTGAGATGGCTTTCTCCACGCAAGACAGCGATGAGGTGCTGAGCGAGATCAACGTGACACCGCTGGTGGATGTGATGCTGGTGCTGCTGGTGGTGTTTATCGTCACCGCGCCGCTGCTGACCAACGCGATCCCGATCAACCTGCCCAAGACCGAGGCCGTGGCGCCGGTGGAGCAGAAGGACCCGCTGGTCGTGAGCATCGACGGTGCCGGAAAACTGTTTATCAACAAGGACGAAATTCAGCCGGACTTGCTGGAGTTCAACCTCAAGTCGGCGAAGGCCAAGGATCCCGAAGTGCGTGTGCAATTGCAGGCGGACGACGGGGTGAATTACGGCGAAGTGGCGCGAGCCATGGCGTCGATTGAGCGGGCAGGGATTACCAAGTTGTCGGTGATTACCGCACGCTGACCGATTTTCGATTTTCCGGGGCCGTCTCCTTGGCAGGGTGCGGCCCCTTTTTTATGCCTCAAGAAAACCCACGGTCCTGTAGGAGCCGGCTTGCTGGCGATCGCGTCCTTCCAGCCAATGAAAATGTTGTCTGACACACCGCCATCGCCAGCAAGCCGGCTCCTACAGGTCGTGCGCCTCTCATATTCTTTATGGGTCTTAATAAATAGCTTCTTATTCCTTAACGAATATAACTCTCCTCCCTATACTCGATCAGGAACAGACACGCAGCAGGAGAGTTCCCCCATGCGCAACGAATCAATTCGCTATCTGATTGTGCCGGGCTGGCAAGGATCGCCAGAAGATCATTGGCAAAGCCACTGGCAGAACAGCTTGCCGAACAGCGCGCGGGTGGAGCAGGCCGATTGGCTGACGCCCCGTCGTGAAGACTGGGTGGCGGCATTGGCCGAGGCGATTGCCGCTGACAGCACGCCGGTGATTTTGATTGCCCATAGCCTGGGTTGCATCACGGTCGCGCATTGGGCGGCCACTGCCCCGCTGATTTTTTTGCGCCAGGTGCGCGGTGCCTTGCTGGTTGCACCGGCAGACGTCGAGCGGCCGGCCTGCGCGCCAGCCTTGCGCAACTTCGCACCGATTCCGACGAGCCTTTTGCCGTTCCCGAGCCAGGTGGTCAGCTCCGACAACGACGCCGCTGTCAGCGCACCGCGTGCGCTGGAACTGGCACGTAACTGGGGCGCCGAGGCAGGAATACTGTCGGGTGCCGGACACATCAACGTGAAGTCCGGTCATCAGCGCTGGGAGCAGGGTTTTGCTTATCTGTATCGCCTGCAAAACCGCATGGAACATCACGCCCTGCGCCGCGCTTGAACCTTTTCTTTTTTTAACATCGCCCCCCGTCTCCCGGCGGTTTTGGGCGGGAGTCTGCCATGAGTTTTGAAGCCTTCGGTCAGCCACTGCTGACCTTTCCCGACGCAGAAAAAAGTCCGCTGAGCATCCGCGCCAAGGCGCTGGTGTTCGTCGATCCGCGCTCGCGTCAATTGCGCGCCGAGCTGGAGCAACTGGCCCCACGTTCGATCTCCGTGTTGATCCGTGGCGAAACCGGTAGTGGTAAAGAACTGCTGGCGCGGCACATCCATCGCGCCAGTGATCGTGGTGGGTTGTTCGTGTCGGTCAATTGCGGCGCAATCAGCCCGACCTACGCCGACGCCGAATTGTTCGGTTATGCCGCTGGCAGTTACACCGGTTCGGCGAGCAGTCGTGCTGGCTGGTTCGGTTCGGCCAATGGCGGCACGCTGTACCTGGACGAGATCGGCGACTTGCCGCTGCCGATCCAGATCAAGTTGCTCGCCGCACTGGAAAACCACGAAGTCACCCGCGTCGGCGCGCATCAACCGAGCCCGGTGGATGTGCGTCTCGTGGCCGCGACCAGCATTGATCTGGCGCAAGCCGTGGCTGCCGGGAAATTCCATGAGCGGCTTTATCACTACCTCAGCGAAGGTCAGCTGGAACTGCCGGCGTTGCGTGAGCGGGTGGGCGATATCCTGTCGTTGTCCGAGTACTTCCTGGGCATCTACAGCCAGCGCCTGGACCTGCCGGTGCCGCTGATCAGCGAAGCTGCGCAGCAGTTGCTGGAACAGCACAGCTGGCCGGGCAACACCCGGGAACTGGAAAACGTCATCCACTTTGCATTGCTGGTCAGCACTGGCGACGAGATCCTGCCCGAACATTTGAACCTGCCCGAAGCACCAGCGCCGCTGACGCAGATCGAGCAGCAGCTCCGGCACATCCTCACCAAAGGCACTGCCACCGAACAAGCCGCCCTCAAACAACTCCTCAAAAACACCGCACTCTTGTAGGAGCGAAGCTTGCTCGCGAACCAGGCGACACGGATTTTCTGGAAGGACGCCTTCGCGGGCAAGCCTCGCTCCTACAGATCGCGAACACACCGAGCTCTTGTAGGAGCGAAGCTTGCTCGCGAACCAGGAGACACGGATTTTCTGGAAGGACGCCTTCGCGGGCAAGCCTCGCTCCTACAGATCGAGAACACACCGAGCTCTTGTAGGAGCGAAGCTTGCTCGCGAACCAGACGACACGGATTTTCTGGAAGGACGCCTTCGCGGGCAAGCCTCGCTCCTACAGGTGGGTGTGGCGAAATGCAGCCAACACGTGAGTTAGAGCTGTATGAACAAAATGGAATATGAAAGTGAATAAAAGATATTGTTCGGGAATAAAAAATCCCGGTATTGTCCGCTTCACGCCAGCGATAGCACTTCACTGGCACTCGTACTAAACAAGCCGTCGTCGATGACGACCGTGATTTTCGATAAGGACACTGCATGAAAAAGGTTCTGTTGTTCACCGCATTGGCGGCTGCCCTGACCGCGGGCCTGGCCCAGGCTGGCGAGAAACTGGTAATTGCGGCGACCCCGGTCCCACACGCCGAGATTCTGGAGCTGATCAAGCCAACCCTCGCCAAAGAAGGCGTGGACCTGGAAATCAAAGTGTTCACCGACTACGTTCAGCCAAACGTACAAGTTGACCAGAAGCGTCTGGACGCCAACTACTTCCAGACCCTGCCGTACCTGAAAAACTTCAACGAAGGCAAAGGCACCAACCTGGTGACCGTGATCGGCGTTCACGTTGAACCGTTCGGTGGCTACTCGAAGAAGTACAAAAAACTGGCTGACCTGCCAAACGGCGCGACCATCGCTCTGCCGAACGAAGGCAGCAACAGCGGTCGTGCTCTGCTGCTGTTGCAGAAGGCTGGCCTGATCGAGTTGAAAGACCCGAAAAACGCTTTGGCTACTCCGAAAGACATCGCCAAGAACCCGCACAACTTCAAGTTCAAGGAACTGGAATCGGCCATGTTGCCGCGCGTTCTGGACCAGGTTGACCTGGACCTGATCAACACCAACTACGCGCTGGAAGCAGGTCTGAACCCGGCTAAAGATGCGCTGGTGATCGAAGGTGCTGATTCGCCTTACGTGAACTTCCTGGTGGCTCGTCCAGACAACAAGGACAGCGTAGCCATCCAGAAACTGGCCAAGGCGTTGACCAGCCCGGAAGTGAAAGCCTTCATCGCCAAGAAATACAGCGGCGCCGTACTGCCGGCGTTCTGATTGGACGCAGCATTAAACCCCTTCAAGGTTTCGAACGCCGACGGCTAGCAATAGCGTCGGCGTTTTTTATTGCGCGTGCACATTCCAAATGTAGGAGCGAGCCTCTTGTAGGAGCCGGCTTGCTGGCGAATCAGACAACGCGGTGTATCAGGCCGGACGCCTTCGCGGGCAAGCCTCGCTCCTACAGGGGGTAGGCGTGCTCCGGAGGCTTAGGCCGCCCTGGCCTTCAATGCCCTGCGCAACGCCACCAGCAGCTTCACGATGTCTTGCGGATCAAGCCGTTGCGGTACTTTTACGTCAGCCATGTTCTCTTCCTTGTGATGGTTCGGCCGGGAGTCTGGCCAAAAGCTGTGCGTCCTTGGAGGGCTATTTCGAAAAAAAGATCCTTCCTACAGCGAAAAGGAAAATAGTCGTCTTCCTCCTTCTCGGCAAATTCACCGGATAGTTTTTTGCGTGATATCAATATGCTTTAACGGTATTTAAATTCCGATTCTTATACCTTTAAAGTCGGTGCCTGCCGGGAGGTTATCCACCGCCCATGGACTGCGCCACCGTCGCTTACCGAGCGGCGTCCAGGATGTTTAATGAACTTCGATTACGCTTTTATCCTCAGCACCCTGCCGGCGTTTCTCAAGGCCGTGGGCGTTACGTTGCAGGTAGGCTTCATCGCCATCGGCACCTCGCTGCTGGTGGCCTTGATCAACGCGACGATCCTGGTGTTCCGCACGCCTTACCTGCAACGCCTGGTCGGGTTGTACGTAGAACTGGCGCGCAACACGCCGCTGCTCATTCAACTGTTCTTCGTGTATTTCGCCTTGCCGGCGCTGGGCATCAAGGTGTCAGGCTTCACGGCGGCGATTATCACCATGACGTTCCTGGGCGGCGCTTACCTCACGGAAGTGCTGCGCGCCGGGGTGGATGCGGTGCCCCAGGCGCAGCTCGAATCCGGTCGCTCCATCGGCTTGTCCCACGGGCAATTGCTGCGCTACGTGATCCTGCCGCAGGCCGGCATCCTCAGCCTGCCGTCGCTGTTCGCCAATTTCATTTTCCTGCTCAAAGAGACCACCGTGGTCTCGGCCGTAGCGGTCCCGGAAATTCTCTACACCACCAAAAGCTACATCGCGCTCTACTACAAAACCTACGAAATGCTCGCCGTGCTGACGCTGATTTGCGTGCTGCTGTTTTTGCCGCTGTCGCTGCTGCTCAGCCGTCTGGAAAGGAGGCTCCAGCATGGCCAGTTCGGGTCTTGAGTTGTTGTGGGTGTCGTTGCCGCAACTGAGCAAGGGCGCTGCGCAAACCCTGTCGATTTCCTTTCTGAGCATCGCCATCAGCACCGTCGGCGGTGTGCTTTACGGCGTTTTGCGTACGCTGAATTCGAAATGGCTGAACGCGATTTTGCGCGTGTATCTGGAGCTGTTTCGGGCGATCCCGGTATTGGTCTGGTTGTACCTGCTGTTTTTCGGTCTGCCGATTATCTTCGGCCTGAGCATTCCGAGCTTCTGGTGCGCGGTGCTGGTGCTGTCGCTGTGGGGCGCCAGCGAGGTCGGTGAAGTGGTGCGCGGCGCGCTGCATTCGTTGCCACGCGGCCAGCGTGAAGCGGGCCTGTCGATCGGCTTGAACGGCCCGCAACTCTACGGCTACGTGCTGCTGCCCCAGGCGCTGAAACGCATGACCCCGCCGACCATCAACGTCTACACGCGGATCATCAAGACCAGCTCCCTGGCGGTGCTGATCGGCGTGGTGGACGTGATCAAGGTCGGCCAGCAGATCATCGAACGCACCTACGAATCCGTGCTGATCTACGGCGCGCTGTTCCTGTTTTTCTTTTTCATCTGCTACCCGCTCTCGGCCGCCTCGCGCGTGCTGGAGCGGCGCTGGACGCAAGCATGAGCGCATTGATCGAGTTCAAGGGTTTCAACAAGTTTTTCGGCGAGCAACAAGTGCTCGACGGCATCGACCTGAAGGTGAAATCAGGCGAAGTGATCGTCATCCTCGGCCCCAGCGGCTGCGGTAAAAGTACCCTGTTGCGTTGCCTCAACGGGTTGGAAGTCGCGCACAGCGGCAGCCTGACATTTGCCGGCCGCGAGCTGCTGGACAAAGGCACCGACTGGCGCGAAGTGCGCCAGCAGATCGGCATGGTGTTCCAGAGCTATCACCTGTTCCCGCACATGAGCGTGCTCGACAACCTGCTGCTCGGCCCGGTCAAGGTGCAAAAGCGCGAGCGTCGTGAAGCCCGGGATCAGGCCGAAACCTTGCTGGCGCGCGTGGGCCTCTCGGACAAGCGCGACGCCTTTCCTCGCCAGCTCTCCGGCGGCCAGCAGCAACGCATCGCCATCGTCCGTTCGTTGTGCATGAACCCCAAAGTCATGTTGTTCGATGAAGTCACCGCCGCCCTCGACCCGGAAATGGTCAAGGAAGTGCTGGAAGTCATTCAGGGCCTGGCCCGCGAAGGTATGACGCTGTTGATTGTCACCCACGAAATGGCGTTCGCCCGCGCCGTGGCTGACCGCATCGTGTTCATGGATGCCGGGCGAATCCTTGAGCAAAACCCTCCCGAGATTTTCTTTACGAACCCGCAAACCGCACGAGCGCAGCAGTTCCTGGAGAAGTTCTCCTACGTCGCCGCACTACCCAAAACGACTCAAACAAAGGAACTGGAACTGCCATGAAAACTGCCAAGTCTTCTCTACTGCTATTGCCACTGCTCGGCCTCGCGTTGCTGGCCGGCTGCAACAAAACCGAAGAACCCGCGAAGCCGAAAGTCGCCAGCGAAAGCACTGCGCCGGCCAGCTACCTGGACAAAATCAAGGCGCGGGACAAGTTGATCGTCGGCGTTTTCACTGACAAACCGCCGTTTGGTTTCGTCAATGAAGCGGGGCGTTACGTTGGTTTCGATACTGACATCGGCCGCCAATTTGCCAAGGATCTGCTCGGCGATGAAAACAAGGTCGAGTTCGTCGCGGTGGAACCGGCGAGCCGGATTCCGTTCCTGCAAAGTGACAAGGTCGACCTGATCCTGGCCAACATGACCGTGACCCCGGAGCGCAAGGAAGCGGTGGACTTCACCAACCCGAACCTGAAAGTTGCAGTACAGGCATTGGTGCCACAGGCCAGCGAAGTGAAGAACCTCGATGACCTGGCGACCCGCACCACCATCGTCACCACCGGCACCACGGCGGATATCTGGCTGACCAAGAATCACCCGGACTGGAAACTGCTGAAGTTCGAGAAAAACTCCGAGTCCCTGCAAGCCCTGGCCAACGGTCGTGGCGATGCGTATGCGCAGGACAATCTGGTGCTGTTCAGCTGGGCCAAGCAGAACCCTGGCTACCGCGTGCTGGATCAGAAACTCGGTGCAGAAGCGCCGATTGCGCCGGCGGTGAAGAAAGGCAACATCGAGCTGCGTGACTGGGTGAACGCCGAGTTGGCGAAGCTGGGTGAAGAGAAGTATCTGCTCAAACTGTACGACCAGTATGTGCGCAAGGAATTGAGCGATGACACCAAGCCTGAGAGCGTGATTGTCGAAGGTGGGAAGTGGCAGGGGTGATTCTTTAACTTTTGCGGCGGTCTCACCGCCGCCATCGCGAGCAGGCTCGCTCCCACATTGGACCGCGTCCGTCGGGACACCTCGGTCAACTGTGGGAGCGAGCCTGCTCGCGATTCGGTTTATCGGACGCCGCTCAATCCGGCCAGTACCACGCCGGCTCATCCAGCATCCGCTGCCCGACAATCCCGGTCTGGCCCAGATTTTTCTCCAGCACGATGCAGTTGCACTCGGGATCTTCCTGTAGCGCCGAAATCAACCGCCGGGCATGGGACACCACCCACACCTGACACTGCTCCGACGCGCGGATAATCAAGCGCGCCAACGCCGGCAACAGGTCCGGGTGCAGGCTGGTTTCCGGCTCGTTCAGCACCATCAGCGTCGGTGGGCGCGGCGTCAGCAGCGCCGCCACCAACAGCAAGTAGCGCAACGTCCCGTCGGACAACTCCGCCGCCGACAACGGCCGCAATAACCCTTCCTGATAAAACTCAATGGCGAACCGGCCGCCCGCCAGCGGCTCGATATGCAGACGCGCACCGGGAAATGCATCGCTGATGGCGTTGCGCAAAGCTTCGGGGTCGCCAATCTCGATAATGGTCTGCAACGCTGCCGCCAGGTCTCTGCCGTCGTGGTGCAGCACCGGGGTGCGGGTGCCCAGTTGTGGCTGACGCACCGGCGCGTCGGCGTCGCTGCGAAAGTGATCGTAGAAGCGCCAGCGGCGGATGAACTCACGCATCTCCAGCACCTCCGGCGAGGTCCGCAAGCTGCCAACCTGATCGAACAGGCTGTCGAAAGTCGGCGTGTGCTGAGCCAGCACGTCCCAGCTGCGGTTGGCTCGGGTGCGGATCATCGGGCCGTCGCGATCCACCAGCAGGCTCGCCGGACGATAATGCGCCCCGGCCCACAGGCATTCACGCTTGATTTGCGGATCGAGGCTGAACCGTGACGCAATGGGGGTGCTGTGCCCGGGCAACATGAAATGACCATTGGAATCGGGCAGCCCCAGGCTGATCGAGTAGCCGAAGTCGTCCCCGGCAAACCCCAGGCGCAAGCGTTTGACGCCGTGGCGAACGGTCGCCTCGATCGGCACTTCGCCGTTGCGCATGCGCCGGGTGATGGTTTCAGGTCCCGCCCAGAAGGTCGAATCCAGGCCGCCTTCGCGGGCCAACGCATTGACCACGCCGCCCTGAGCGGTTTCCGCCAGCAGGCGCAACGCCCGGTAGAGGTTGGATTTGCCACTGCCGTTCGGCCCGGTGATCAGGTTCAGACGACCCAGTGGAATCACCAGTTTATTGATCGAGCGGTAATTGGCCACCGCGAGGGTTTTGAGCATTGGAAGCTTCCTTACTGCTATGAGTGCAGCAAACCTGTGCACCTGTTGAACCCTGTTCTAAGCTCACAGTCGTATCGCCATTGGCACGTTCGTACGACGCAAAGGAGTCTGCATGGCTGGTCCCGGATTGAAAAGAGTGGTTGGCCTGAGTCTTCTTGTCCTGCTGGGGGCCTGCGGGGAAAAACCCCAGGTCGAAAAGGATCGTCCGCGGGTGTTCGTGCAAGTCGTCAACGCCGCGAATTACGCCGCGTCCGTGACCCTCACCGGTGATGTTCAGGCGCGGGTCCAGACAGAGCTGTCGTTCCGTGTCGGCGGCAAGATCATCCAGCGCTCGGTCGATGTCGGTGACCGGGTGTCGGCCAAGCAAGTGCTCGCCAGGCTCGACCCGAAAGACCTGCAAACCAATGTCGACTCGGCCCAGGCGCAGGTCGTCGCCGAGCAGGCGCGGGTCAAACAGGCCGCCGCCGCCTTCGTCCGCCAGCAAAAACTCCTGCCCAAGGGCTACACCAGTCAAAGCGAGTTCGACTCCGCCCAGGCCGCATTGCGCAGCAGCCAGAGCGCGCTGACGGCTGCCCAGGCGCAACTGGCCAACGCCCGCGAGCAACTGAGTTACACCGCGCTGATCGCCGACGCGCCGGGAGTGATCACTGCCCGGCAGGCCGAAGTCGGCCAGGTGGTGCAGGCCACGATGCCGATTTTCAGCCTGGCGCGCGACGGTGAGCGCGACGCGGTGTTCAACGTCTACGAGTCGCTGCTGACAGAGGATCCTGAGGGCAAAACGATTGTGGTGAGCTTGCTCGATAACCCGGCCATCAAGACCACAGGCACGGTTCGGGAAGTCACCCCGGCCGTTTCCGCGCAGACGGGTACGGTGCAGGTCAAGGTCACCCTTAACGGTCTGCCGGAAGGCATGCAACTTGGCTCGGTGATCAGCGGCACGGCGAAGACGCCGAGCAAAGCCGCAATCGAACTGCCATGGTCGGCGCTGACCAAAAACCTCAGCGAACCGGCCGTGTGGCTGGTGGATGACGAGGGCAAGGCGCAATTGCATACGGTGACGGTGGGTCGTTACCTGACCGGCAAAGTCATTATCAGCGATGGCCTGAAGGGCGGCGAAAAAGTCGTCATTGCCGGCGGTCAGTTGCTGCACCCCGGCGTCAAAGTGGAAATCGCCGAAAACACCTACAAGGATTTAGCAGCGGGAGCCCAGCCATGAAGCGCGTATTGCTGGTGTTCGCCGGAATGTTGCTGGTGGCCTGCTCGAAAGAAGAACCGCCGCCAGAGCCGGTGCGTCCGGTGCTGTCGATCAAGGTCCAGGCGCTGGGCGAGGAGAGTCTCGGCCGCTTCGCCGGCAGCATCCAGGCCCGATACGAAACCAATGTCGGCTTCCGCGTACCGGGGCGCATCGCCAGTCGCAACGTCGATGTCGGCGCCGAGGTCGAGAAGGGCGCCTTGCTCGCGACCCTCGATCCCACCGATCAGCAAAACCAGCTGCGCTCGGCTCAGGGCGATCTGGCGAAGGTCCAGGCACAACTGATCAACGCCCAGGCCAACGCCCGGCGTCAGCAGGAGCTGTTCGATCGCGGGGTCGGTGCGCAGGCGCAACTGGACATCGCCCAGACCGATCTGAAAACCACTCAGGCTTCCCTCGATCAAGCGAAGGCGGCGGTCGATCAGGCCAAGGACCAACTCGATTATGTCGAGTTGCGCACCGACCACAAAGCCATCGTCACCGCGTGGAACGCCGAAGCCGGGCAAGTGGTGACCGCCGGCCAGCAAGTGGTGACCCTGGCGCAGCCGGACATCAAGGAAGCGGTAATCGACCTGCCCGACACGCTGGTGGATCAGTTGCCCGCGGATGTGGTGTTTCAGGTCGCCGTGCAACTGGAACCGAACATCACCACCACCGCCATCGTCCGCGAAATCGAACCCCAGGCCCAGAGCGCCACCCGCACCCGGCGCGCCCGCCTGACCCTGACCGACACACCACCGGGGTTTCGCCTGGGCACGGCAATCAGCGTCACCCTCAGCTCTGCGATCAAGCCACGAATCGAGTTGCCCCTGACCGCGCTGCAAGAGGTCGATGGCAAATCGCGGATCTGGGTCATCGACCCTCAGACCCAAACCGTTTCCCCGCGTGACATCAGCCTGATCAGCCGCACCGATTCCACCATGGTCCTGGCCAGCGGCGTGAAGTCCGGTGAGCGTGTCGTAAGTGCCGGTGTGAACAGCCTGAAGCCTGGGCAGAAAGTGAAAATCGATGAGGACAGCCCACAATGAAAGGGAGTTTCAACTTATCCGAATGGGCCCTCAAGCATCAGTCGTTTGTCTGGTATTTGATGTTCATCGCGCTGCTGATGGGCGTGTTCTCGTACATGAACCTCGGCCGCGAGGAAGACCCCTCGTTCACCATCAAGACCATGGTCATCCAGTCCAGCTGGCCGGGTGCGACCCAGGAAGAAACCCTCAAGCAGGTCACCGACCGCATCGAGAAAAAGCTCGAAGAACTCGACTCCCTCGACTATGTGAAAAGCTATACACGACCCGGTGAGTCCACGGTCTTCGTGAACCTGCGCGACACCACCAGCGCCAAGGACATCCCGGAAATCTGGTACCAGGTGCGCAAGAAGATCAACGACATTCGCGGCCAGTTCCCCAAGGGCCTGCAAGGGCCGGGGTTCAACGACGAATTCGGTGATGTGTTCGGCTCGGTGTACGCCTTTACCGCTGACGGCTTGTCGATGCGCCAGTTGCGCGATTACGTCGAGCAGGTGCGCGCCGAGATCCGTGAAGTGCCGGGGCTGGGCAAGGTCGAGATGGTCGGCGAGCAGGATGAAGTGCTCTACCTGAACTTCTCAACCCGCAAACTGGCGGCGCTGGGGATCGATCAGCGTCAGGTCGTGGATAGCCTGCAATCGCAAAACGCGGTGACGCCGGCCGGGGTCATTGAAGCCGGTCCCGAGCGGATTTCCATTCGCACCACCGGGCAGTTCGCGTCCGAGAAAGACCTGGAAAACGTCAACCTGCGGCTCAACGATCGTTTCTATCGCCTGGCCGACATTGCCGACATCAGTCGGGGTTATGTCGACCCGGCAACCCCGGAGTTTCGCTACAACGGCCATCCGGCCATCGGCCTGGCCATTGCCATGAAGAAGGGCGGCAACATTCAGGATTTCGGCAAGGCGCTGCACCAGCGCATGATCGACCTGACCGCCGATTTGCCGGTGGGCGTCGGTGTGTACAACGTTTCCGACCAGGCCGCCGTGGTGGAAAAAGCCGTTGGCGGCTTCACCAGCGCGCTGTTCGAAGCGGTGGTGATCGTGCTGGTGGTCAGCTTCGTCAGCCTCGGCGTGCGCGCCGGGTTAGTGGTCGCGTGCTCGATTCCGCTGGTACTGGCGATGGTCTTCGTCTTCATGGAATACAGCGGCATCACCATGCAGCGGATTTCCCTCGGCGCGCTGATCATCGCCCTAGGCCTGCTGGTGGACGACGCGATGATCACGGTCGAGATGATGGTCACCCGGCTGGAGATGGGTGAAACCAAGGAGCAGGCGGCCACGTTCGCCTACACCTCGACCGCGTTCCCGATGCTCACCGGTACGCTGGTGACGGTGGCCGGTTTTGTACCGATCGGCCTGAACGCCAGTTCGGCGGGCGAGTACACCTTCACGCTGTTTGCGGTGATTGCCGTGGCGATGCTGGTGTCGTGGGTTGTCGCGGTGTTGTTCGCGCCGGTGATCGGCGTACATATCCTCAGCGCCAACGTGAAACCTCACGATGAAGAACCTGGTCGCATCGGTCGCGCCTTCAATTACGGCATGCTCTGGTCCATGCGCAATCGCTGGTGGGCCATCGGCATCACCATTGCCTTGTTCGTGGCGTCGGTGTTTTCCATGCAGTTTGTACAGAACCAGTTCTTCCCGTCCTCGGACCGGCCGGAAATTCTCGTCGACCTGAACCTGCCGCAAAACGCTTCGATTGCCGAAACCCGCAAAGCCGTCGACAAGCTCGAAGCGACGCTCAAGGACGACCCGGACATCGTGCGCTGGAGCACTTACATCGGCGAAGGCGCGATCCGTTTCTACCTGCCGCTCGACCAGCAATTGCAAAACCCGTACTACGCGCAATTGGTCATCGTCAGCAAAGGCCTGGAATCGCGAGAAGCCCTGAGTCAGCGTTTGCGCGAACGCTTGCGCAAGGATTTCGTCGGCATTGGCAGTTACGTCCAGGCGCTGGAAATGGGCCCGCCTGTCGGGCGGCCGATCCAGTACCGGGTCAGCGGCAAGGACATCGACCAGGTGCGCAAACATGCCATCGCCCTGGCCACCGAGCTGGACAAGAACTCGCACATCGGCGAGATCATTTACGACTGGAACGAGCCGGGCAAAGTCCTGCGCATCGACATCGCACAGGACAAGGTGCGGCAACTGGGGTTGTCGTCGGAAGACGTGGCCAACCTGATGAACAGCATCGTCGTCGGTGCGCCGGTGACGCAGGTTGATGACGATATCTACCTGATTAACGTCGTGGGCCGCGCAGTGGACGCGGAGCGCGGTACGCCGGAAACGTTGCAGAACCTGCAGATCGTCACGCCCAGCGGCACCTCGATCCCGCTGCTGGCTTTCGCCACCGTGCGCTATGAACTTGAGCAGCCGCTGGTGTGGCGCCGCGACCGCAAGCCGACCATCACCATCAAGGCTGCGGTGCGGGACGAGATTCAGCCGACCGATCTGGTCAAGCAACTGAAGCCGGAGATCGACAAATTCGCCGCCGCTTTGCCGGTGGGCTACAAGGTCGCCACGGGCGGTACGGTTGAGGAAAGCGGCAAGGCCCAAGGGCCGATTGCCAAGGTGGTGCCGTTGATGCTGTTCCTGATGGCGACCTTCCTGATGATTCAATTGCACAGCGTGCAGAAGCTGTTCCTGGTGGCGAGCGTCGCGCCGCTCGGCCTGATCGGCGTGGTGCTGGCGCTGATTCCCACCGGCACGCCGATGGGCTTCGTGGCGATCCTGGGGATTCTGGCGTTGATCGGCATCATCATCCGCAACTCGGTGATTCTGGTGACGCAGATCGACGCCCTGGAGAAAGAAGGGCTGTCACCGTGGGATGCGGTGGCGCAAGCCACGGAACACCGTCGCCGGCCGATTCTGCTGACGGCTGCGGCGGCGAGCCTGGGGATGATCCCGATTGCCCGGGAAGTGTTCTGGGGGCCGATGGCCTACGCGATGATCGGCGGCATCATCATCGCGACGTTGCTGACGCTGCTGTTTTTGCCGGCGCTGTATGTGGCCTGGTACAAGATTCGCGAGCCGAAAAAAGAGGTGCATTAAGGTCGAGCGCTGCGCGCTCATCGCCGGCAAGCCAGCTCCTACAGGGGATCGCGTCCATCAGGACAACTCGGTCTACTGTAGGAGCTGGCTTGCCAGCGATGGCGCCGGACCTGCCTACACCGGCTTACGCCAGACACTCGCCAACCAAGGCTGCTGCTCCCGCGGCAACCCCGCCGGCCGGTAGTAATGCTCCAACTCCACAAACCCCGCAGCGGTCAGCAAATCCTGCCACGCCTGAAGATCGTGATAAGCCCCATACCGCGGCCCATTCCACCCCTCCTGATTCTCACCACGCGGATTGGAACTGAACAACACCCCACCGGGCCTCAACGCCCCGCGCAATTCCTTCAACACCCGTGGCAATTCCTGACGCGGAATATGAAACAGCACCGCGTTGGCAAAAATCCCGTCAAAGCGTTCAGCCGGCAAATCAAGCTTCAGAAAATCCTGCTGCCACACCTCGCAACCACTGTCTTCACGCGCCATTTGCGCAAACTTTTCCGAACCGTCGAGGCCGACCGCGGTGTGGCCCATGCGCGTGAACGTCTGCAAATCCCGCCCCGGCCCGCAGCCAAAGTCGAGGATGTCGAACGGCGGCTCACCCTGAATATGCCGCAGCAGCGCATCAATGTTCTGGCTGACATCGTGATCGCGCGTCCCTTCGCGAAAACCTTCGGCCACCGAGTTGTAATGACCGAGGGTGGTGGAGGTGATTTTCTCAAGGTCGTCTGGGGTTTGTTTCATGGCGGGCTGCGCAGGCAATTGGGATTTGCCGAATATACGCCATCAGGTTCGAGGCTGCTTCGCAGCCATTCGCGGGCAAGCCTCGCTCCTACAGAGGAGCACATTTTCCTGTAGGAGCGAGGCTTGCCCGCGAAGGCGATTTAATTGCCGGCCTATTATTCAGGCCGGTTTCCGGTGTGCTTCATCCCCAAACATTCAATGGACCGGTCAACCATCGCCTTGGCAATTTCCAACAAATGCCAAATAGAGAACACCATGGCCCTGTCGGCACCTTTCAGTTGATCGCCACACCGATAAGCGGTGACCGAGGCGCAGCGCAGAAGGTCGGCGACATAGAGTTGCGTGTCTTCGAAGTTCACGTCCTGGCTGACGTTGTAGAAGCGCAGTTCGTCCGGCGCGCCGGTATGTTCGCGGGTGAGGTAAAAATCGATTGCGTGGTAAAGCGCTGAACGACCTTTAAGCGGATCGTCGTTGTCTTTGCTTGAGGTTTCGGGAGGTGGATCGGGGACTGGTTTTTTCACTTGTGTTGCTCCTATTGATGCATGGGAGCCGCCACTTTTCGCCTACTAAAACGATGGGTGGCGGCTGCGCGCAGGTTAGTAGACCGGTCAATAGGCAAACCGGCGCACCCGAAGGTGCCCCACGCACAGCCACCATATTCAGCATCCGGCAAATTGCCAGACATGATCATGAACACGCTATGCACCTATCGATCCGGGCTACTAATCCCGATCACTGATGAGCAGTGACGGACCGAGACTAGCCAGCGGATTTGCCAGGCGCAAGCGTGCGGAATCATCTAGGAAACGTCCTGCAAATGAAAGGGATTGGCCTTGTAGGAGTGCTGATTTCTCTGTGGGAAAACTTCCCGATTTGTAGTGAATTTCCTACCACTAACCTTGATTCAGCGCTTGTTCAACCTCCGCCCCCCCCAACAGTTTCGGTGCGGCTACCTGTTACTTCTTACAGTATCGGCCCGGCCAAAAAAGGCTCAGTCTTATCTCCACTCGAGCGAAGGACCGTCGATACCGTGAACGCTCACCCACACACACCGACGCTGTCGGTCATGGACCCGCGAGCCTTGGCAATTCGCGGCGTGGGCTATTGCCGGCACCCGGACGAGAGCGTCATTACTTCGCGCATCACCCGGCAAGGCTTCGATGCTGCGGGGCGTTTGGTCGAGTCGTGGGATCCCCGTTTATGGGCGTCTGCGCAGAAGCCGAATCTGACGACAATCCATGGGTTGAGTGGCCAATCGTTGCTGACGGACAGCGTCGATGCCGGCTGGCAACTGAGCCTGTTGAATCAGGCCGGTTCGCTGCGATCGTTCTGGGACGCCAGAGGCAGTCAGCGTCACATCGCCTATGACGATCAGCAACGTCCGATAGCCGTTACGGAACAGGCCGCTGACGCACTACCGCACGTGGTTGAGCGATTGACCTACGGCGGCTCTGCCCCGGCATTCGCTGTGCATAACCAATGTGCAGCGGTGATCCGCCACGACAATCCAGCCAGTACCCGCTTCGTCCCCGACTACGGTTTGGCCGGTTCGCAATTGAGTGAAAACCAATGCTTCCTGATCGACCTTGAACCACCCGATTGGCCCAGCGAGTTAGAGGCTCGGGACGCGTTGCTGGAAGATCAGTCGTTCGTCACGCGGCACGTCTTCTCTCCCACGGGCGAGATTCAGCGCCAGACCGATGCCATGGGCAATCACCGTACCTTTGCCTATGACGTGGCAGGCAAGCTGAGTGAAACCTGGCTGCTGATGGCTGGAGAGGGCAGACAACCGCAATGCCTGGTCAGCGACATCCGCTACAACGCCCACGACCAGGTCGAAAGCGAAATCGCTGGCAATGGTGTGAAAACGCAAGCCGAGTACGGTGCCGATGACGGTCGGTTGATTCGGTTGGTGGCCGCCGTCGGAAGTCAGAAGATGTTGCAGGACCTGAATTACACCTACGATCCGGCGGGCAACATCATCAAGCTGGAAGACAAGGCCCAAGCCGTTACCTGGTTCAACAACCAGCGCATCGAACCGATCAATCGTTACCGCTACGACAGCCTGTCCCAACTGGTCGAAGCCAGCGGCTGGGAAGTCGCCAACTCAAGCCACGGACCCACATTGCCGGACTTGCTGCCCACACCACTGGACCCCAATCAGCGACGTAATTACACCCAACGCTTCGAGTACGACGCGGCGGGTAATCTGATCACCCGCCAGCACAGTGGCGCGCCGGGTTTCTCGATGTTCACCTCCGCCCGAAGCAACCGAAGTCTGGCACAGCGGGACGATGGTTCATTGCCCGGTGAGTCGGAAATCGAGTCAGGCTTCGATGCCTGCGGCAATCAGCTGGAGTTGCAGCGCGGCCAAGCCATGACCTGGGACATCCGCAACCAGTTGAGCCGGGTGACCTTGGTCAAGCGCGGCGATGAACCCGACGATTACGAAGGCTACGCCTACGACCGGCCCGGCCATCGGCTGCGCAAAGTACATTTCAACCAGACCAGTGGCCGGACAGGGCGTACTGAAGTCCGTTACCTGCCCAACCTGGAAATCCACCGCCAGGCCGATGGCGAAGAGCGCCATGTCATCAGCGCCGAAGCAGGACGTTGCAGTGTTCGGGCCTTGCATTGGCCTGAAGGCGCCCATGCCGATCAACTGCGTTACAGCCTCTGCGACCATCTCGGTTCCAGCACGTTGGAGTTGAATCACGAAGCCGGCGTGCTGACCCAGGAACACTATTACGCCTTCGGCGGCACCGCATGCTGGGCTGGTAAAAATGCGTTGGTGGCGAAGTACAAAACGATTCGCTATTCCGGCAAAGAGCGGGATGCGACAGGGCTCTATTACTACGGATTCCGGTATTACGCGCCGTGGTTGCAGCGTTGGATGTGCCCAGACCCGGCAGGAGACAAGGATGGGCTGAATCGCTATGCGATGGTGAGGAACAACCCGATTAATTTCTACGACTGGCAAGGCACGTTATCGATTCCAGTCGATATTTTTATCGCCGATATCGTCAACCTAATGAATAAAGATATTGGCACTGGATGGTTCGAGGAGCTGATGTGGGATCAAGAGAAAAACACGTTCATGAGAACCGACGCGGTTTATACCCGAGGAATGGACGTGATCAAGGGGGCGGATCCCGAGTGGGAGCCTTCTTCGAGCTGGCATGCCATTGCTGCATTTCGTGATCAGGGCGGCAAGCTGCGTCTGTTTGCCAATATGTATTTTCAGCACATGGGCATCCAGCCCGAGATGGGCCTTCCAGTTTTTGCCGGACGGTTGAAAATCGACGAACACGATTCATCAAAATTCATCTTCGACAATCATTCCGGCCACTACAAACCCGAATCCTCAATTGACGTTGAGGCGATGATTCGCGAGATTGCTCCGCAGCAACAATCAGTGAGCTATGCCCCGATTCCCGAGAGCTCGTCGTTTGATTCAACACTTCGAATCAATTCTATTGACTCGCCCGAAACGTATGCGCGCCTGGTGAACACGTACAAGCGAGATTTCAACGGCTTGATCACCTACCTGAAAGAACAAGGTGTCTGGGACGCCGCCAAAGCGAAATTTGGCGAAAGTGAAGGCCTGAAGATCATTTTCAAGATGGAGGCTGAAGGGAAGACTGCCCAGCAGATCTACAATGAAAAATCTATGTTGGGACTTGCCAAACCATTGGCTGAGCCCGTGCAACCGTCCATTGGCACCAGCCGAGTCACACGTCCACTCGTTCAGAATAAGACCAAAAAAACTTCATTTTTCCGATCTCTTGGTCACCGATTGGGTCAGCTATATGCGAAGTGACAGCTAGTTGTTTATTGCTAGAACGGGAGGGGCAGGTGTTTGCGAACTGCTCCCCTCGTTGAGGTCCTTCATTTGCTTCAGCGCTTGTTCAACCCCCGAGCCAACCGATCCCCACCCAACTGAATCACCGCCACCAACACCACCAGCAACACAATCACCGTCAACATGATCTGGCTATCAAACCGCTGATATCCATACCGATAAGCAATGTCCCCCAACCCACCCGCACCAATCGCACCGGCCATGGCCGACGAGTTGATCATGGTCACCAAGGTGATCGTGAAACCACCGACAATCCCCGGCAACGCCTCTGGCAACAACACATGCCAAACGATGTGCCAACGCCGGCATCCCATCGCCTGCGCTGCTTCGATCAAACCGTAATCCACCTCACGCAAACTGACTTCGGCGATACGCGCAAAGAACGGCGTGGCCGCAATCGTCAGCGGGACCACGGCCGCCCATACGCCATACGTGGTGCCAACGATCAACCGGGTAAACGGAATCAACGCCACCATCAAAATCAAAAACGGAATCGAGCGGAACAGGTTCACGAACCCACCCAAGGCGCGGTTCAGCGCCGGTGCTTCGTAGATCCCGCCCTTGGAGCTGGTGACCAGGATCACCGCCAGCGGAATCCCCGCCAGCAGCGCGATCAACGACGACACGCCAACCATCAAAAACGTGTCGATGAAACCTTGCAGCAATCGATCAAACCACATAACCCAGCACCTCCGCCTGTTGTGCCCAGTTGCCGGCGCGTTGACGCAGTTCTTCCGCGCCCAGCGGCGAGCCGGTCACCGCCAGCAGCAATTGCCCCAGCGCATGGCCCTGAATCCGTTCCACGCCGCCTTGCAGCAAGCGCACGCGACCGCCGAGGGCGGCGAACAACGCGGCCAGATCCGGTTCGTCGGTGGCGCTGCCGGTGAATTGCAAACGCAGGACCACGGCGGCGTCGGACGACTGTGGTTGCGCCTGGAGACGACTTTGCAGCTCCTGCGGCAACGCGTGTTGCAACGGCGCCAGTAAGGTCTTGCTGACCTCATGCTGCGGGTTGCCGAAGACTTCCCACACCGGGCCTTGCTCAACGATGCGGCCATGCTCCAACACCACGACGCGGTCGCAGATGTCGCGGATCACCGCCATCTCGTGAGTAATCAGCACGATGGTCAGGCCCAGGCGCTGATTGATCTCGCGCAGCAGGCCGAGGATCGATTGCGTGGTCTCCGGGTCCAGCGCCGAGGTGGCTTCGTCGCACAACAGAATCTCCGGGTCGTGCACCAGCGCGCGGGCGATGCCGACGCGCTGTTTCTGCCCGCCGGAAAGCTGCGCCGGGTAGGCCTTGTGCTTCTCTTGCAGGCCGACCAGTTCCAACAGCTCACGAACTTTCTGCTCGCGTTTCTCCTTGGGCACGCCGGCGACTTTCAGCGGCAACTCGACGTTCTGCCAAACGGTCTTGGCCGACATCAGGTTGAAGTGCTGGAAGATCATGCCGATGCGCCGACGCAGCGCCACCAGGCGGTCTTCATCGAACTCGCCGATGTCCACCTGATCGATCAGCACGCGCCCGGTGCTCGGTTGTTCGAGACGGTTGATGGTGCGGATCAGTGACGACTTGCCGGCACCGCTGCGGCCGATGATGCCGAACACTTCACCGCGCTGGATGGCCAGGTCGATGCCGTGCAGCGCCGCCACCGGACCTTGCTGGCCGTTGTAGGTTTTACCCAGGCCGATGAAGCGTACGTGAGCACGATTCAGGTCCGGGTGCAGTTCGGTCTGTTTAGCTTGCTGAGGCTCTGGAATATCCAGTCGCCGTTGGATCGCGGCCGTCATTCTCAGCTTTCCCAACCGGCTTGATAGAGTTTGCCGTGGGCCTTATCCAACGCTGCGCGAACGGCTGGCGAATGCTGGTAGATGTCGACGAATTTGATCAGGCGCGGGTCGGCTTTGTTTTTCGGCTGGATCACGAACTGGATCACGTATTCCTTGTGATCGAGGCCGTCGAACAGCAACGCGGAACCGGCATCGAAGGTCTTCGCCAGGCGGATGTAGGCCGGGTAGCCCTGCACCAGATCGGCGTCGTCATAGGCGCGCACCAGTTGCACCGCTTCGACTTGCAGGATTTTGATCTTCTTCGGGTTGGCGATGATGTCTTCTTCGGTAGCCTTGTAGCCGACACCCGGCTTGAGCGTGATCAGGCCGGCCTTGGCCAGCAGTTGCAGGCCGCGACCGCTGTTGATCGGGTCGTTGGCGATGGCGACGCTGGCGCCTTCCGGCAGTTCGTCGAAGCTTTTGTATTTCTTCGAGTAGAGGCCGACGTTGTTGATGATGCCCGGTGCGAACGGCACCAGGTCAAAACCGGCGGCAGCCTTGGCGTTTTCCAGGAACGGCACGTGCTGGAAGTAGTTCACGTCGATGTCGCCGGCGGCGAGGCTGACGTTGGGCGCGATCCAGTCGGTGAACTCGACGAGTTCGACTTTCAGGCCTTGTTTATTGGCTTCTGCGACGGCGGCTTCCAGCGGGATGGCGAAGGCGGCGGTGGTGCCGACTTTCAGCGGCGCGTCGGCGGCGAAGGTGATGGAGCTGAAGAGGCCGAGGGCCAGGGCCAGTGCTTTGACTGGGTGAGAGAGGTAGTTCTTTTTCATGATGTTTTTTCCAGTCAGTGCATAAATTTGGGGTGTTTGTCAGGGCCTCATCGCCGGCAAGCCGGCTCCTACAAGGGCAACGCGATCCCCTGTAGGAGCTGGCTTGCCAGCGATGCTTTTAACGGCGAAACGCGGAGCCGGTGTGTTGCTCAGGTAAATGCGCCTCTGCGTGAAACAGCTTCTCCCGCAGGCTGCCATCGTCATAAGCGGTCTTGTACGACCCACGACGCTGCAACTCCGGAATCACCAGTTCGATGAAATCCACATAGCTTTCCGGCGTGACAATTCGTGTCAGGTTGAAGCCATCCAGCCCGGTCTCGGCGATCCACGATTCCAGCTCATCGGCCACTTGCTCCGGCGAACCCACCACGGTGATGTAGCGGCCACCGAGCGCGTGTTGCTCAAGCAATTTGCGCCGGGTCCAGTCGTTGTTTTGCAGGTTTTTGGTTGCCGATTGGATCGCGTTGCTCTTCACGTACTGGATCGGTTCGTCGATGGCGTACTCGGAAAAATCGATCCCGGTCGATGCCGAGAAATGCGCCACGCCGGCCTCGGCACTGGCGTAGCTCAGGTACTCGGCGTGCTTGGCCCAGGCCAGCTCTTCGGTGGCGCCGACGATCACGTTCAGCCCCATGAACACCTTGATGTCCTCAGGATTGCGCCCGGCCTCGACGGCGCTGGCGCGCACCTTGTCCACCTGAACCTTGGTCGACGGTTTGTTCTGGCCGCTGATGAACACGCATTCGGCGTGGCGCCCGGCGAACAGCAAACCGCGATCCGAACTGCCGGCCTGGAACAGCACCGGCGTGCGTTGTGGCGAAGGTTCGCAGAGGTGATAACCCTCGACTTGATAGAACTCGCCCTTGTGTTCGACCTTGTGCACTTTGTCGGGCTGCGCGTAGATCCGTTGCTGCGGATCGTTGAGCACCGCGCCGTTTTCCCAACTGCCTTCCCAGAGTTTGTAGAGCACTTCGAGGTATTCGTCGGCCTGGTCGTAACGACGGTCGTGCTCGACTTGTTCGCTCAGGCCCATGGCTTTGGCGGCGCTGTCGAGGTAGCCGGTGACGATGTTCCAGCCGACCCGGCCGCGACTCAGGTGATCGAGCGTCGACATGCGTCGGGCGAACAGGTACGGCGGTTCGTACGTCAGGTTGGCGGTCAGGCCGAAACCGAGGTTTTTCGTCACCGCCGCCATCGCCGAGACCAGCAGCAGCGGGTCGTTGACCGGCAACTGGATCGATTCTTTCAGCGGTACGTCCACCGAGTTCTGGTAGACGTCGTACACGCCGACGATGTCGGCGATGAACAAGCCGTCGAACAAGCCGCGCTCCAGCAACTGCGCCAGTTCGGTCCAATACTCGATGGTCTTGTATTGAGTCGAGGTGTCCCGTGGGTGCGTCCACAAGCCATGATTGATGTGCCCGATGCAGTTCATGTTGAACGCGTTGAGCAGGATCTTCTTTTTCTCACCGGCCATCAGATGGTCCCTCGCAACGGAGGGTTTTCATCGTTGAGGTAGTAGTTGCCCACGGCGTGATACTTCCAGCGCACCGGGTCGTGCAGCGTGTGCACCCGAGCGTTGCGCCAATGGCGATCCAGTCCGTGTTCGATCAGGGTCGCCTGGCTGCCGGCCAGTTCAAACAGCGTGCTGCCGGCGGCAAGGGAGATTTCGGTGCTGATGGCGCGGGCTTCGGCGACGGCAATCGACGCGGCGGCAACGGTCTGTGCGTTGGTGTCGGCTTGAGCCTTGTCGAGGAATTCACCGGAGCGTTCCAGCAGGGCTTCGGCGGCGTGCAGACGAATGCTCAGGTGGCCGAAGCTCTTGATGGTCAGCGGGTCGTCGATGGCTTTTTCATGCGTGGCGTCGATCCATGGCCGGGTTTTGGTCCGCACGAAATGCAGCGCGTCTTCATAGGCAGCGCGGGCGATGCCGGTGTCGATGGCGGCGTGAAGAATCTGCGCCAACGGGCCTACCGGGGTCGGGCGTTCGAAGGCGCTTTGAAACGGGATCACGTCTTCGGCGGCCACAAAGACGTCTTCGAACACCACCGAACCGCTGCCGGTGGTGCGCTGGCCGAAACCACTCCAGTCGTCGATGACTGTCAGGCCTTTGCTGTCGCGTGGTACGAATGCGAGTTGCTGCACGCCGTTTTCATCCACCACCGAGGTCGGGATGCGCTGCGCGTAGATCGCGCCTGTTGCGTAGAACTTACGGCCGTTGATGCGATAGCCGTCCCCGTCGCGGGTCAGACTGGTGACGCGGTCGTGGGCGGTTTTGGTGCCGAGTTCGGCGAGTGCATTGCCGAAACGCTGGCCGGCCAGCACTTCTGCATAGAGACGTTTTTTCTGCTCGGCGCTGCCGTTCACGCGCAGCACTTCGAGGGCGTAAAAATGGTTCTGCGGAATTTGCCCGAGGGAGCCGTCAGCCTGGGCGATCAAGGCGATCACCTTGGCCAGCGTGACGTTGGAAACTCCGGCGCCGCCGTACTCTTTTGGCACGCTGATGCCCCACAGGCCCGAGCGGGAAAACACTTCCAGTTCCGGGTGCGGCAAACGGCGTTCACGGTCGCGCAGGGCGCTGTCGCGTTTGAAGTCTTCGGCCAGGTCACTGGCGACGATCAGGGCTTGCTCATCGCTGGTTATGACCGCGACGTGGTGAGAAATTGTCATGTGTTTCTCCAGGTGTCTGGTCGTTAAATCCAGGAGTGGCGAGCGGGGAGCGTGCCGTTGAGGTGATAGGCGCCGACGGCGTGATACTTCCAGCGCACCGGATCGTGCAGCGTGTGCACGCGGGCGTTGCGCCAGTGGCGGTCGAGGTTGAATTCGGCGAGGGTGGCGCGGCTCCCGGCCAGTTCGAAGAGCTTTTCGCTGGCCTGCAGCGAGATCTCGGTGGTCAGCACCTTGGCTTCGGCCACGGCAATCGAGGCACGGGCGGCGGACTCGGCGGTGAGCGGTGCGGCGTTGACCTGATCGAGTACCTGCCCGGCTTTGCGCAGCAGCGCTTCAGCGGCGTGCAGTTCGATTTTCAGTTTGCCGATGTCGGCGATCACATAAAGATCATCGCTGGCGCGTTCGACCTTGGCGTCGATCCATGGGCGAGCGCGGGTTTTCACGAATTCGATGGCGTCGTCGATGGCGCCGCGAGCGATGCCGGCGTCGATGGCCGCTTGAATCAGCTGCGAGACGGCACCCTGGATGTTCGGCTTGTCGTTGATCTTCCAGTTGTCCACCACCAGCTCGGCGTCGACCCGCACGTTATTGAGCAAAATGGTGCCGCTGGCGGTAGTGCGCTGGCCGAAACCGGACCAGTCATCAACGATCCGCAAGCCCGGTGTGCCGCGACGGACGAAGGCCAACACTTGCTTGCCGTCGTCATTCAGCGCCTTGACTGCGACCCAGTGGGCGAAGAGGGCGCCGGTGGAGTAGAACTTCTGCCCGCTGATGACAAATCCGTCGCCGTCGGCGGTGATCCGTGCCTTGAGTTCCAGGGTGTTCCTGGTGCCGCGCTCCGGCCCGGCATTGCCGATGCGCCAACCTTCGAGCACGCTTTTGAACAGCTGTTTTTTCTGCGCTTCGGTAGCGCTGCCGAGTACCAGGTTGAGAATGCCGAACTGGTTCTGCGGGATCTGCCCCAGTGCCGGATCGGCTGCGGAAATGATCGCAAAAACATCGGCCAGGGTGACGAACGAAACCTGCGGGCCGCCGTATTCGCGAGGGATGGCAATGCTGCCCAGGCCGCTGCGGGTGAACTGTTCGATTTCCGACCACGGCAGCTTGCGCTGACGGTCGCGTTTAGCCGCTTGTTGGCGGGCGACCTGCGCCAGCTCATGGGCGGCCTTGATTGCTTGTGCGTCGTTGCGCAACACCTGCGCGGGCAACAACAACGGGGCGATGTCCAGATCACTCTGGACGATTGCATCTGCCAGACTGGACATCAGTGCCGCTCCTTGGCTGCTGCACGCAATGCCCTGGCGATCTGCACTGGGGTGATTGTGTTCCGGACCATACCTACCTCACATCTCATGGAACGCCGCGATGGATGCGGCGAAGTAAAAACAAGAATGTCCGGTGGTCCGGTTTATATACCCTAAGCGTGTATAAAAATTAAATAAACTAACTTTTAGGAATATGGATAGAAGTGTGTCGTGAGCAACTGTACGCAGGACAACACTTTGTTCTTGTAGCAACAGAAACACCCAGCGATCGGCTTTTGTAGGAGCGAACGGTGCGGCGATCCGACTTGCTCGCGAAGAACGATAACCCGGTGTGTCAGAACCGACGCCTTCGCGAGCAAGCTTCGCTCCTACAAGGGGGGGGGCAGATCTCAATTTTTTCGGGGTTCGGCGGCCATGAGCACTTCCCTCTGCGGGATTTTGAGATACGGATTGGCACAACCAATCTTCAACGTACGCGCCGGCGCCCAGCGAGAGTTATTACCCACGCGGTCGAGGATGCAGTAGGTCACTTCCAGCCGCAGGTCTTCGCCGGCTTCAAGAATGATCGCCGGCGGCACCCAGACCTGAATCGGCTGGCCCACATCGCCGGCCTTGAGCCGTGGCAGGTCCATGCGCACATCGCCCCAGCGCAGGGTGATTTCATCGTCGATGGCCATGTTCAGGTACGGCTCGATGGTCAAGGGAACGCCGCGCTTGATCTGGTTCGGGTTGACGCCCTGACGGCGGATGGTTTCGGGAATGCTCACCGGCGCCAGGCTCTGGATTTCATCGCCGTACAGGGCAGAAGGTTGGCCTCCCGGGCAGTCGAGCTTGACCTGCACGCGGGTTGTCGGTGACAGCGCGGGCCCATGGCCGACCTGCATCAGCCGGTAGTGAATGCGAGAGGAGCCGTTGGCGATGAAGCTTTGCGGCACGCGCAGGCTGACGGATTTGCCGACGTCCAGGGTGTTAAGCACCCTGGAGGCCACGTAGCAGTCGTCCCAGAACAGTTCGATCAAGTCGCCTTCGTCCATGCCGGGATAAGGCGCGACGGCGATCAGCAGGTGAGAAGCCGAGGTGATGTTGATGCCGCTCCGGTGGGATTGCTCCACGGTCGGTGCCGCAAGTTCGGGTTTTTTCGAAATATGTTTCATGGGTTTCTCCTTGAAGTCTTGCAGCGAAGTCCGTTTCTGAAAGAACTGATTGGCCGAGCCACAAACGACTCATTACTTGCGTATGAACAACGATTGAACGTGATGAGTTCGTTTGCCGGAGACTAGATAAGAGTGCGCTGGAATAAGTGTCAATAGAGTTGGTTAGTTAAGTAACGAATCTTTCGTTATTCAGAAAGCTCCTACGCTTTCAGGTCCGGAAGCCGCATCGACTTGTCGAACATACCCACCGAATCAGCGGTTTTTGCGGTGGGAGGCGCCGGTTGTTCGTGTGGCAGTGCGCAAGTGTTTTGTGGATTTTAGGCGAGGATAATCTGTCGCAGGACATATATATGTACCGCACGCGATTATTGAAAGAGGGTTAAATTGTAAGAGTGGTTTGAGTGGCGGTTGAGGGGGGATATGAAATTTCGATGTAACTTCCATCCGTGGAAGTTTATATCGCTGTCATGGCGGCTCAGTGTTGAGCGTTGTTCAGGAACTTGCTGAGAAACTGTTTTGTCCGTTCTTCTTTCGGATGGGCAAACAATTCTTTGGCTTCGCCTTGCTCGACAATCACACCCTTGTCGAAAAACACCACGCGGTTGGCCACGTCGCGGGCAAAGCCCATTTCGTGGGTCACGATGACCATGGTGCGCTTCTCCTCGGCGAGGCTGCGGATGGTCGCCAGCACTTCCCCCACCAGCTCCGGATCGAGTGCCGAGGTGGGTTCGTCGAACAGAATCACTTCCGGTTCCATCGCCAGCGCACGGGCAATCGCCACACGCTGTTGCTGGCCACCGGAAAGGCGTCGCGGGTACGCGTCTTCCTTGCCTGCCAGGCCAACCCTGGCCAGCAGCTTTTTACCCAGGGCAACGGCTTCGGCGTGCGGGACCTTCTTGACGATGATCGGGCCTTCGATGACGTTTTCCAGGGCGGTGCGATGCGGGAACAGGTTGAAGTTCTGGAACACGAAGCCGACGTGCTGACGCAAGCGCCGCACCAGGCCCTGCTGCTGGTTCAACGGGCGGCTGCCATCGATCTCGATGTCACCGACCTTGATCCGGCCGCTGGAGGGTTCTTCGAGAAAATTCAGGCAACGCAGGAACGTGGTTTTCCCCGAGCCGCTCGGCCCGATGATTGCCACTACCTCGCCTTCCTTCACTTCCAGATCAATGCCGTTAAGCACTACTTGACCCTTGAACTGCTTTGTCAGTTTTTCCACGACAATCATGGGGTCAGGACTCCTGGTCGTGCCGATTGACCCGCTCTTCCAACTTGTTCTGCAGGTGCGAGAGCACCGTGGCCAGAACCCAGTAGATCAGCGCGGCGGCAAGATACATGGTGAAGATTTCGAAAGTCCGGGCGGTAATCAGCTGCGCCTGACGGAACAGTTCCGGCACCTGAATGGTGGCGGCCAGCGCCGTGTCCTTGACCAGCGAGATGAAGCTGTTGCCCAGCGGCGGCAATGCCGTGCGCATCGCTTGCGGCAGGATGGCCCGGCGCAATGTCTGCGCGCGGGTCATGCCGATACTCGCGGCGGCTTCCCACTGGCCACGCTCGATGGAGCTGATCGCGGCACGCAGGATTTCGCAGGCGTAAGCAGCCATGTTCAGCGAGAAGCCGATCAGGGCCGCCGGCAGCGGATCAAGTTCGATACCCAGTTGCGGCAAGCCGTAATAGATCACGAACAGTTGCACCAGCAACGGCGTGCCGCGAAAGAACGACACGTAGATGCGGGCCAGCCAGCTCACCAGTTTGAAGCGCGACAGGCGCATCAACGCCAGGCCGAACCCCATCACCAGGCCGAAAAACATCCCGCCCAGGCTGAGGATTACCGTGTAGTACGCGCCCTTCAGCAGGAAGGGCGCGGAGTCCAGCGCAAGTTGGAAAGCCTCTCCCATTATTTGGTGACGTCAGCGCTGAAGTATTTTTCCGAAAGCTTTTTCAGCGTACCGTCGGCACGCAGCTTGTCGATGGCCTTGTTCACTGCTGCCAGCAACTCAGGCTCGCCTTTGCGCAGGGCAATACCGGCTTCCTGACGGGAGAACGCTTCGCCGGCGGCGGAAGTGTCCTTGGCCTTCTTGGCGTATTCCAGTGCGGCGAGGCGGTCGATCAGGATGGCGTCGGTGCGGCCGTTACGCAGGTCTGCGAATTTGCTCGGATCATCTTCGTAGGTGCGCACGTCAGCGGTCGGCACGTTGGCTTTAACCCACTGCTCGTAGTTGGTGCCCAGGCCTACGCCGACTTTCTTGCCAGCCAGGTCGGCGGCAGACTTGATGTTCAGCTCGGCAGCTTTTTTGGTCAGCACCAGCGCCTGAATCCCGGAAACGGTGTACGGCTCGGAGAAGTCATACTTCTTCTTGCGCTCTTCGGAGATGGTCACCTGGTTGACCACTGCGTCCAGACGCTTGGATTCCAGCGCCGCGAGGATGCCGTCCCATTTGGTCGGTTGCAGTTTGACCTTCACGCCCAGCTCTTTGGCCAGGGCTTCGGAGAACTCGACTTCGAAGCCGGTCAGTTTGCCGTCGGCGTCAACGAAGCTGAACGGTGGGTAAGTGCCTTCCAGGCCGACGTTGATCACGCCAGCGTCCTTGATTTTTTGCAGTTGCTCACCGGCAACCGCTTGCCCCAGCAGACCGGCGCTCAGCGCCAGGCCCAGCGAACCCACCAGCAGATTTCGACGTAGTGCGGAAAAATTCATGACAAGCCCCTGTGATTTCTTATGAAGACGCTTTTAGGAATGTTGGCAAAATCGGGATTTGGACGACTGCGATATCCTGCCCTAAAGCAGCGTATGCGTCTCGCTGCAAATTCGCCTGCGGCGTGACTATATGACGGTGCTTATAGATAGGAAAATAATAAATATTGTGTTTGTTATTCCTTAAAGGAATATGTATCGGTTAGACCGCTATCGCCGGCAAGCCGGCTCCTACAGGGGCGTGCACGATTTTTTATTCAACACGAACCCTGTAGGAGCCAGCTTGCTGGCGATAGAGCGCGCAGCGCTCTCAGAACGCCGAATCGTAGGCAAACAACGCCGGCGCCCCACCGGTGTGCAGGAAAATGATCGGTCCTTCATCAAAACGCTGACGCCCAATCCCGTCCAGCAACCCCGCCATCGCCTTGCCGGTATACACCGGGTCCAGCAACAAACCTTCCTGGCTCGCAACCAGTTTTACCGCCGACAACGTCCCGGCATTCGGCTCGCCATAGCGCGGGCCGAAATATTCGTCCCACAACTCAACTTTGAAGCTCGCTGGCAGGCTGACGCCCAACAGCGCTGCGGTACGCTCGGCGAGGCCTTGAACCTTCGGCCGCTGATCTTCTTCGCTGCGCGAAACCGTCACGCCAATCACTGGCAAATCCGGCAGTGCTTCGCTCAACGCGAGCGCCAGGCCGCTGTGGGTCCCGGCGCTGCCTGAGGCCAGCACCACGGCGGCGAAGGTCAGGCCGGTGTCCTTGATCTGTTCGGCCAATTCCAGCCCGGCGCGCACATAACCCAAGGCGCCCAACGCATTGGAGCCACCAATCGGCACCAGATACGGCTTTTTGCCGTTGCTGCGCAGGCGTGCGGCCAATGCTTCCAGTTGCTCGTCAGCGTTGTCGAGGTTGTCCACCAACTCGACCTTGGCATCGAACAGGTCAAGCAGCAGCCGATTGCCGTTGCCGACATAGTTGGCGTCTTCGGTGCCCAAAGGATTTTCCAGCAACGCTACGCATCCCAGGCCCAGTTTGGCGGCGAGGGCGGCGGTCTGGCGCACGTGGTTGGATTGCAGCGCGCCGGCGGTGATCAGCGTGTCCGCGCCCTGGGCCAGCGCATCGGCGCCCAGGTATTCGAGTTTGCGCAGCTTGTTGCCGCCCATCGCCAGCGGCGTCAGGTCATCGCGTTTGACGTACACGTCGCGGCCCAGCCAGGCTGACAGGCGTTCGAGTTTTTCCAGAGGGGTCGGGTGGCCGAGCAGATCGAGGCGGTCAAAACGGGCGAGCTGTTGTTTGATCATGGGTCCGTACTGGCGGTGAGAGATGTCAGGACTATAGGCACGCCCAAATGCATGGGCAACCGGCAAGATTACTTATAGCCAAAAGTGCTGAGCACAGCACAATCAGTTCTTAATTCGGTTTCCAGACCTTGCCGTAAAGTAATCGCCGTCAGTGCGGCCAGACAGTCCGGCCGCCCGTGTGGAGTTTTTACCGTGAGCGAGCGTTCCAGCCATTGGCAATTGCAGACCATCGTCAGCCAACTGCGCACGGCGCGCGACGAGTGGCGTGCGCAAAACGGCCGCGCCAGCGGCGAGCAGGGTGGCCGCGAGTTGCCTTCCCGAGCGGCCATGGCGGAGATTCTTG
This sequence comes from Pseudomonas sp. BF-RE-21, assembly GCF_019947305.1. Taxonomy (NCBI): domain Bacteria; kingdom Pseudomonadati; phylum Pseudomonadota; class Gammaproteobacteria; order Pseudomonadales; family Pseudomonadaceae; genus Pseudomonas; species Pseudomonas sp. BF-RE-21. The sequence goes on along the minus strand of NZ_JAGYGF010000011.1, from coordinate 61,255 downwards.
AAGCGTTGTGCGGGGCGTTGTTCCCGATGCGCCTGGGGCCGGTCGACCTGCGTGAAGAGAGTGAAGATTTCTACGTCGGTCACACGCTGGACGTCGCGTTGAATGCATTGCTGGGACAGGCACGGCTCGAACTGCGTTACGCCGCCCGCCACAGTGCCTCGGCCGACACTGAAGTCGAAGCCAAAACGATCCAGATCATCCAGGACTTCGCACTCGCCCTGCCGGGCCTGCGCAGCCTGTTGGACACCGATGTGCTGGCGGCCTATCACGGTGACCCGGCGGCCCGCAGCGTCGATGAAGTGCTGCTGTGCTATCCGGGGATTCTGGCGGTGATTCACCATCGCCTCGCGCACCATTTGTACCGTGCCGGGCTGCCGCTGCTGGCGCGGATCAGTGCAGAAATCGCGCATTCGGCGACGGGTATCGACATTCACCCGGGCGCGCAGATTGGCCGTAGTTTCTTCATCGATCACGGGACCGGCGTGGTGATCGGCGAGACCGCGATCATTGGCGAGCGTGTGCGGATCTATCAGGCCGTGACCCTGGGCGCCAAACGCTTCCCGGCGGATGAAGACGGCCAGTTGCAGAAGGGCCATCCGCGACATCCGATTGTTGAAGACGATGTGGTGATTTATGCCGGCGCGACCATTCTGGGGCGGATCACCATCGGCAAGGGTTCGACCATTGGCGGCAACGTTTGGCTGACGCGTAGCGTTCCGGCAGGGGCCAACCTGACGCAGGCGAATTTGCAGCATGATGATGGGACGCAGAAGTAAGGCCCGGGATCTCTAGCAATAATTCTGACGCCATCGCCGGCAAGCCGGCTCCTACAAAGTTTGTGCCGTACTCGGGATTACCGTTCGACATAAAACCCTGTAGGAGCCGGCTTGCCCGCGAATGGTTTCAAGCCGATCCGAGACAATGGCATCCAGCCAATTCCCCACTGAACAAATCCCCAAAACCCCACGTCATACCCATCCTTGAGCTAGCGTACGAACACGACCGCCGAGCCCTGCGATTAGTCCTTAGCCCCCTATCCATGTTTAACTTGAACGCTCATTCAAGTTAAACCGTCGGTTTGCTGCCCGCTCACAACAGGAGGCTTGCCCTTGCCGAGTCCGTTATTGATTGCCCGGTTTCACCCCCTCGAGGTGCACCTTTCATGAGTGCATCGTCCACCCCCGCCAGCGGCCAGATCCGCATGAATCCGCCGGTGTTTTACTTCGCGGCGACGTTTATTTTTCTGTTCGGCATCGTCGTTATCGCCATGCCTGAACAAGCCGGCGCCTGGCTGTTGCAAGCGCAAAACTGGGCGGCCAATACGGTCGGCTGGTATTACATGCTCGCGATGACGCTGTATCTGGTCTTCGTGGTGGTCACCGCCTTGTCCGGCTACGGCAAGATCAAGCTCGGTGCCGACCACGACGAGCCCGAATTCAGTTACCTGTCCTGGGCCGGCATGCTGTTCGCCGCCGGGATCAGCATCACGCTGTTCTTCTTTTGCGTGTCCGAACCACTGACCCATCTGTTGCAACCGCCGCAAGGCGAGGCCGGCACAGCGGACGCGGCGCGCCAGGCGATGCAGATTTTGTTTCTGCATTGGGGCCTGCACGGCTGGGGCGTGTTTGCCTTCGTCGGCATGGCGCTGGCCTACTTCGCTTACCGCCACAATCTGCCGCTGGCCTTGCGTTCGGCGCTGTACCCGCTGATCGGCAAACGCATCAACGGCCCGATCGGTTATGCGGTGGATGGCTTCGGCATCATCGCCACAGTGTTCGGCCTCGGTGCCGACATGGGCTTCGGCGTGTTGCACCTCAACTCGGGCCTGGATTACCTGTTCGGCATCGCTCACACCCAGTGGATTCAGGTCGGCCTGATCACGCTGATGATGGGCGCGGCGATCATCGTCGCGGTGGCCGGCGTCGATAAAGGCGTGCGGGTGATGTCCGACATCAACATGCTGCTGGCCTGTGCGCTGCTGCTGTTCGTGTTGTTCGCCGGCCCTACGCAGCACCTGCTCAATACCCTGATCCAGAACCTCGGCGACTACCTCGGCGCCTTGCCGATGAAAAGTTTCGACCTCTACGCCTACGACAAACCCAGCGACTGGCTGGGCGGCTGGACGGTGTTCTACTGGGCATGGTGGATCGCGTGGTCGCCATTCGTGGGTCTGTTCATCGCGCGGATTTCCCGTGGCCGTACCATCCGCGAATTTGTCTTCGGCGTGCTGTTGATCCCGCTCGGTTTCACCCTGGCGTGGATGTCGATTTTCGGCAACAGCGCCATCGACCAAGTGCTCAATCACGGCATGAGCGCGCTCGGCATGTCGGCCATCGACAACCCGTCGATGACTCTCTATTTGCTGCTGGAAACCTACCCGTGGAGCAAAACCGTGATTGCGGTCACGGTGTTCATCAGCTTCGTGTTCTTCGTCACCTCGGCCGATTCCGGCACCGTGGTGCTGTCGACACTCTCGGCCAAGGGCGGCAACCCGGATGAGGACGGGCCGAAATGGCTGCGGGTGTTCTGGGGCGCGATGACCGCGCTGGTCACCAGTGCGCTGCTGTTTTCGGGCAGCATCGATGCGCTGAAGTCAGCGGTGGTGCTGACTTCGTTGCCGTTCTCGATGATCTTGCTGCTGATGATGTGGGGCCTGCACAAGGCGTTTTATCTGGAGTCGCAGAAGCAGATCGCGCAGCTGCATTCCCTGGCACCGGTGTCCGGATCGCGGCGCGGCGGTTGGCGTCAGCGTTTGAGTCAGGCGGTGCATTTCCCGTCGCGGGATGAGGTCTATCGCTTCCTCGACACGACGGTGCGCCCGGCGATTGAAGAGGTGTCGGCGGTGTTCGTCGAGAAGGGCTTGAACGTGGTCACTCAACCCGATCCGGCGAACGACAGCGTCAGCCTGGAAATCGGTCACGGCGAGCAGCATCCGTTCATCTATCAGGTGCAGATGCGTGGCTACTTCACGCCGTCATTCGCCCGTGGCGGCATGGGTCCCAAGCAACTCAACAATCGCCGTTATTATCGGGCCGAAGTGCACCTGAGCGAGGGCAGTCAGGACTACGATCTGGTGGGCTACACCAAGGACCAGGTCATCAACGACATCCTCGATCAGTACGAGCGGCACCTGCAGTTTTTGCATCTGGTGCGTTGAACTCAGGCCTCGCTGCTCATCACCATGAACAACACCAGCGCCGCCACCGGGATGCTGAACACGATGCTGCCGACCACCAGCTCCGTGGTCACGGACTGGCCGGCGGTGACCACGCCGATGGCGCCGTTGATCATCGTCAGGGCCAGCCACAACACGATGAAGCTGTAGGTCAGCGTCTGGCGGCTGAAGCCGATGTTCTCGCCGATGAACAGCATCAGCGCCAGGAGGGCCAGGCCGAAGGTGATGATGATCGTGGTGTGCATGATGCGTTCCTCCCTTCAGGTGTAGTGCGTCTTTAAGACCGCCTTCGCGGGCAAGCCTCGCTCCTACAGTTTTGTGTCGCTCCTGTAGGAGCGAGGCTTGCCCGCGAAGGCGTCAATCCTGCCTACATAGCAGCTTAAACCAACCCGCCATTCACCCGCAGAATCTGTCCATTGACCCACGCCGAATCCGGGCCGACCAGGAAAGACACAACGCGCGAGATGTCTTCCGGCTGCCCCAGGCGCTCCAGCGGCGGCATCTTGGCGAAGGTCTGGATTTGCTCTTCACTCTTGCCGTGCAAAAACAGATCGGTCGCCACCGGGCCTGGGGCGACGGCGTTGACGGTGATGTTGCGACCGCGCATTTCCTTGGCGAACACCTGAGTCAGGGACTCCACCGCGGCTTTGCTGGCGATGTACACGGCGTAGCCCGGCAGGTTCATGCCAACGGTGCTGCTGGAGAAATTGACGATCCGGCCACCGCTGTTCAAACGGGTCGCCGCTTCACGCAGCGTGTTGAAAGTGCCGCGGGCGTGGATGTTGAAGTTCTGGTCGAACAGTTCGTCCGTGTGCTGCGCCAGCGGCATCACTTTGAGAATGCCGGCGTTGTTGATCAGCACATCGACTTTGCCCAATTGCGTTTCGGTTTCATCGAACATCCGGCGTACATCGTCGGCATTGGCCACGTCAGCCTTGATCGCTATGGCTTGATGGCCGGCCTGACGCAGTTCAACGACCAGCTTTGAGGCTTCTGTGGCGCTGCTGGCGTAGTTGATGGCGACGGCGAAACCTTCGCTGGCCAGTTGTTTGGCGATCACGGCGCCGATGCCGCGGGAGGCGCCGGTCACGATGGCAACTTTCGAAGTTTGAGTAGTCATGGCGGTGAGTCCTTTGAGGGTGTCTGTTTGGGGTGAAGCCAGACTCACATGTTTACTCAGGCTGATAAATGCACGAGAGTTGCCTTGACTGTTCAATAATCGCCAACAATCAAAGGTCGCGAACGCCATGGATCAAGTCAAAGCGATGAAGGTGTTCGTGCGGATCTACGAGCGCAGCAGCTTCACCCTGGCCGCCGAAGACCTGAACCTGCCACGGGCAACCCTGACCCATACGCTGAACCAGTTCGAAGCCTGGCTCGGTACGCGTTTACTGGAGCGCAGCACGCGTAAGGTGCGTCCTACGCTGGACGGCGAGGCGTACTACTTGCGCTGTGTGCAATTGCTGGCGGAACTGGAAGAAGCTGAACTGGCTTTTCGCAGCGTCGCGCCGAAGGGGCGATTGCGGGTGGATTTGCACGGCACGCTGGCCAAGAGTTTTGTCATCCCCGCCTTGCCGCAATTCATGGAGCGCTATCCGGACATTGAACTGTCCATCAGCGAGGCCGACCGCTTTGTCGACCTGATCGCCGAAGGCGTCGACTGTGTGCTGCGTGCCGGCACACTTGGCGACTCGGCGCTGATCGGCAAACGTGTCGCCAACCTGCGCCAGATCACCTGCGCCAGCCCCGCCTACCTGCGCAAATTCGGCGAGCCAAAATCCCTCGAGGACCTGAAACATCATCGCGCGGTGAACTACGTCTCGCGCACCACGGCGAAGTTGTTCCCGTTCGAATTCATGGTCGATGGCGAATTGCAGGAAGTCGCCATCGAGGGCGCGATCTCGGTGTTCGGCGCAGAAATCTACGCCGCCTCGGCCATTGCCGGACTGGGCTTGATCCAGTGCCCGCATTACCGAATGGAAACGCAGATCGCCCAGGGCCTGGTGCAGGAAGTCCTGATCGACACGCCGCCGCCCCCGATGCCGGTTTCAGTGTTGTATCCGCACAACCGACACATGTCGCCACGGGTTCGGGTGTTTGTGGATTGGTTGGGGGAGGTGTTTGCCGGGGCGCGTTAGCCCCTTGAATCGAAAATATGTGAAACGTTTCAGCATTTCCTCAAGTCCGAGGTTTATCGACGTTTGTCTGGGCGTATGCTGGGCAACTTGCGAAGCAGTCGATACCAACTTCAAGACAGACAAGAGAGGATTCGATGACCTACACCGCTGCCGAAAACCGCTACGACTCCATCCCTTACCGCCGCGTCGGTCGCAGCGGTCTGGTGTTGCCGGCGTTGTCCCTGGGCCTGTGGCACAACTTCGGCGACAGCACGCCGATCGACACCCAGCGCTCGTTGCTGCGCACGGCGTTCGATCTGGGGATCAACCACTTCGATCTCGCCAATAACTATGGTCCGCCGTACGGTAGCGCCGAGATCAACTTCGGGCGTTTGCTGCGTGAAGATTTCAAGCAGTATCGCGACGAGCTGATCATCTCGAGCAAGGCGGGTTGGGACATGTGGCCCGGTCCTTATGGGCAGGGCGGTGGTTCGCGCAAATACGTGCTGGCCAGCCTTGATCAGAGCCTGCAGCGTCTGGGCCTGGAATACGTGGATATTTTCTACTCCCACCGTTTCGACCCGGACACGCCGCTGGAAGAAACCGCCAGCGCGCTGGCCACGGCGGTGCAGCAGGGCAAGGCGTTGTACATCGGTATCTCGTCGTATTCCGGGGTGAAAACCCGTGAGATGGCGGCGCTGTTGCAAGAGTGGAAAGTGCCGTTGCTGATTCACCAGCCGGCCTACAACCTGCTTAATCGCTGGGTGGAAAAGGATCTGCTGGATGTCACCGACGAACTCGGCACCGGCGTGATTGCGTTCACGCCGTTGGCGCAGGGTCTGTTGACCGACAAATACCTCAACGGCATTCCGAAGGATGCGCGGGTCAATCGTCCGGGCGGCGGTTCGTTGCAGTCCTCGCACCTGTCGGAGGCCAACATCGCCCATGTGCGTGGGCTCAATGAGATTGCCAAGCGTCGCGGCCAGAGCCTGGCGCAACTGGCGTTGGCCTGGACGCTGCGCGACCCTCGGGTGACTTCGGCGCTGATCGGTGCGAGCCGGCCGGAGCAGATTATCGAGAACGTCGGGGCGTTGAAGAATCTGAGCTTCAGTGCGCAAGAGTTGGCGGAGATAGACCGGTTTGCCCAAGAGGGCGGGATCAATCTTTGGGAGAAACCTTCGACGGCTGAATGAGTGTTCGGCGCCGGGTTATCTGGCGTCTGTCAGTCCGATATCGCCGGCAAGCCGGTCTCGCTCCCACAGGGGTTGGGGGTTGACCACAATATTTGTGGTCGACCGATCACTTTGTGGGAGCGAGCCTGCTCGCGATAGGGCCGGGGCAGGCAACAAAGAAGTCAGGAACTCACCGAAAAAACGGCACATCCCCCAACACCGTCGCCCGCTGCATCACCCGGCGTGCCGGCCGGTAGTCATCCACCGCGTAATGCTGCGTCACGCGGTTGTCCCAGAACGCGATGTCGTCCTGCTGCCAGCGCCAGCGAATGGTGAATTCCGGCCGCGTGGAATGGGCGAACAGAAACTTCAGAATCGCCTCGCTCTCCGTCTCCGACAGCTCATTGATCTTCGACGTAAACCCTTCACTGACGAACAACGAACGGCGCCCGCTCACCGGGTGCGTACGAATGACCGGGTGCGACAGCGGTGGATTCTTGCGGCGTGCTTCTTCCCACTGAGCCAGCGCCTCAGGCGTGTTGCCATAGCGTTCCAACGGAAACGAACGGGTGAAATCGTGCGTCGCCGTCAGCCCTTCCAGCAGACTTTTCATCGGCGCGGACAGCGCCTCATAAGCCGCAATGCCGCTGGCCCACAACGTGTCGCCGCCAAACTCCGGCAACAGTTTTGCGCTGAGCACTGCGCCCATCGCCGGGGTCGGCAGGAAGGTCACGTCGGTGTGCCAGATCGCGTTGTCGCGCACGTCGGTGACGGCGGTGTCGAGGATCAGTACTTCCGGCTGTTCCGGCACATTCGGGTAGATCGGGTGAATGTGCAGGTCGCCGAAGTTGGCGGCGAAACGCGCCTGTTGCTGCGGCGTGATCGGCTGGTCGCGAAAGAACAAAACCTGATGCTTGAGCAGTGCCTGCTCGATGGCATCGCGCTGTTCCAGGTTCAATGGCTGGCTGATGTCGATGCCGCTGATTTGCGCGCCGAGGGCGGAGCTGAGGGGGACGATTGTCAGGTTGCTCATGGTGGTTCTCTTCAATCCGGGGTGCCGATCTGTCGGCATGGTCAATGACAAGTCGTTAGTGAGCCTGGCCGTGCCACGGCACCAGTTTGCGTTGCAGCGCACGCAAGCCCATCTCCATGGCGAAGGCGATCAGCGCAATCACCAGAATCCCCAGCACCACCACATCGGTGACCAGGAACTGTGCGGCCGACTGCACCATGAAGCCCAGGCCGCTGGTGGCGGCGATCAGTTCGGCGGCGACCAGCGTTGACCAGCCCACGCCCAGACCGATGCGCACGCCCGTCAAGATGTCCGGCAACGCACTCGGCAAAATCACATGGCGAATCAACTGCGCCCGGGTCGCGCCCAATGACTGCGCGGCGCGCAATTTGGCCGGGTCGACGGTGCGCACGCCAGTCGCGGTGGCGATGGCGATCGGGGCGAAAATCGCCAGGTAAATCAGCAGGACTTTCGACAGTTCACCAATGCCGCACCAGATGACAATCAACGGCAGATAGGCGAGCGGTGGAATCGGGCGGTAGAACTCGATCAGCGGATCGAGAATGCCGCGCGCAATGCGGTTGTGACCGATGGCGATGCCGACCGGCACGGCGGTCAGCACGGCAAAACCAAGGCCCAGACCGATGCGGCTGAGGCTCGCGCCCAAGTGCTGCCACAACGTCGAATCCATGTAGCCGGTGGTCACCAGCAGCCAGCCTTTTTGCAGCACGGCGGACGGTGGCGGCAGGAACAGCGGTTCGATCATTCCTGTGGCGGTAACGGCCCACCACAGGGCAACCAGCGCGACAAGGGTCAGCACGCTGATCCAGCGAGTACTGAGGCTGCGCCGACCAGGAATCACCGTCGAACCCGGTTTCACCGTCACGGCCGGAATTTCATAGCTGCTCATGCGCGCTCCTGCCGCGTGGCGGCGCTGCGTTGGGAGAACACTTTGGCGAGTACGTGTTCGCGGGTTTCGATAAAGCGCGGGTCGGATTTGATCGCCCGTGCGGACTCGCCGGCGGCGTAACGCTGACCGAAATCCAGGCTCAGGCGCTCGACGATTTGCCCGGGGTTTGGCGCCAGCAGAATCAGGTCCGTGGCGAGAAATACCGCTTCTTCAATATCGTGGGTAATCAGGAATACGGGTTTGGCGGTGCGCCGCCAGACTTGCAGCAGCAGCTCCTGCATCTGTTCGCGTGTGAAGGCGTCGAGGGCGCCGAAAGGTTCGTCCATCAACAACACGCGAGGGTCGGCGGCGAGCGCACGGGCCAGGCCGACACGCTGCTTCTGGCCACCGGACAGCTGCCAGATCCGCCGATTTTCGAAGCCGGAAAGGTCCACCAGTGCGAGCATTTCCCGAGCGCGGATTTCACGTTTGTCCCGGGAGACACCGGCCAGTTCCAGACCGAAACCGACGTTGGCCAACACATCTTGCCAAGGCAGCAGCGCGTCGTCCTGAAACACCACGCCGCGTTCGGCGCTCGGGCCTTTGACCGGCACGCCATCGAGGGTGATGCGCCCGGCGCTGGGCTCGACGAAACCGGCAATCAGGTTCAACAGCGAAGTCTTGCCACTGCCGGACGGGCCGAGGGCGACCAGCAATTGCTGGGGCCCAAGGCTCAAGGAAATATCCGCCAATACCGGTTCCGGGCTGCCGGGGTACTGTGCGCTGATGCGCTCCAGCTGTAGCAAGGCCATCGCAATTAACTCCCGATCAGTTGGTGATGAACTTGGCGCTGACGTACGGCGCGTAGTCCGGCAGCACGGCCTCGACCTTGCCTTGTTCTTTCAGGAACACGGCGGTGTCGGTGATGGCTTTGGTGGTCGGCGCGCCAAGGGTGATCACCTGGTCAGCCGCCAGCGGGTAGACGTTGCCTTGCAGCAGCAGCGGAATGTCGCTGGCCTTGGCGCCGGACAGCTTCACCAGCTTGTCGACGTTGGATTGATTGGCGAGCCAGGCTTTAGGGTCTTTGCGGTAATCGGCGTAGGCGTCGAGGGTGACTTTGGCGAACGCGGTGACGATTTCCGGGTGCTTCTCGGCGAAGTCTTTACGCACGATCCAGGCATCGAACGTTGGTGCGCCGAACTTGGCCAGTTCGCCGGAAGTGATCAGCACTTTGCCGTTTTCCTTGGCCACACCGAGCGCTGGGTCCCAGACGTAGGTGGCGTCGATGTCACCGCGTTTCCACGCCGCGATGATGGCTGGCGGGGCGAGGTTGAGCACGGTGACTTTCGAAGGGTCGATGTTCCAGTGTTTCAACGCGGCGAGCAGGCTGTAGTGGCCGGTGGAAACGAACGGCACGGCGATTTTCTTGCCGATCAGGTCCTGAGGAGTCTTGATCCCGGAGCCGTCGCGGGCAACCAAGGCTTCAGCGGCACCGATCTGGGTGGCGATGAGGAAGGTTTCAACCGGGACTTTGCGGGTGATTGCAGCCGTCAGAGGGCTGGAGCCGAGGTAGCCGATCTGCACGTCGCCGGAAGCGATGGCGGCGATGATGTCGGCACCGTTGTCGAATTTGCGCCAGTCGATCTTGGCGTTGGTGGCTTTTTCGTAGGCGCCGTCGGCCTGGGCGACTTTCGCCGGGTCCACGGTGGTCTGGTAAGCGACCGTCACGTCAGCCGCCTGGGCAAAGAAACTCGCCGCAGCCAAAGACGCGGCCGCCAGGAGGCGAAGAGGGAAATGCAGTTTCATTGGGAAGCTCCTTTTCAGGCGGACCGAGAGTCGGCGTGAAAAAGAGACTAAATGATATAAGAATCCGAAAATAAATAACTTTTTCGAATGAGCTTATGAGCGGAAAATTCTAAGCAAGACCGCGGCGCAGCCTTCGCGGGCAAGCCTCGCTCCTACAGGTTGGGGGTCGAGTCACAACTGGGTGACCGACACAAAACTGTAGGAGCGAGGCTTGCCCGCGAAAAGATTCGAAGGACCTTCAGAGGTTAGTTGCTGATTGCCAGAATGCTCGCCTGATACGAGCCGACAAACACATCGAAATCGCCGACTTCGTTCTGCTCCAGCTCTACTTGCTCCGCCAGCGACGAACGCGCGCGCTCTTCAAACGTTGCCTGGTCTTCGCTGCTCAACGGCTCGCTGCGGAAATATTCCGCATGGGCCTGGCTCTGGCGCAGGGAGAACTGGCTGAAGCTTTCCTTGTGTTCGGCCATTGCCGCCAGCACCTGGGCCGATGGCGTCAGGGACGAATCCTTGACCTTGGCCAGTTGCGCGTCCACAGCCTTGCTGTGCGCATCGCCGCCATGGCTCTGATCCAGCAACGCCGCCAGTGGCGCAATCTTCTCCAGCAACTCGCCTGCCCACTCTTTCAGGTCAACCGGTTGACCGTCGCGTTGCAGTTGCAGGCCCGGACGGCGACCTTCCTTGACCACGCTGAGGAAGTTCGATGTCGCGTTGCCGCACGAATTACTGGTCAACAGCGGGCTGTCGTTCAGCGCGCAATACAGCAGGAACGCATCCAGGAACCGAGACTCGGTGAGGTCGATACCCATCGGCAGGAACGGGTTGATGTCCAGGCAACGCACTTCGACGTACTGAATGCCACGGGCTACCAGCGCCTGGATCGGGCGCTCGCCGGTGTAGGTCACGCGTTTCGGGCGGATGTTGGAGTAGTACTCGTTTTCGATCTGCAGGATGTTGGTGTTGAGCTGAACCCACTCACCGTCCTGATGCGTGCCGATTTCGACATACGGCGCATACGGTGTGGCCACCGCTTTGCGCAGGCTGTCGGTGTAGCTCGCCAGATCGTTGTAGCACGGCGTCAGGCCGGCCTGGGCGTTGCTCTGATAACCCAGATCGCTCATGCGCAGGCTGGTGGCGTACGGCAGGTACAAGGTGTCCGGGTCCAGCTGTTCCAACTGATGCGTGCGACCGCGCAGGAAACCGGCGTCCAGCGCTGGCGAAGCACCGAACAGGTACATCAGCAGCCAGCTGTAGCGGCGGAAATTACGGATCAGCGCGATGTAGGCCGACGACTGATAGTCTCGGTCAGTACCGACAAAACCTTCCGCCTGCTTGAGCAGCGGCCAGAGCTTCTCCGGCAGGGAAAAGTTGTAGTGAATCCCGGCGATGCACTGCATGGTCTTGCCATAGCGCAGGGCCAGGCCCTTGCGGTAGACATACTTGAGCTTGCCGATGTTGGAGGTGCCGTAATAGGCGATCGGAATATCTTCCTCGGCCGGCAACGGGCACGGCATCGACGGACTCCACAGGTACTCGTTGCCGAGCTTGCTGTAGGCAAAACGGTGAATCCTGTCCAGGCTCGCCAGGGTCTCGGCCGGATCGGGCAGGGCGGGCGTGATGAATTCCAGCAGCGACTCGGAATAGTCGGTGGTGATTTGTTCGTTGGTCAGCGCGGAACCCAATTCTTCCGGGTGCGGCGTTTGCGCCAGGCGACCTTCGCCGGTCACGCGCAGGCATTCACGTTCGATGCCGTGAAGGCACTGTTCGAGCAGAGAGAGGTTAGCGCGCTCGCCGAGCAGAGCCAGGCGGCGGTTGAGAAGTTCGCTCAAGTTGGATTCCTTCACGCGTCAGTCGCCCCAATATGGGGGTGGGCAGGACGGTCTACAAGGGTGAAGTTGAAACTGGCGTTTTCGCCTGGTTTGGGAACCCCTCGGGGCTGTTGTCAGCCGGCCAAGGTTTGATCGCCGCAATCCCTTGTGGGAGCGGGCTTGCTCGCGAAAGCGGTGTATCAGGCAACATTGAAGTCGTCTGACACTCCGCTTTCGCGAGCAAGCCCGCTCCCACAGGGAACTTCGACGCTATGGTCTCAGCGCCGAAATTACCTCAAATCGATGACGGCTAGCTACAGGACAGCGAACGTGCCTTGTGCTTTTGCGACGAGTTTGTCGCCCTGCATCACGTCGGCTTCGACCACCAGCGTGCGGCGGCCCGGGTGGATCACCCGCGCCGTGCACATCACCTCGCCGTCGGAAACGGCGCGGATGTAGTTGATCTTGCACTCGATGGTCGCGCTCTGCTGGTCAAAGCCGTGGGTGCTGGAACAGGCCAGTCCCATGGCAATGTCCACCAGGCTGAACAAGGCCCCGCCGTGCAGCTTGCCGCCGCGATTGCGCAGTTCGGGTTCCAGCGCCAGGGCGACTTGCGCCACCCCGGTTTCCAGGCTGTGCAAGCGACAGCCCAGCAGCTTGAAAAACGCGCTTTCAGTCAGCCCGGCCGGGATCTCCATCAGCGTTTCTTCAACTGCTTGGCGTTGGCGAACAGCGAAGCCATGGCGTTGTTGGACGGGGCCGCTGCCGTGGTTTCCTTGCGCGGTGCAGTGTTCTGGGACTGGCGCGGTGCCGACCCCGGACGCGCGCCACGGGCACCGTCGATTTTCTCGCCCGGGGTGTCGCTCATGCGCATCGACAGACCGACGCGTTTGCGCGGGATATCGACTTCCATGACCTTCACTTTCACCACGTCACCGGCCTTCACCGCTTCACGCGGGTCCTTGATGAACTTCTCCGAAAGCGCAGAGATGTGCACCAAACCGTCCTGATGCACGCCGATATCGACGAACGCACCGAAGTTGGTCACGTTGGTCACGACGCCTTCGAGGATCATGCCCAGTTGCAGGTCCTTGAGGTCTTCGACGCCTTCCTGGAACTCGGCGGTCTTGAACTCAGGACGCGGGTCGCGGCCAGGTTTTTCCAGCTCTTGCAGGATGTCGGTGACCGTCGGCAGACCGAAGGTTTCGTCGGTGTACTTCTTCGGATCAAGACGCTTGAGGAAGCTCGCGTCGCCGATCAGCGAGCGAATGTCGCGGTCGGTTTCAGCAGCGATGCGTTGCACCAGCGGATAGGCTTCCGGGTGAACCGCAGACGAATCCAGCGGGTTGTCGCCGTTCATCACGCGTAGGAAGCCGGCGGCCTGTTCGAAGGTTTTTTCGCCCAGACGCGCCACTTTCTTCAACGCTGCACGGGTCTTGAACGCGCCGTGCTCGTCACGGTGGCTGACGATGTTCTGCGCCAGGGTCGCGTTGAGGCCGGAGATACGGGCCAGCAGCGCCACGGAAGCGGTGTTCACGTCTACGCCGACGGCGTTCACGCAGTCCTCGACCACCGCGTCCAGGCCGCGCGCCAGTTTCAGCTGCGACACGTCGTGCTGGTACTGGCCGACGCCGATGGATTTCGGATCGATTTTCACCAGTTCGGCCAGCGGATCCTGCAAGCGACGGGCGATGGACACCGCGCCACGGATCGACACGTCGAGGTCCGGGAATTCCTTCGAAGCCAGTTCCGACGCCGAGTAAACCGATGCGCCCGCCTCGGAGACCATGACTTTGGTCATCTTCATGGCTGGGTATTTTTTGATCAGCTCAGCAGCCAGCTTGTCGGTTTCGCGGCTGGCGGTGCCGTTGCCGATGGCGATCAGGTCCACCGAGTGCTTGGCGCACAGGGCCGCGAGAATCGCCAGGGTCTGATCCCACTTGTTGTGCGGCACGTGCGGGTAAACCGTGGCGTGATCCAGCAGCTTGCCGGTGGCATCGACCACGGCGACCTTGCAACCGGTGCGCAGGCCCGGGTCGAGGCCCAGGGTGGCACGCGGGCCGGCCGGAGCCGATAACAGCAGGTCGTGCAGGTTGTGCGCGAACACGTTGATCGCTTCGGTTTCCGCGCCATCGCGCAGTTCACCCAGCAGGTCGGTTTCGAGGTGGGTGTAGAGCTTGACCTTCCAGGTCCAGCGCACCACTTCGCCCAGCCATTTGTCGGCGGCGCGGTTCTGGTTCTGGATACCGAACTGCTGACCGATCATGCCTTCGCACGGGTGCATGGTGCCCGGCAGTTCGTCGCCGACTTTCAGCGCCGAGCTGAGGATGCCTTCGTTGCGGCCACGGAAAATCGCCAGCGCGCGGTGCGACGGCATGCTTTTCAGCGGTTCGTCGTGTTCGAAATAGTCGCGGAACTTGGCGCCTTCCTCTTCCTTGCCGGCGATCACGCGGGCACTGAGGGTGGCTTCTTGCTTCAAGTAGTTGCGCAGCTTGTCCAGCAGGCCAGCGTCTTCGGCGAAGCGCTCCATGAGGATGTACTTGGCGCCTTCGAGGGCCGCCTTCACATCGGCCACGCCTTTTTCGGCGTTGATGAAGCGTGCGGCTTCGGTGTCCGGGGCCAGCGAGGGATCGTTGAACAGGCCGTCGGCCAGCTCGCCGAGGCCGGCTTCCAGGGCGATCTGGCCCTTGGTGCGGCGCTTCTGCTTGTACGGCAGGTACAAGTCTTCGAGGCGGGTCTTGGTGTCGGCGAGCTTGATGTCGCGTTCAAGTTGCGGGGTCAGCTTGCCTTGCTCTTCGATGCTGGCGAGGATGCTGATGCGCCGTTCGTCGAGTTCTCGCAGGTAGCGCAGACGCTCTTCCAGATGACGCAACTGGATGTCATCGAGGCTGCCGGTCACTTCTTTCCGGTAACGGGCGATGAAGGGAACGGTAGAGCCTTCATCGAGTAGCGCGACGGCCGCTTCGACCTGTTGTGGGCGTACGCCGAGTTCCTCGGCGATGCGGCTGTTGATGCTGTCCATAAAACCACCTGACAAATTGTGAAAGCAGGCTCGCGGGCGCGGGGATAAAGGCTCGGCGAGTCTGGTTGAGCGGCCTGGCCTGCGCCGCTACCTGGATCAACAGGCATCCCGTTGACCCGTGAAATCGAACAATTACTGCCGTGGCGATGAAAATAAAAAGCCGCCGCGACGGTAACGATCAGACGTTGCCTGACACAAAAGGCCGCGCATTATAACCAGCGTTCTGTCATTCGGGGGCATCACAGGCTGTAGGCACAATGCCCGGATTTCTGGCGGTGAAGGAAAAATCTGCTAACAATGCACACGGTGCGTATAACGGCAGCTACGCCATAATGCGCGCCGAGATCAAAGGAGCATCCAATGAGCAGCACTGCAAACATTGCTGAAGGCGAAAAAATTCTTATCGTTGACGACGATCCGGGGCTCAGCAGCCTGCTGGAACGCTTTTTCGTCAGCAAGGGCTACCGCGCCCGCGCCGTACCGAACACCGAACAAATGGACCGCCTGCTGGCGCGTGAAGTGTTCAACCTGGTCGTCCTCGACCTGATGCTGCCCGGCGAAGACGGTCTGACCGCCTGCCGCCGTCTGCGCGGCGCGAACAATCAGATTCCGATCATCATGCTCACCGCCAAGGGCGACGAGCTGAGCCGCATCAAGGGCCTGGAACTGGGCGCCGACGATTACCTGGCCAAGCCGTTCAACCCGGACGAGCTGATGGCTCGCGTCAAAGCGGTCCTGCGTCGTCAGTCGGCGCCGGTGCCGGGTGCGCCGGGCAGCGAAGACGAAAGCGTGACCTTCGGTGACTACGAACTGTCCCTGGCCACTCGCGAACTGAAACGCGGTGACGAAGTGCACATGCTCACCACCGGTGAGTTTGCGGTGCTCAAGGCATTGGTCATGAACGCGCGTCAGCCACTGACCCGCGACAAGCTTATGAACCTGGCCCGTGGCCGCGAGTGGGATGCCCTGGAGCGCTCCATCGACGTGCAGATCTCCCGTCTGCGCCGGATGATCGAGCCTGATCCTTCCAAGCCGCGTTACATCCAGACCGTCTGGGGCGTGGGCTACGTGTTCGTTCCGGATGGCGCCGCCACCAAGTGATCGGCGATTTGTAGGAGCGGGTCGTGCGGACGCAAGTGTCCGCAGACTCGCGATCCGCAATATGCGAGCATCGCTCGCTCCTGCAAGTGTGTAGCGGTTATTCATGAAAACCCCGGTTTGGTTCCCCCAGAGTTTCTTCTCCCGCACCCTGTGGCTGGTGCTGATTGTCGTCCTGTTTTCCAAGGCGCTGACCCTGGTTTATCTGTTGATGAACGAAGACGTGCTGGTGGATCGTCAATACAGCCACGGCGTCGCCCTGACGCTGCGCGCCTATTGGGCGGCCGATGAAAACAATCGCGACAAGATTGCCGAAGCCGCGACCCTGATCCGGGTGGTGGGCACTGGCGTGCCGGAAGGCGAGCAACACTGGCCTTACAGCGAGATCTATCAGCGGCAGATGCAGGCCGAACTCGGCGCCGACACCGAGGTGCGATTACGCATGCACTCGCCGCCAGCGCTGTGGGTCCGGGCGCCGAGCCTGGGCGATGGCTGGCTGAAAGTGCCGCTGTATCCGCATCCTTTGCGTGGCCAGAAAATCTGGAACGTGCTCGGCTGGTTCCTTGCCATTGGTTTGCTGTCCACCGCCTCGGCGTGGATCTTCGTCAGCCAGCTCAATCAACCCTTGAAGCGCCTGGTCTATGCCGCCCGCCAACTTGGCCAGGGTCGCAGCGTGCGCCTGCCGATCAGCGACACGCCGAGCGAGATGACCGAGGTGTACCGCGCGTTCAACCAGATGGCCGAAGACGTCGAACAGGCTGGCCGCGAGCGCGAGCTGATGCTGGCCGGGGTGTCCCATGACCTGCGGACACCGCTGACTCGTTTGCGCTTGTCACTGGAACTGATGGGCGACCACAGCGACCTGACGGACGACATGGTCCGCGACATCGAGGACATGGACGCGATTCTCGACCAGTTCCTCGCGTTCATCCGCGATGGCCGCGATGAATCGGTGGAAGAGGTGGACTTGAGCGATCTGGTCCGCGAGGTCGCCGCGCCGTTTAACCAGAATGAAGAGAAAGTACGCTTGCGTCTGGAGCCGATTCAGCCGTTTCCGCTGCGTCGCGTGTCCATGAAACGGTTGCTGAACAACCTGATCGGCAATGCGCTGCATCACGCTGGCAGCGGTGTTGAGGTGGCGGCTTATGTGTCCGGGGATGTCAGCGCCCCGTATGTGGTGCTGAGCGTCATGGACCGTGGGGCGGGGATTGATCCGTCGGAGCTGGAGGCGATCTTCAATCCGTTTACCCGTGGGGATCGTGCTCGCGGTGGCAAAGGAACCGGGTTGGGTCTGGCGATCGTGAAGCGGATTGCTTCGATGCATGGTGGAAATGTTGAGCTGCGCAATCGTACTGGTGGCGGGCTGGAAGCGCGGGTGCGGTTGCCGTTGGGGTTGATGCTGCCTCGGGATGCGGTTTAACAACTGAGATCTTCAGTGGGGCTGATGGCCTCTTCGCGGGCAAGCCTCGCTCCTACATGGATTTATGATCACTGTAGGAGCGAGGCTTGCCCGCGAAGGCGGCATCACTGCCGCCACATATTCAGAATCAGCCCTTACCTTTGGTCCGAGTCATATTCGGCCCACCATTCTTCTCAAGATGCTCAATGATGATCCCCGCCACATTCTTCCCGGTGGTGGTTTCAATCCCCTCCAGCCCCGGCGACGAATTCACTTCCATCACCAACGGCCCGTGATTCGAACGCAGAATATCCACACCCGCCACCGCCAGTCCCATCACCTTCGCAGCGCGTAATGCAGTCATGCGTTCTTCCGGCGTGATCTTGATCAGGCTGGCGCTGCCACCGCGATGCAGGTTGGAACGAAACTCCCCAGGCTTGGCCTGACGCTTCATCGCCGCAATCACCTTGTCGCCGACCACGAAGCAACGAATGTCCGCACCGCCGGCTTCCTTGATGTATTCCTGAACCATGATGTTCTGCTTGAGGCCCATGAACGCCTCGATCACTGATTCCGCCGCCGTCGCGGTTTCGCACAGCACCACGCCGATGCCCTGGGTGCCTTCCAGCACCTTGATCACCAGCGGCGCGCCGTTGACCATGTCGATCAGGTCGGGAATGTCATCCGGAGAGTGGGCAAACCCGGTGACCGGCAAACCGATCCCACGGCGCGAGAGCAATTGCAGCGAACGCAGTTTGTCCCGCGAGCGGGCAATGGCCACCGATTCGTTAAGCGGGAACACCCCCATCATTTCAAACTGACGCAGCACCGCGCAGCCATAAAACGTTACCGACGCACCGATCCGGGGGATCACCGCATCGAAACCTTCCAGCGGCTTGCCGCGGTAGTGGATCTGCGGCTTGTGGCTGGCAATGTTCATGTAGGCGCGCAGGGTGTCGATCACCACCATTTCATGGCCACGCTCGGTACCGGCTTCGACCAGACGACGAGTGGAATACAGACGCGGGTTCCGCGACAGCACAGCGATCTTCATGCAACACCTGTGGAGGAGGTAGATACCGGGAACACCGGCTTGTCTTGTACATACTTAATGCCCGGATTGACCACCAGTTGGCCGTCGATCAGGGCTTTGGAACCGAGAAGCAGGCGATAACGCATGGACTTGCGGCAGGCGAGGGTGAACTCGACGGGCCAGACCCGATCACCGAGGGCCAGGGTGGTGCTGACCACGTAACGCTTCTGCGCCTGGCCGTTGGAGCTCTTGATGGATTTCATCGTCACCAGCGGTGCTTCACAGCGTCGGTGTCGCAACTGCACTACCGTGCCCAGGTGCGCGGTGAAGCGCACCCACTGTTCGCCGTCGCGCTCGAACGGCTCGATGTCAGTGGCATGCAGGCTGGAGGTGCTGGCACCGGTGTCGATTTTTGCCCGCAGGCCCGCAACTCCCAAACCCGGGAGCGCCACCCACTCGCGCAGACCGACAACGGTCAAATGGTCAAATGTCTTCAAAGGTACTCAACCGGTGGATACCGCTGGGGCCGCACGCGGCCGGATTCGCGGTATTCACGCAGAATAATGGTTAAAAGGCGACAGATATCTACAGCCCGGAATTCCACCCCTGCAAGCGAGGTGTGGCGTGCGCATTGTAGTACGGGTCGGTGGAAATCCTGGCACGACAGAAACGGTAGTACAGTTCACCAATATTTCAGAATGAGGAAATTCCATGGCACAAAAAAGCGAAGAGGACGACAAGGTCCGTCTCGATAAGTGGTTGTGGGCCGCGCGTTTTTATAAAACACGTGCCTTGGCGAAAGCGGCGATTGAAAGTGGCAAGGTGCATTGCCGGGGTGAGCGTTGCAAGCCGGGCAAAGAGCCGCGGATCGGCGACGAGTTTCAGATTCGCGCAGGGTTCGAAGAGCGCACGGTGGTGGTCCAGGCGTTATCGATCGTGCGCCGTGGTGCGCCGGAAGCTCAGACCTTGTACGCCGAAACCGAAGCCAGCATCGCCAAGCGCGAAGCGGCTGCGGCGATGCGCAAGGCGGGCTCGCTGGGCGTGAGCACCGACGGCAAGCCGAGCAAGAAGCAGCGGCGGGATCTGTTTAAATTTCGTGGGAGCAGCAACGACGAGTGAGTCGGTTGTTTCTGTGTTGTCTGGGCTGACGCTATCGCTGGCAAGCCAGCTCCTACAGGAGATTGCGTTACGTTTGAACGACGCGGTCACTGTAGGAGCTGGCTTGCCGGCGATCGAGTGCGCAGCACTCGCCCTCCAACGAAAAAATCGGGCGCTACGCACCATATTTCTCCGACGACTAGCATCCCCAACCACCGCATCGAACGGTCGCAGACTTGCAATTACCCGAATGCGCAGCCATATCGGGTGAATCGCCACCGGCGAATCGAGTGGATGGAAAGCCACTCGTCGAAAATCACACACAGCCTCTGACCTGTAGGCCATAACCAGAAGGCCAGCAGCACCAGCGGCACAAAATTGCACAACGCCACCGGCAGACGTCCCACCTTGCTTGGAACAAAACCGGATTGTTCATAAAATGCCTCCCATGGCTGAACAGTGCGCACCAAAACGGTGCTGCAGAGGCGCGATTTTCTCGTTTGTAACCTTTTTATCATTTACTTCAGATACCCAGACCTATGACCGATCTACCGGATACCGACTACACCCAACGCTTCATCTTCGATGACAGCGACACCCGCGGCGAGCTGGTTTCGTTGGAGCGCAGCTACGCCGAGGTCCTTGCCAAACACTCGTATCCGGAGCCGGTCGCGCAACTGCTTGGCGAACTGATGGCCGCGGCGTCGTTGCTGGTCGGCACCTTGAAGTTTGATGGTCTGCTGATTCTTCAGGCGCGGTCCGACGGCCCGATCCCGTTGCTGATGATCGAATGCTCCAGCGAACGTGATATCCGTGGTCTGGCCCGTTACGAGGCCGACCAGATCGCCCCCGACGCCACCCTCGCCGACCTGATGCCCAACGGCGTATTGGCGCTGACCGTCGACCCGACCGTGGGCCAGCGTTATCAGGGCATCGTCGACCTGGATGGCGAAACCCTCTCGGAATGCTTCACTAACTACTTCGTGATGTCGCAACAGGTGGGCACGCGTTTCTGGCTGTACGCCGATGGCCGTCGCGCCCGCGGCCTGTTGCTGCAGCAACTGCCCGCCGACCGCCTGAAAGACGAAGAGGAACGCGCCGCCAGCTGGCAGCACATCACCGCGCTGGGCAGCACCCTGACCGCCGATGAATTGCTCGGTCTGGACAACGAAACCGTGCTCCATCGCCTCTACCACGAAGAGCAGGTCCGGCTGTTCGATGTGCAGAAATTGCGCTTCCGTTGCAGCTGCTCGCGCGAACGTTCTGCCAATGCTCTGGTCAGTTTGGGTCTGGAAGATGCGCAGAGCCTGGTCGTCGAACACGGTGGCAACATCGAGGTCGACTGTCAGTTCTGCAATGAACGTTACCTGTTCGACGCCGCCGATATTGTTCAATTATTCGCCGGTGCGGGCGTCGACACGCCGTCAGATACCCGTCACTAAAACGGTTCAGCGCAGGTAAATTCACTGGAAAGTGCCGGAATAACGCCGTTACGACGGGAGGGCCCTACTTTTTTTGGGCGTTTCTGGCATAATCCGGCCCACTTTTTTCGCGGTAGTAGTGCACGACTTTCTACTACAAAACGTTTGGAGCACTCGGCCACTGGCCGACGGGGAACCTCATGACGCAAGCCAATAACGCCGTGTACACCGATCTGAGTGTTGATGATCTGGTTAAAGAAGCCCTGAATCGCGGTGAAGGCGAGCTTGCCGATACCGGCGCGCTGGTTGTTCGCACCGGTCACCGTACCGGTCGCTCGCCAGTCGATCGTTTCATCGTTGAAGAGCCGACCACCCAGGCCGCTATCGCCTGGGGCCCGATCAACCGCAAGTTCCCGGCCGACAAGTTCGATGCCCTGTGGGCTCGCGTCGAGGCGTTCAACAACGCGCAAGATCATTTCGTTTCCCACGTGCATGTAGGCGCGGCCGAAGATCACTACCTGGCCGTGAAGATGACCACCCAGACTGCCTGGCAGAACCTGTTCGGTCGTTGCCTGTTCATCAACCCGGCCCAGTACAACCCGGCGGGTCGTGCTGAGTGGCAAGTGCTCAACGTTGCCAACTTCGAATGCGTGCCAGAGCGTGACGGCACCAACTCCGACGGTTGCGTGATCATCAACTTCGCACAGAAGAAAGTGCTGATCGCCGGCATGCGTTACGCCGGTGAAATGAAGAAAGCGATGTTCTCGGTGCAGAACTTCCTGCTGCCGGCCGCTGACGTACTGCCGATGCACTGCGCCGCCAACATCGGCGAAGCGGGCGACGTGACCCTGTTCTTCGGCCTGTCCGGCACCGGTAAAACCACCCTGTCGGCCGACGAAAGCCGTTACCTGATCGGTGACGACGAACACGGCTGGGGCGAAGGCGTTGTCTTCAACATCGAAGGTGGTTGCTATGCCAAGTGCATCGACCTGTCCGAGAAGAACGAGCCGGTCATCTGGAAAGCCATCAAGCACGGCGCAGTCCTGGAAAACGTCGTGATCGACGACGCCAAGCACGCCGACTACGCCGATGTCAGCCTGACCCAGAACAGCCGCGCCGCCTACCCGCTGGAGCACGTTGCCAAGCGTTCCGAGAAGAACCTCGGTGGCGAGCCAAACGCTGTGATCTTCCTGACCTGCGACCTGACCGGCGTACTGCCACCAGTGTCGATCCTCAGCGAAGAACAAGCGGCCTACCACTTCCTGTCCGGCTACACCGCACTGGTGGGCTCGACCGAAATGGGTTCCGGCAGCGGCATCAAGTCGACCTTCTCCACCTGCTTCGGCGCACCGTTCTTCCCGCGTCCGGCCGGCGAATACGCAGAACTGCTGATCAAGCGCATCCGCGGCTTCGGCTCCAAGGTCTACCTGGTCAACACCGGCTGGACCGGCGGCGGCTACGGCGTCGGCAAACGCTTCAACATCCCGACCACTCGCGGCGTCATCGCAGCGATCCAGAGCGGCGCGTTGATCGGTGCTGAAACCGAACACCTCGACACCATCAACCTCGACGTGCCACTGGCCGTACCGGGCGTTGAAACTGGCCTGTTGAACCCACGTAACACCTGGGCTGACAAGGCTGCTTACGATGAAGCGGCTAAAGCACTGGCCGGGTTGTTTGTTGAGAACTTCAAGAAGTTCGAAGTGAGCGACGCGATCAAGGCTGCTGGGCCGAAGTTGTAAGATTGGTTTGATGTAATGAAAAAGCCGCCCTTTGGGGCGGCTTTTTTGTGGGTAACGCATTACCTGTAGGAGCCAGCTTACTGGCGATAAACCCAAGTGCGCCGCGTTTATCCAGACAGCACGCGTTATCGTTAACCACCATCGCCAGCAAGCTGGCTCCTACAGGTATTGGATTCCGTAAGGTGCCTTTTTTGTGGGGGTGGCTCAGGTTTTCAGGTGCAAAACGAACGCGCCCACCAACACCAGAACCACGCCAAGCACCTGTAACTTTGCCAGCCTTTCCTTGAAAAATACGTATCCCAGAATCGCCGCGATTCCTCCGGACAACGTACTGATCACGGTCACCACCGAAACCGATCCTGCCACCGCGCCCCAGGCGAAAGAAGAAAACCCACCCAGGTTCATCAAGCTGGCGCCGGTCAGCGTCATGCAGTTTTTCAACGGTGGAATTTTCAGTCCGTCCTCAATCCTCAGGACGATAACCACCAGCACGATCAGACCAACCAGATAGGCGAGCCAAAGCATCGTTACCGGACCAAGGACCGGAAGCACGAAGTGGCCTTGCAGCCAGAAACTGGTGCCGTAAAAAACGGCGGCCAGCAGCGCATAGGCAATCGAGCTGCTGGCTTGAGTGGTGTGTGGGATTTTCGAGTCGGAATGAATGCTGGAGAGAATCACCCCGATCACGCACAGAGCAATGCAAAGCAGCTGAATCAGGCTGATCTGCTCACCTCCGGCCCAAGACAGCAACGTCGTCACAACGCCATAAGAAGTTACCAGCGGCGCAACGATGGACGCTTTGCCGAGGGCAAAGGCTTTGGACAACGCGAGGGCACCAGACACCGTCAGCACGGCGGCGACAATGCCGAACAGCCAGACAGTGAGTGACGCCGACATCGATTTGAGGATGAACGCGGGGAAGGCAATCAACAGCAGGCTCATGATGCTGAACCCCAGCGCCTGACCGAAATACACCGCGCGTTTGACGCCCACTGCGCGGGCATTCAAACCCACCAGAAAATCCGTGCCGCCCCACAGTAAGGCGGCGAGTAAACCCATCAGTACGTCCACGCTATGTCCTTATAGGTGTGTGCTGCGGACGTTAGAAGCCTTCCAGCGTCTGAGTGTCCCAGCGTCGGGCCTTAATGGCCTGGTAGAGCATGCCGATGGTAAGCGGGACTTTGTCGCCACGCCCCTTGGCCCTGCGTTTGAGGAAGACATCGTAGCCTTCGGGTTGGAAGTAGCGATAGGCGTCGTAATCGATGAGGTCGATGGCGAACTGTTCTTCCAGTGTTTCCATCAGGTTTTGAGCATCGGCACCGTCGCAGCCCAGGTCGAAGTTGATCGAGGTGGTGAGGCTGATGGTTTTGCGTTCGGGCAGGCCGAGTTCCTCGTGCAGCAGCTGCATGAGCAGGTGCATGGTTTGGTCGTCGGGGAAGTTGGAGGCGAGGTTCATTCGGGGGGCGTCCGGTTGGGCTTGGGCGGATCTTATTGGTCGTCAGGTGTGGTGGGAAGGGCAGGAGCAGATTGTGACGGATTGTCTTCCCGGTATTTGGCGAGCACTTTCTCTCGCGCAGGAAGTGGAGTGACGAGGTCCTCTGGTGACGTATCGAATCCTGCAAGGCGCAGGCAAGCCGGCTCCCACAAGGGGGCGGCTTACCTATTAGCGCTTAGCGTCAGGCAGGCGCTTTCCAGCCCATCATGCGTTGTTGGGCGACTTTGAGTAGGTCGCAGCCATCCTGGGTCAGGAGGTAGAGCGCGTGGGTGATGTGGGGGATATCTTCTAGATCGCCTTGCTCGAAGCTTTGGCAGTGCAGGGTTCGGAGCAGTTCGCTGGAGGCTCGGATGCGCTGGAGGGCGGCTTCGAGGATGTCTTGCGGGTTGGCTTCTGTGTCGATGATCAGGGGTGGGGAATCGGTGAGGTTGGTTTGGAGTGGGCGGTAGCGATCGGTGAGCGGGTTCCAGGTATTCATTTGAATTTTCTCTTTTATGTAGCTGAAGACCCGCCACTATCGTGACCAAACGATGGGTGGCGGACTGTGTTCAGGTTGGTCAACCAGGGAGAGAAAACCCGGGTACGCAGAAGCGTCCCAAACACAGCCGCCATAAAGCGTGCCGACACAAAAGAAGTCGGCAGCATACAAGGGCATGCATAAGTTTTCTCTCAAATTCAGGTGACCAAACCTGAGTCGCTGAATTGGCAGCGACAGTCCGACTATAGATTCGAGCCACCGGTTGGCGATAGGCGACAAGGTGTCTTGTGTTGTAGGACCGGGAGGAAGCTTTGATAGGGCGTTGCCTACGGAGTTATCCCCAGCCGAAATTTTTAGTCAGGTACACCGCGTTATCGTTCTTCGCGGGCGAGCCTCGCTCCTACAGAAGGGGTGGTGGGCATTAGCCGGCGGTGAGTTTTGGGAGGCGTTGGCGGGCGATGTCGAGGAGTTCGTTGCCGTCCTGGGTCAGCAGGTAGAGGGCGTTGACGATGTTGGGAATGTCGCTTGCGTCGGCCTGTTTGAAGCACAGGCAATACAGGGTTTCGAGCAGGTCGCTGGCGGCGTGGATGCGTTGGCGGGCGGCGTCGAGGATTTCGTGTGGGTCGGCCTCGGTGTCGATGACCAGGACCGGGGTGTCGCTGTAGCTGCTTTTGAGGGGGCGGTAGCGATCTTGCATCGAGGGGCAGTCCTTTGGGAAGTCGGGCAGGCCGACACACTGTTTCAGCCGCGCCGAAAACTATGAAGGGGACGGCGGGCTGCGGCAATACAGCCGCAATCGACAGAATGTGTAGGGGATTTACTGGTCTTCGGGTATTGGCCCTACGCGTTTCCCGAGGTTTTTTTCACCGAAACCCCTACTGGTGAAATTTCCTACGTGTTTATCAGGCGCGACGCAGTAAACCTCTGTATGGTGCGCGCCAGAATCTGTAGGGCATTTCGAAAATGCCTGGTTAGGCACTTAAAGGGAATTAGGTATGCAGTGGCTACGTATGGCCTCGGTTTTGTTGTTGTGGGCGGGTGTTTGTCGTTTGACGGGCGCGGCCGACGCTGGCAGTTCGATGATGTTGGCCAACATGGCCCGCACCGGTTGGCCGGACGCCCTCACCACGCAGGCGAACATGGACACCGCGTCCCGCGCTGAGGTGTTGATGTTCGGCAAGGCGTTGCTGGCCAGCGAGTCGCTGGACGAGCAGGGGCTGAAACAGCGTCTGGGTGTGCAGGCATTGAAGCTCAAGTCTGTGCGACAAGTGCGTGACGGGTTGTGGGATCGGTTGCTGACCACCTACCGCAACGCCAGTCAGAACTGCGACGGCGAACCGTTCTGCCCGCGTGTACGAAGCGTCGCTGATTTGCGTCAGTTGGCGGCGGCGTTCACCGGCGAAATCAGCCCGGCCCATGCGGTGTGGGCGAGCAAGAGCCAGGTGTTTCATGAGCAGATGTTGAATGAGCAGCTGCGGGTGGCGGTGTTGGTGCCCTGAAGGGATCAACCATGATTTTTTGGTGAGGCCGCAGGCCTCATCGCTGGCAAGCCAGCTCCTACAAGGGGCAGGTGCGCCTATAAAATCGCTGTCCGCCGAAGCTCAACTGTAGGAGCTGGCTTGCCAGCGATGGCGATCTACCGGTCGCCATATTCCTCAAGCCCCGCCATCCCCCCCGCGTTATCCGCTGTATCATCCCGTATCGTTTTTGCCCCCGACCTTTTCTCGACTCGCTGCGATCACCGGCTAGGCTTTGGGCTTCGCAGCGGTCAACGGAGTGACAGCTTATGCACAACACCCTGGAACAGGTTTTCGGTTATCCACAGTTTCGACCCGGCCAGGAGGCGGTGGTCAGCGCGGTGATGGCCGGGCGCTCGGCGGCGGCGATTTTCCCCACGGGTTCAGGCAAGTCCCTGTGTTACCAGATGTCGGCGGTGTTACTGCCGCACCTGACGCTGGTGGTCTCGCCGCTGCTCGCGTTGATGCAGGATCAATTGGCGTTTCTGCAGCGCCATGGCATTTCGGCAGGCAGTATCGATTCGGCTCAAAGCCGCGATGACGCCGGTGACGTGATGGCTCGCGCCAAGTCCGGCGAATTGAAGATTCTGATGATTTCCGTGGAGCGCCTGAAGAACGAGCGCTTCCGCAATTTCTTGCAGCAAGTGCCCATCTCGCTGCTGGTGGTGGACGAGGCGCATTGCATCTCGGAGTGGGGCCATAACTTCCGCCCCGACTACCTCAAACTCCCGGATTACCAGCGTCAGTTCAACATTCCTCAAGCGCTGTTGCTGACCGCCACCGCGACCCCGAAAGTGATCGCCGACATGGAGGCGAAATTCGCCATTGCGTCGGAAGACGTGGTGACCACCGGTTTCTACCGGCCGAACCTCAACTTGTTGGTGGAACCGGTGCGTGGTCAGGACAAACGCCGACGCTTGGTCGAATGGATGAGCGAGCGTCCCAACCAGCCGAGCATCGTCTACGTCACGCTGCAGAAAACCGCTGAACACATCGCCGAACACTTGGATCGCAACGGTATTCAGGCCGAGGCCTATCACGCCGGCTTGCCCCACGAACAACGCGAAGCCATTCAGAAACGATTCATGGGCGGCCAGTCCAATTGCATCGTCGCCACCATCGCCTTCGGCATGGGCATCGACAAGAGCGACATCCGCAACGTGGTGCATTTCGACCTGCCCAAATCCATCGAAAACTACAGCCAGGAAATCGGTCGCGCCGGGCGTGACGGTCAGCCATCGGACTGCCTGGTACTGGCCAACCGCGACAGCCTCAACGTGCTGGAAAATTTCGTCTACGGCGACACGCCGGAGCTGGAAGGCATCCGTCATGTGCTCGACGAATTGCAAGCCGCCGCACCCGAGGGGCATTGGGAGTTTCTGCTAGGGCCGTTGGCCGATCAGAGCAACATTCGCCAGTTGCCGCTCAAGACCTTGCTGGTGCAATTGGAGCTGCGCGGGATCATCGCCCCGCGTTACGCCTATTACGCTGAATATCGCTTCAAGTATTTGCTGGAGCCGGAAGACTTGCTCGCCCGCTTCGAGGGCGAGCGCAAGGATTTCGTCGCGGCCATCATCCAGACCTCCAGCCGCGCGCGGACCTGGGCGACGGTGAATTTCGATGCGCTGTACGAGCAGCATCAAGCCGAGCGCAATCGGGTGGTCAAGGCGTTGGATTACTTCCAGGAAAAGGGTTGGGTCGAGCTGGAAAGCAAGCAGATGACCGAGGTCTACAGCCTGCTGCAAACGGAGTTCGATATTCAGGCGCTGAGTGCCGAACTGCATGATTGTTTCACCCGGCACGAACGCACCGAGATTGCGCGGATTCACGCCATGCTGGACCTGTTCGCCACTGACCACTGCCTGGGTAATCGCCTGGCCGAATACTTCGGTGACGAAAACTCGCCGCAGCAGTGCGGGCATTGTTCGGTGTGTCACGGGCACGTGGCGCGGCTGCCCGCACCGCCGGAGTTGCCGGCGCTTGTGGATAAAAACTTCGAGGCGCTGTGTGGTGGTTTTATCCACAGGCACGAGCAGCACACCGGCAGCGTTCCTCCCGCTGAGCGGGTGACGCGGTTTCTGTGCGGGATCAGTGTGCCGCTGTTCACCAAGCTCAAGGCTCGGTCGATTCCGGGGTTTGCGGTGCTGGAAGAGTATCCGTATGGCGAAGTACGGACTTGGGTTGAGCAACATCTCTCAGGCTGAACAGTACCCCTGTAGGAGCCGGCTTGCTGGCGATGGCGGATTTACATTCAACATTGATGTTGAAGGTGATGGCCTCATCGCGAGCAAGCTTGCTCCTACAGGGATGTCAGTGTCTGGCGGACGTGCATCCATCCGCTGAATGTCCCCCATCACAGGAATAAATTTCAAAAAAGCCGGGTGGCTGACTATGGTGGGGTCTGTCTTTGGATCGCCAACAAGAGAACAACCATGAGCCAGACACCGTTCAACATTCAGCGCGCTGCCGTCATCGGTGCGGGCACCATGGGCCGTGGCATTGTCATGTGCCTGGCCAATGCCGGGGTGCCGGTGCAGTGGGTCGATAACAATCCGCAGATGCTTGAGCAGGCACTGGCCAGCGTGGCTGAGACCTACGCGCACAACGTGCGGCAGGGACGGATTGATCAGGCTGAAGCGGATGCGCGCATTGCACGGGTCACGGCGGCTGCCGATTACGCAGCGATCCGCGAGGTCGATCTGGTGATCGAGGCGGTTTACGAAAACCTCGAGCTCAAGCAGAGAATCTTCCGCGAGCTGGATGGCCTGCTCAAGCCCGAAGCCATATTGGCCAGCAACACGTCGGCGCTGGATATCGACGCCATTGCTGCCGCCACCCGCCGCCCGAAACAAGTCCTGGGCCTGCACTTCTTCAGCCCGGCGCACATCATGAAACTGCTGGAAATCGTTCGTGGCGCACAGACTTCACCGGCGGTGCTGGAAGCCGCGCTGGACCTGGGCAAGCGCATGGGCAAGGTCAGCGTGGTGTCGGGCAACTGCGAGGGTTTCATTGGCAACCGCATGCTCAAAACCTACGTGTTGGAAGCACGCAAGATGCTGCTTGAAGGCGCTTATCCCTATCAGGTGGATGCGGCGTTGCAGGGGTTCGGTTTCGCCATGGGGCCGTTCCGCATGTACGACGTGGTTGGTATCGACCTCGAATGGCGGGCTCGGGAGCTGGCGGGCAAGGGGCAGGATGCGCCGCAGGTTCAAGTGGATAACCGTCTGTGCGAACTGGGCCGTTTCGGGCAGAAGAGTGGCAACGGCTATTACCACTACGAAGCGGGCAGTCGCCAGGCTGAGCACGATGTGCAGGTGGATGCGCTGGTGCTGAAGGTCAGCGAAGGATTGGGTTTCCAGCGTCGCGAGATCGGGCCTGAGGAGATTCTGGAGCGCTGCTTGCTGGCACTGGTCAACGAGGGGGCGAAGATTCTTCAGGAAGGGATTGCGGCGTCGGCGCATGACATCGATCTGGTGTACCTCAACGGTTATGGCTTCCCAGCGGACAAGGGCGGGCCGATGACCTGGGCGGATCAGCAGGGGTTGGCGGATATTCATCAGCGGCTACTGCAGCTGGAAACCAAACAGGGTGACCACTGGCAGCCGGCGCGGTTGATTGGGGAGTTGGCGGTGGTGGGCAAGGGGTTTGCTGATCGGTAAGTGGTGTATTGACCGTGGTGGCGCCATCGCTGGCAAGCCAGCTCCTACAAGGTCCTCGCTATCCTGTAGGAGCTGGCTTGCCAGCGATGATAGCGACACGGTCTACTGGCCATCCAACTTCAGGAACCGACGCTGATGCCCCAACGCACCGACTACCCGCACTTCCAGCCCATCACCACGCGCTGGCACGACAACGATGCCTACGGTCACGTCAACAACGTCACCTACTACAGTTTCTTCGACACGGCGGTGAACACCTACCTGATCGAAGTCGGCGGCCTGGATATTCATGACGGCGAAGTCGTGGGTTTTGTGGTGAGTTCGGCTTGCGATTATTTTGCTTCAATCGCTTTCCCCGACCGGATCGAGATCGGTTTGCGCGTTGGCAAGTTGGGCAACAGTTCGGTGCAATACGAATTGGCGGTGTTCAAGGCCGGTGAAGACGAAGCCTGCGCCGCGGGGCGTTTCGTGCATGTGTTTGTGGATCGGGTGTCGAATCAGCCCGTGGCGATTCCTGCCGGGTTGCGCGGTGCGCTGGAGCGATTGGCGGTTTGAGGGGCAAAAAAAATCGCAGCCCTTGGGCTGCGATTTTTTTGATCTACCGGTAAACGAGGCGATTCAAGCCTCAGTCGTGATAGCGATGTTTGTGCTTGCGGTGGCCATAAGCATGGCCGCGACCCGGATGGTCATCCCGGTAATAGCGACGATCACCATGACCGCGATAGGAACGACGATCATCGTCATCATCATCGCTTTTGTTGCCCATGTAGTTACCCAGCGCGCCACCGGCGCCGCCGCCTGCTGCGGAGCCGATCAGGCTGCCGGTGGTGCCGCCCATGCTGCGGCCGACCACGTTACCGCCTGCTGCGCCCAACGCACCGCCAATGGCCGCTTCGCCACGGCTGCGTTTGTCTGCGCCGACTGCGCTACCACCCGCGCCGCCCAGGGCCGCGCCAATGGTTGAACCTGTGTTGCCGCCTAGCGATTGACCGACGACCGAGCCCAAAACCCCGCCCAATGCGCCGCCCACACCTGCTTCGGTGGTGCCTCCGGCAGAAGCGAAGCCACTGACCAGGCCAAGGGACAACAAGAGAATCGAGGAGAACTTCATTTGAGGAACCTCAAGGGGATGACGGCGCGATCCTGAGGCTGTGTCGTAAGGCTGACAATCGAAATCCGACGAGTAACACGACTTCAGCACATTTCTATAAGTTACTGTTTTTTAGCTGGAACTTAAGTGTTTTTCGCCGGTCTTTAGTTACTTCGGAATGGCCGTTTTTGTGAAAAAACGGCCTTTTTTGTGGGCGATTGGAAAGTAATCGGGCGGTGCGGATACAGGTGTAGTCGTGTCGGATGCCTTCGCGGGCAAGCCTCGCTCCTACAGGTTTTGCCGTGACCGTGAGATCACTACTGATCTGTAGGAGCGAGGCTTGCTCGCGAAGAGGCCAGACCTGCTACCGCGTTAAGCAGACTTCGCCAAAATCAACCCGATCTCACTCGCCGCTTCCAACCGGATCGCCACAAACTTCGACGTCGGCGTATGGCTGCCATCCCCAGTGCTCTCCAGCGGCACCAGCGGATTCACTTCCGGGTAGTACGCCGCCGCTTGCCCCGCAGGAATATCAAACGCCAGCAGTGTGAAGCCTTTCACCCGACGCTCACGGCCATCATCCCAGATCGAAACGATGTCAGCCTTCTGCCCCGGTTTGAACCCCAGTCGAATAATATCCGCCTCGTTCACAAACAACACATCACGCTGACCTTTCACGCCGCGATAACGGTCGTCGAGGCCATAAATGGTGGTGTTGTACTGATCGTGGGAGCGCATCGACTGCATGATCAGGTCCGGCAACACGCCTGTGGAGCGCGTGCGCTCGTGCACCAGGTCCTTGGGCAGGACGTTCGCACGGAAATTCGCCCGGCCCGACGCGGTGTTCCAGCGGCGGGAACCGGCACTGTTGCCGAGGTAGAAGCCGCCCGGATTCTTGATCTTCTCGTTGAAGTCCTTGAAGCCCGGAATCGTATCGGCAATCAGGTCACGGATGCGCGAGTAATCGGCCACCAGCCAGTTCCAGTCCACCGGTTTGCTGCCCAGGGTCGCGGCGGCGATACCGGCGATGATCGCAGGCTCGGAGCGCATCTGGTTCGACAGCGCCTGCAACTGGCCGTTGGAGGCGTGGACCATGCTGAACGAATCTTCCACGGTCACCGCTTGCGGGCCTTCGGTCTGGATATCGATGTCGGTGCGGCCCAGGCACGGCAGGATCAGTGCTTCCTTGCCGTGAGCCAAATGGCTGCGGTTGAGCTTGGTGCTGATCTGTACGGTCAGGTCGCAGTTGCTCAGAGCCTGGAAGGTACGCGTGCTGTCCGGAGTGGCCTGGGCGAAGTTACCGCCCAGAGCGATGAAGACTTTTGCACGACCTTCGGCCATGGCATGAATCGCCTCGACCACGTTATGACCGTTTTCGCGCGGCACTTTGAACTGGAAGCGACGCTCCAGGGAATCGAGGAACGCCACCGGCGGACGCTCGTTGATGCCCATCGTGCGGTCGCCCTGCACGTTGCTGTGGCCACGCACCGGGCACAGGCCGGCGCCGGGGCGGCCAATGTTGCCGCGCAGCAGCATCAGGTTGGCGATTTCCTGGATGGTCGCGACCGAATGGCGATGTTGGGTGATACCCATCGCCCAGCACATGATCACATTCTTGCCTTTGGCATACATGCGCGCCGCTTGCTCGATTTCCACGAGGGTCAGGCCGGACTGCTCGACGATCTGCTCCCACGGCGTATCGTCGACGGTACCCAGGTACTCCAGCACGTTGACACTGTGTTCATTGAGGAAGTCGTGGTCGAACACGGCAGGCTCACCGGCTTTCTGCGCGTCGCGCTCCCATTGCAGCAGGAATTTCGCCATGCCGCGCAGTACCGCCATGTCGCCGCCCAAGGCCGGACGGAAATAGGCGGTGTTGGTCGGTTTGTCGCCGTTGGTGAGCATTTCGATCGGGTGTTGCGGGTGCTGGAAACGTTCCAGGCCGCGTTCTTTGAGCGGGTTGATGCACACCACTTGCGCGCCACGTTTCACGGCTTCACGCAGCGGCTCGAGCATCCGTGGGTGGTTGGTGCCGGGGTTCTGGCCCCAGACGAAAATCGCGTCGGCGTGTTCGAAGTCGTCGAAGGTCACGGTGCCTTTACCGACGCCAACGCTCTGCGCCAACGCGACACCGCTGGCCTCGTGGCACATGTTCGAACAGTCGGGGAAATTATTGGTGCCATAGGCGCGCACGAACAACTGATAGAGAAACGCCGCTTCGTTGCTGGCACGTCCCGAGGTGTAGAACTCGGCTTGGTCCGGGCTCGACAAACTGCGCAGATGTTTGGCGATCAGGGTGAAGGCGTCATCCCAGCTGATCGGTTGGTAGCGATCGGTTTCGGCGTTGTAGCGCATCGGCTCGGTCAGGCGCCCCTGATATTCGAGCCAGTAATCGCTTTGTTCCAGCAGCGAGGTGACGCTGTGTTTGGCGAAGAATGCCGGGTTGACGGCCCGTTTGGTCGCTTCCCAGTTCACCGCTTTGGCGCCGTTCTCGCAGAACATCACCATGCCCTTTTCCGGCGAATCGCCCCAGGCACAACCCGGGCAGTCGAAGCCGCCGTTCTGGTTGGTCTTGAGCATGATGCGCAGGTTTTTCAGCGCGTTGTCGCTGGTCAACCAGGCCTGGGCGACGCTGATCAGTGCGCCCCAGCCACCGGCTGGGCCCTTGTAGGGCTTGTAGCGGGGGACGGGTTTCTGGTCGGCTTGACGGTGTTGACTCACGCTTGATTCTCCAAAGCCGGGCTGTAGACCCGCGGCGCATTCTTCTGTGGCAGATGGATAAGGTTCAGGTTGTGACGACGGGCCCATTGCACGGCAAGGCCCGTGGGCGACGACAGGCTGACCAGGGTCTGGATGCCTGCGCGCAGTACTTTCTGGATCAATTCGAGGCTGCAACGACTGGTGACAATCGCCAGGCCGCCAGTGGTCGGGATCTTTTGCCGGATCAGCCCGCCAATCAGCTTGTCGAGTGCGTTGTGCCGGCCAATGTCCTCGCGGCCCAGCAGCAATTCGCCATGAGCGTTCATGAACACCGCCGCATGCACCGCGCCGCAATGCTGGCCGAGCGGCTGGAACGCGCCGATACGCTGGCGCAAACCGTCGAGCCATTCGGCGGGCGGCAATGGCGCACCGGGCAACACTTTGAGGTCCGGCAAGGCTTGTTCGACCGCTTCCACGCCGCAGAGGCCGCAACCGCTGGTGCCGGCCAGTTGCCGACGTTGCTGCTTGAGGTTCCAGAAGGCGCGGTTGGCGATGGTTACTTGCGCGTACTGCGCCGATCCCGAACCGCTCAGTTGCAGGTCATAAATGTCGGAGGCGTCTTCGATGATGCCGCTGCCGAGGCTGAAACCGACGATGAAGTCTTCCAGGTCCGTCGGCGTCACCAGCATCACTGCCTGACTGATACCGTTATAGGCAATCGCCAACGCAACTTCCTCGGCGAGCGCGGTGCTGGCCGATTCGGTGTATTGAAAATCGCTGTAACTGTACGTTTGGCTGGCGGCGGGCGCGGGCGTTTCGAGGGCTGGCGCCGCGCAAACAGGACGCTTGGCGTTCATGGGGGCATCACCGACGGTTTAGTCAGCTTTAAGCCTATGCGCGACAAGTTGTCGCGTCTAATCGCTATTACTGATCTGCCGATAGATGGCGTCGATCAAGAGCTTGTCATTGATTGTTGATAAATCGCGAAACAGGCCTCCGCCAACGCCGAGCGCGGTGCGCTGCGCCGCATGATCAGCCCCAGCCGGCCGAGGGTCTGGGCGTTTTCGATCGGTTGCAGGCGCAGATGGTCTGTGAGGTTTTCCAAGCCGCCTTCGAGCGGCATCACGGCGCAACACAACCCGCCATGAACAGCTTGTAACAGTTGATGCACGGCATCGGTTTGCAACAACGGCTGCGGAGTAAGGCCGCGACTGTGGAAATTGTGGTCGATGGACTGGCGGAAATGCATGCCGCTGGTGAGCATGCCCAGCGGCAGTTCGATCAGCGACTCCCAGCTCAGCGGCGCCTCGCCGAACGTGAAGAAGCGCTGGTCGTAGAGCAGGCCCATGCGCGTTTCGCTGAACGCCAGGGAATCGAAACGTTCGGCGTCCAGACGCTCCAGGTACGACACGCCAAGATCCAGGCGATTGTTCGCCAGTTGTTCGAGGATCTGCTCGGAGCTCAGCGCCGAGAGTTCGAAGCGCAGGTTCGGGTGTTCGCCGTGCAAGCGTTGCAGCAGCGGCAGCGGGTCGAAACTCGACAACGGCACCACGCCCAGACGCAGCGTACCGACCAGGTTACCGCGACAGGCGGCGGCTTCGGCCTGCAAGCCGTCGTAGGCCGCGAGCACCGTTCGCGCCCACGCCAGCACCCGCTCGCCCGGCGCGGTGAAGCCTTCGAAGCGCTGGCCACGGTTGACCAACGGCAATTCGAGTTCTTCTTCAAGGCTGCGCAAGCGCATGGACAGGGTCGGCTGAGTGACGTGACAACGTGCAGCGGCCTGGCCGAAATGCCGGGTTTCGTCGAGGGCGATGAGGAATTTCAGCTGCTTGATGTCCATCTTCGCTCCAGGGCGCGGGAAGGTCGGGATTCTAGCGCCTGGGGGCAAGCGGCGTCATTGGTCGGGTAGGAACCGGGTGTTGCAACCTTGGTCTAGGCTTTTGCGTCTGGAACCAAAAACCAAGGAGAGTGCACCATGAGTATTTTTAGCTTTGTGAAGGAAGCAGGCGAAAAGCTTATCGATTTGCTGACGCCGGGTAACGCCAATGCCAGCGAGCAGTTGAAGGAACACATCAGCAAGGTCGGCCTGGGCAATCCGAATGTGCAGGCGACGGTAGATGGCGACAAAGTCACGGTGACCGGTGAGGTGGCGAGCCAGGAAGAGAAAGAAAAAATCCTGCTGGCGGTGGGCAATATCGCCGGTGTCGGCAGCGTGGATGATCAGATTACGGTGACCGGGCCTGCGGTCGTCGCCGCGAAATTTGTCACGGTTGTGAAGGGCGACACCCTTAGCGCGATTTCCTTGCGTGTGTATGGCGATGCCAACAAGTATCAAAAAATCTTCGAAGCCAACAAGCCGATGCTCAAGGATGTGAACAAGATTTATCCGGGGCAGTCGTTGCGGATTCCTGAGTAAGGTTTAAGACCGTGTGATGGCTATCGCCGGCAAGCCGGCTCCTACAGGATTGAGTCGTACGCATTATTTGTGAACGACACAAAACCTGTAGGAGCCGGCTTGCCGGCGATGCAGGCGACTCGGTCTAAAGCCCCGCAATCAACTCTCGATAATCAACCACCGCCGCAAACTCCGCCGTGTCCTTTGGCCCCTTGCGGCTGTCCGGCTCCTTCACCGCCAACAGATGCGCGACCCCAAAATCCCGCGCACTGCGCAGGATCGACAACGTATCGTCGATAAACAGACTGCGCGCCGGATCAAACCCGATATCCGCCTGCAATGCCTGCCAGAATTGCGGATTCTCTTTGGGAAAACCGTAATCATGCGAGCTGATCAACCGCTCGAAATACGGCGCCAGTTCAATTCGTTCCAGTTTCAGTGACAGCGAATCCCGATGTGCATTGGTGATCATCACCACCCGCTTGCCGGCCTGCTTGATCGCCGCAAGGAACGTATCCGCGTCCGGGCGCAACGCAATCAGGTGTGCGGTTTCCAGTTTCAGCTCGCGCACAGGCAGCTTCAGTTCGGCGCTCCAGAAATCCAGGCAATACCACTGCAACTGACCGGCATGGCGTTCAAACAGCGGCTGCAATTCCATCTCGGCCATGGCCCGGCTCACCCCGTGCAATTCGGCGTAACGCTGGGGCAGGTGTTCCAGCCAGAAATGGTTGTCGAAGTGCAGGTCCAGCAGCGTGCCGTCCATATCGAGCAGAACGGTGTCGATGTCTCGCCAGGGCAGCAGGGACATAAAAAACTTCTCCAGCGGTAAAAGAGATATCCGAGGTCAACAATCAGGATAGGCCGGGTATAGTAACGCGTTCACGCCAAGGAGCTTTTCATGCGCCAGAAACCCACCATCCTCGCCCGCGAGATTGTCGCCACCAGTCGCTTGTTCTGCGTCGAAGAGCTGAAATTGCGCTTTTCCAATGGCGTGGAGCGCACCTATGAGCGGCTGGTCGGCAAAGGCGCCGGGTATGGCGCGGTGATGATTGTGGCGATGCTCGACGCAGATCACGCGGTGCTGGTCGAGGAATATTGCGGCGGCACCGATGAATACGAGATGTCGCTGCCCAAAGGCTTGATCGAGCCGGGTGAAGACGTGCTGGCGGCGGCCGAGCGTGAGCTCAAGGAAGAAGCCGGGTATGGCGCGCGGCAACTGGAACACCTGACCGAGCTGTCCTTGTCGCCGGGCTACATGAGCCAGAAGATTCAGGTGGTGTTGGCCACCGAACTGTACGAAGAACGGCTTGAAGGCGACGAGCCTGAACCGATGCGCGTGGACAAGATCAACCTGCGAGAGCTGTCGGCCCTGGCCCAGAACCCGAAATTCACCGAGGGCCGTGCCTTGGCGGCGCTGTACCTGACCCGAGATTTGCTGACCCAGCGCGGAGTGTTCCTGCCATGATTTTCCCTCATCCATTGATGGCGCCGGTGATTGAACTGACATTGAAGGCTGGCGATGCGATCCTGCCGTTCTGGCGCACCGGCACGACCGTGACCGCCAAGGCCGACGATTCACCGGTCACCGCTGCCGACCTGGCCGCTCATCATCTGATTCTGGCCGGGCTGACCGCGCTGGACCCGAGCATCCCGGTGTTGTCCGAAGAAGATGCCAACATCCCGCAGAGCGTGCGTGCCGGCTGGCAGCGCTGGTGGCTGGTGGATCCGCTGGACGGCACCAAGGAATTCATCTCCGGCAGCGAAGAATTTACCGTCAACATTGCGTTGATCGAGCAGGGGCGCGTGGTGTTTGGCGTGGTGTCGATGCCGACCAATGGGCGTTTCTACGTCGGTGGTGCCGGTCTGGGCGCGTGGCGTGGTGATAAGGACGCCGAGCCGCTGCCGATTCAGGTTCGCACCGTACCCGCCCCGGGCGAGGCCTTCACGGTCGTCGCCAGCCGTCGGCATTCGAGCCCTGAGCAAGAGCGCTTGCTCGCCGGGTTGAGCGACAGCTTGGGTGAGCTGCAACTGGCCAACATCGGCAGTTCGCTGAAGTTTTGTTTGTTGGCGGAAGGGGCGGCGGATTGTTACCCGCGTCTGGCGCCGACTTCGCAGTGGGATACGGCGGCGGCCCAGGGTGTGCTGGAAGGGGCGGGCGGTGAAGTGCTGGAGTTGAGTGGCGTGCCGTTCAGCTATCCGGCGCGGGAGTCTTTGCGGAACGAGTTTTTCCTGGCGCTGCCTGCAAAGGCTGCCTGGCGTGAAAAGTTGCTGGAACTGGCACGCGGCTAAGACCTTTCTTTGTGGGAGCGAGACCGGCTTGCCGGCGATGGCGGCGGGTCAGGCAACTACGATGTTGGCTGGACGGCCGCCATCGCGAGCAGGCTCGCTCCCACAGGTTTTGTGGCGTTCCGATTTACCGATGCAGGACGTACTGCCCGGCAAACCTCACGGCGTCTTCATCGCTATCGGCATTCACAATCCGCGAATGCAGCGTCAACCGCGCTCTTCCATAGCGCTGATACATCGCCAGAAACTTCTTCCACACCGCCGCACTCGGCGCCTGGCAAATCGCGATCGCGTCCATGGTCACTGGCAGCGGATAGCTGATTTGCCCTTCGTGAATCACGATGTGCCCGTCTTCAATCCCTTCTTCGCGCAAACGCAAATGCAGCCAGCCCCAACCCGCGAGTACCGCGCCGCAGTACAGACTGCCGCCGAACATGGTGCTCTTGTGATTGACGTTGGCCTCCAGCGGCAAGTGCAGGCGCAGTTGCTGGTCGTGCCAGTCGAGCACTTTGATGCCCATGGCTTGCGTCAGGGGAATGTCGCGATGGAGGACTGATTCCAGGTGACGACTGTCGCGGTTCATGACGGGGCCTTTTGTTTGAAGAGGACGGTTTGACGGTCGATCAATCGAGTTCGTCGCTCGGGTGGTGGTCGGCGAAATTCAGTCCGTGCTTGCGCAGTTTGTCGTGCAAGGTTTTGCGCGGAATGCCGAGGGCTTCGGCGAGGCTGCGCACCGAGCTGTGAGAGCGCGCCAGTTCGGCGGCAATCAGCGTTTTCTCGAAGTTTTCCACCTGCTCGCTCAAGCCACCGCTGACCGCTTCAACCGTTGTGCCCGCCGTGCCATCCGGCGCGTTGTTGTCCAGCGCCAGTTCGAGGCCCAGGGCAAAACGCTCGGCGGCGTTTTGCAACTCCCGCACGTTGCCCGGCCAGGTGTGACGCAGCAGCAGCGCCCGTTGCCCCGGTTGCAGTTCGTGGGGTGGCAAGCCATGGCGAGCACTGGCTTCATCGGCGAAGTGCTGGAACAGCATCAGCGCATCTTCACCGCGTTCGCGCAGCGGCGGAATGCGCAGCGGGGCGACGTTCAGGCGGTAATACAAGTCGGCGCGGAAGCGGCCCTGATCGGCGGCCTGGCGCAGGTCTTCCTTGGTCGCGGCGATGATGCGGATGTCCAGCGGGATCAACTGATTGCCGCCCAGACGCTCGACTACACGTTCTTGCAGCAAGCGCAGCAATTTCACCTGCACGTCCAGGCTCATGCTTTCGATTTCATCGAGGAAAACCGTGCCGCCGCTGGCGAATTCGAACTTGCCGATACGGCGCTTCTGCGCACCGGTAAACGCGCCCGGCTCGTGACCGAACAACTCGCTTTCCACCACGGATTCGGCCAGAGCCCCGGCGTTGATCGCCACGAACGGGCCGTTACGCCGGTTCGACAAATCGTGCAGCGCCCGCGCCACGACTTCTTTGCCGGCGCCGGTTTCGCCGAGGATCAGTACATCGGCCTTGGTCGCCGCCAGTGCGCCGATCTGCTCGCGCAGACGCAGCATTGGCGCCGATTGCCCGACCAGCCTTGTGCTCAGTTCATTGCGGTCGCTGAGGGCCAGACGCAAGCTGCGGTTGTCCAGCACCAGTCGGCGCAGGGCCAACGCGCGGCGCACGCTGTCGAGCAAGGCGTCGCTGGCGAAGGGTTTTTCCAGAAAGTCGTAAGCGCCAGCGCGCATGGCTTGCACCGCCAGCGGTACGTCGCCGTGACCGGTGATCAGCAGCACCGGCAGCTCCGGGTCCTGGGCGTGCAGTTCGGTCAGCAGTTCGAGACCGTCCATGCCGGGCATGCGGATATCGCTGACCACCACGCCCGGCCAGTCGCGTTCCAGTTGCCCGGCCAGGCCCTTGGCTTCGGCGAGCGGCAGGATTTTCAGGCCGGCCAGATCCAGCGTCTGGCTCAGGGCCTGGCGCAGATGGGGATCATCGTCGATCAGCACGACCTGGATGCGGTTGTCGATGGTCATGCACTTCGGTCCTCGGACGGTTGCAGGCTCACGCCCGGTGCGCCTGCGCGCAGTTTCAGGGTAATCAGGGCGCCGCCTTCCTTGTGGTTGGCGAACGACAGTTCACCGCCGAAGGCGCGCATCAGGGTTTCGCAAATCGCCAGCCCCAGACCGAGCCCCTGGGTGCGGGTCTTGGTGGTGTAGAAGGGCTCGCTGGCGCGGCCAAGAGCTTCCATGCAAAAGCCGGGGCCGTTGTCGCGAATGTACAGATTGACGCCGTCGGCGGTGGATTGGGCACTCAACCAGAGTTTACGCGGCGGGCCTTTTTCCGTCAGCGCGTCCAGTGCGTTGGCCAGCAGGTTGCCGAGCACTTGGCGCAGACGGGTTTCCCCGGCCTCGACCCACAGCGTGGCGGCGGGCAAATCGCGGATCAGCTCGACTTCCATGCTCCGCCGACGCTTGGCCAGCAGCGCCAGCGCGTCGTCGAGCGCCGGTTGCAACGCGACGCTTTCCGGCGCGTGGCGATCACGCCGGGCAAAGGCGCGCAGGTGCGCGATGATCGAAGCCATGCGCCCGGTCAGTTCGCTGATCAGTTTGAGGTTGCCGCGCGCATCGTCGGTGCGCTGATGATCAAGCAGCACTTCGGCGTTTTCCGCGTAGCTGCGGATGGCAGCCAGCGGTTGATTCAGTTCATGGCTGATGCTTGCCGACATGGTCCCGAGCGCCGACAACTTGCCGGCCTGCACCAGGTCATCCTGGGCGCGTACCAGTTCCTGCTGGGCGTGTTCGCGCTCCAGCACTTCCTGTTTCAGTCGGCGGTTCAGGCCCTCGAGGTCGCTGGTTCGCTCAGCGACCCGGCCTTCCAGTTCGCGCCGGGCCTTGGCTTCGAAGGCGATCCGTTCGAGGTAGTGACGGCGCCGTTGCATCATCAGACCGAGCAGCAGCATCAACACCAGCAGCGTCGCGCCGCCGATGGCGACCACCGTGCGCACCGGGCGATCAATCAAAGTGCGCGGTGCAAGAATGCTGACGCTCCAGCCGGTTTCGTCGATCTGCCGGGTCTGGGTCAGCCAGGCGTCAGGATTGAGATTCAACGGTTTCGGGTCGCGGGTCGGATAGGGTTGAATCGCGGTGATTGCCTCGCGCTCGCCCTCGCCCAGTGGCCGGGTCGCGCGGAATCGCCATTCTGCCCGCGAGGTGAGGATGACCACGCCGTTGTGGTCGGTGACCAGCAGTTGTTCCGGAGTTTTACCCCAAAGGCTTTCGGTGTGGTCCAGGTCGACCTTGACCACCAACACGCCGAGGATTTTTTCGCCGTCACGCACGGCCGCCGCAAAGAAGTAACCGCGTTTGGCCGAGGTGGTGCCCAGCCCGAAAAACCGCCCGAGACGCCCGGCCATGGCTTCGCTGAAGTAGGGGCGAAACGAAAAATTCCGGCCGACGAAGCTGTCGTGTTTGTCCCAGTTGGACGCCGCAAGGGTCTTGCCGGTGGTGTCCATCAGGTACATGACTTCGGCACCGGTCTGCGCGCTGATGTTCTTCAGCAGGCGGTTGGCATTGCCTTGGGTCACACCGTCGTCGGGGGCCCCGAGCGTGGCGCGCAGGGCCGGCAGGTCGCCGAGGATCTGCGGCAGCACTTCATAACGGTGCAGGGTGCCCAGCAGGTTGGCGACGTACAGGTCGAGGGTCTGCCGGTTCTGCCCGGCCAGTTCGCTGCGGTAGTAACGCTCGGCCAGATGCTCCAGCGGCCACAGCAACGGCGCCAGGCACAGCGCCAGCAGGGCGAGGCTACGCCAACGGGGTCTGCGGGGGAGGGTCGGAGTCATGAGCATCAGGCGCCTGAGGGTACAGGCGCATTATGCCTAGGCTTGCCCGGCAAGACACTCGCGCAGCGCGGTTTGCCAGTCTGGCTGACTGACGCCCCATTCGCGGAGCAGGCGACTGCAATCGAGGCGCGAGTTCAACGGTCGGGCGGCAGGCGTCGGGTAATCGCTGGAAGGGATGGGCAACAGGTGCGCGCAAGGCTTGCCCTGTTTGCGCAGCGCTTCACCAATGGCCTGGGCGAAACCGAACCATGAGGTTTCACCTTGAGCGGTCAGGTGATAAGTGCCCCAGGCGCCCCGCTCACCGGCCTGCCAGCGCTCGATCAGCGCGAGGGTGCTGTTGGCGATCGTGCCGGCCCAGGTGGGCGCGCCGATCTGATCGGCAACGATGCGCAACTCGGGTTTTTCTTGCAGCAGACGCTGCATCGTCAGCAGGAAATTGCTGCCACTGGCCGAGTAGACCCAGCTGGTCCGCAGAATCAGATGCATGCCTCCCACCGCCGTGATGGCTTGTTCGCCAGCCAGTTTGCTCTGGCCGTAGACCCCCAGCGGCTTGGGCGCGTCGGCTTCGTTGTAAGGCTCGCCCTTGCTGCCGTCGAACACATAATCGGTGGAGTAGTGAATCAGCGGGATGCCCAGGGCCAGTGCTTCTTCGGCCAGAATTCCCGGGCCCGTCGCGTTGATGGCGAACGCCAGCTCAGGTTCGCTTTCTGCCCGATCGACCGCCGTGTGAGCGGCGGCGTTAATGATCAGGTCGGGATGAGCGAGCCGGACCTGTTGGCGAATCTGTTCCGGTTGAGCCAGATCGAGTTGATCGCGCCCCAGCACCATGAGTTCATCAGCCGCACTCAAGCGACGCTGCAGTTCGCGGGCGACCTGGCCGTGCTGGCCAATGATGAGAATTCGCAAAGGGATTTTCATGGAAGCAGTTCAGATTCCTGCCAGCTTTTACCGTGTTGGTCCTTTTCTGACAGTTGAGGCGCTTCTTCCAGTTCCCAGTCGATGGCCAGTGTCGGATCGTCCCAGCGAATGCAGCGATCTGACGCCGGGTCGTAATAGTCGGTGGTTTTGTAGAGAAACTCGGCGTACTCGCTGAGTACCAGGAAGCCATGGGCGAAGCCTTCCGGTATCCACAACTGACGATTGTTCTGTGCGGACAAACGCACACTGGCCCAGCGTCCGAAGTTTGGCGAACTGCGGCGGACATCAAGGGCCACATCGAGTACTTCCCCCGCAGTCACCCGAACCAGCTTGCCCTGGGTGTGTTGCACCTGATAGTGCATGCCACGCAGCACGCCTTTTCGCGAACGCGAGTGGTTGTCTTGAACGAACGCTTTCTTGAGGCCGGTGGCGTTTTCAAACTCACGGACATTGAAGCTTTCATAGAAAAACCCACGTTCGTCACCAAAGACCTTCGGCTCGATAATCAGCACACCTGGTAACTGGGTGGGGGTGACTTTCATTACGCTTCTCCGGCAATCGTATAGAGATACTGGCCATAACCGGTCTTGCCGAAATACTTCGCTCGCTCAAGCAAGTGCTCGCGATCGATCCAGCCATTCATGTAGGCAATTTCTTCGAGACAGGCCACTTTCAGTCCCTGGCGGTGTTCGATGGTTTGCACGTATTGCGACGCTTCAAGCAGGCTGTCGTGAGTGCCGGTGTCGAGCCAGGCGAAACCGCGGGTAAAGCGCTCGACCTGAAGTTTGCCGCGTTGCAGATAGGCGTTGTTCACATCGGTGATTTCCAGCTCGCCGCGCGGTGACGGTTTGACGGCCTTGGCAATGCGGATAACGTCGTTATCGTAGAAATACAGCCCGGTGACCGCATAGCTGGACTTTGGCTTGAGCGGTTTTTCTTCGATCGAGATGGCGCGGCCTTCTGCGTCGAAGTCGATCACGCCAAAGCGCTCCGGGTCCTTGACCCAATAGCCGAATACCGTCGCGCCGCTGGTTTGCTGCGCCGCTCTTTGCAACTGGCCACCGAAGTGCTGACCATGGAAGATGTTGTCACCGAGGATCAGGCACACCGGGTCGTCGCCGATGAATTCCTCACCAATCAGGAACGCCTGGGCCAGGCCATCCGGCGTAGGCTGTTCGGCGTAGCTGAAATGGACGCCGAACTGACTGCCGTCACCCAGCAGGTTGCGGTACTGCGGCAGATCCTGCGGGGTGGAAATCACCAGGATTTCCTTGATGCCAGCCAGCATCAACACCGAGATCGGGTAGTAGATCATCGGCTTGTCGTAGATCGGCAACAGCTGTTTGGAAACGCCTAGCGTGATCGGGTGCAGGCGCGTGCCCGACCCTCCAGCCAACACAATTCCTTTCATCATGCGAGTAACTCCTTGATATCGGTGGAGCCTAGTCGTTCACCCTGATAACTGCCATCTTGAACGCGGCGGCACCATTCCAGGTTTTCCAGATACCACTGAACGGTTTTGCGCAGGCCGGTTTCGAAGGTCTCTTCCGGCACCCAACCCAGGTCGCGCTCGATTTTTCCGGCATCGATCGCGTAACGCAGATCGTGCCCGGGGCGGTCCTGGACGAAGGTGATCAAGTCGGCATATCGGGTAACACCGGCTGGTTTGACCGGGGCAAGTTCTTCGAGCAGGGCACAGATGCTGCGCACCACGTCGATGTTCGTCTGTTCGTTGTGTCCGCCAATGTTGTACGTCTCGCCGACGACACCTTCGG
Source organism: Pseudomonas sp. BF-RE-21 (assembly GCF_019947305.1). NCBI lineage: Bacteria > Pseudomonadati > Pseudomonadota > Gammaproteobacteria > Pseudomonadales > Pseudomonadaceae > Pseudomonas > Pseudomonas sp. BF-RE-21. Next base: position 16,336 of record NZ_JAGYGF010000011.1, on the reverse strand, counting down.
TGACTACTTTGAGCAACGCTCGTGCGTGATCCTCGACGAACAGCCAGTCGCGGATCTGCAGGCCGTTTCCGTAGACCGGCAGCGGTTTGCCGGCCAGCGCGTTGAGAATCACCAGCGGAATCAATTTTTCGGGGAAGTGGAACGGGCCATAGTTGTTCGAGCAGTTGGTCAGCAATACCGGCAGCCCGTAGGTGCGCTGCCATGCGCGGACGAGGTGGTCCGAGGCCGCTTTGCTGGCGGAGTACGGCGAGCTTGGCGCGTACGAAGTCGTTTCGGTGAACAGATCATCGACACCGTGCAGGTCGCCGTAGACTTCGTCGGTGGAGATATGGTGGAAGCGGAAGGCGCTTTTTTCCGGCTCGGCCAGCGTGTGCCAGTAGGCGCGAGTGGCTTCCAGCAGGCTGTAGGTGCCGACGATATTGGTTTGAATGAAGTCCGAAGGCCCATCGATGGAGCGGTCGACATGGGACTCAGCCGCCAGGTGCATGATGGCGTGTGGCTGGAAACGTGTCAGTACGGCGCTCACGGTGGCTTGGTCGACAATATCGGCCTGCACGAACTCGTAGCGAGTGTCGGTGGCAATGCTGGTCAGCGATTCGAGATTGCCCGCATAGGTCAGTTTGTCCAGGTTGAGCACTTCATGCTCGGTGTGCCGAATCAGCTGGCGAACCAGGGCAGAGCCGATGAAACCGGCGCCGCCGGTGATAAGAATACGCATGTGGGCCAGCCTTTTTTTCCGTCAGACGATATAGCGAAGATCATAGCTTGTCGGCAGGAGAGTGGTGGTGCAAGAGGGTTGTGTCTGCAATTTGGGTTTTGTGGCGTAAACAGGGGGTTGATTATCGACCGATGCGGTGGCGATATAAGCGCCTAATAAAATTTCAGGGGTTGTTGTATGCCGCTCGCCACGTTGATTCATCGCGCCAGTTTGCCCAGCCCGCAAGTGTCTGCGGAGCAAGCGCTTGAGCTGCTCGAGGGGCATTACGGGCTGAGCGCAAAGCTGCAGGCGCTCGGCAGCCAGCAAGACCTCAACTTCCGCGTTGACAGTAAGCATGGGCGTTTCGTCCTGAAAATCTGCCGGGGCGACTATTCGGTGCTGGAGCTGCAAGCCCAGCATGCCGGGCTCAAGCATCTGGCCGAACACTCCGGTGTGCCGGTGCCGCGAGTGATTGCCGCGCAAAGCGGCGCCGACCTGCTGTCACTGGAAATCGACGGGCAAGCGGTGCACGTACGCCTGCTCGAATACATCGAGGGCCAGTCGCTTACACATCTCGATCATCTGCCCGGATCCGTGGTGGCCGGTTTCGGCCGACTCTGCGGCGAAATGGACCTGGCGCTGGCCGCTTTCGATCATGCGGGCCTTGAGCGCACCCTTCAGTGGGACGCCCGCCACGCGAATGCGTTGATCGCGCATTTGCTGCCGGTGATTGCAGATGACCGACAACGCGCGTTGGTCGCCGAAGTGGCCGAACAGGCCGAGCGGCATTTGCAGCCGCTGGTGAAGAAGTTGCCGGTACAGGCCATTCACATGGACATCACCGACGACAACGCGGTCTGGCAGCGCGATGCGCAACGCCAGTGGCAATTGCAGGGCGTGATCGATTTTGGCGATCTGGTCCGCACGTGGCGCATTACCGACTTGTCGGTGACCTGCGCGGCGCTGCTGCACCATGCCGGAGGCGATCCGTTCTACATTTTGCCGGCGGTTCAGGCTTATCACGCGGTCAATCCGTTGCAACACGAAGAGCTGCTGGCGCTGTGGCCATTGATCGTTGCGCGGGCGGCGGTGCTGGTGCTCAGCGGCGAGCAGCAGGTCAGCATCGACCCGGGTAATGCCTACAGTCGCGACAACCTGACCCATGAGTGGGAGATTTTCCGCGTGGCCACGTCGGTGCCGTTGGCGTTGATGGAAGCGGCAATCCTCACCTCGGTCGGCCACAGCCTGCCGGACATCGGCAGCGAAGGCTTCGCACCGCTGCTGCCGAGCCTGGTCGGGCGTGAATTTGCCTTGATCGATCTGGGCGTATTGAGCCCGCATTTCGAGGCCGGTAACTGGGAACAGGAGGGGATCGATCAGCGTCTGTTGAGCGAAGCGGCTGCGGCCCACGGCTTGGCAGCGAGCCGTTATGGACAATACCGTTTGTCCCGCACACGCCCGGACAGTGCGACGGAACCAGACACCTGCCCGTTGCACGTCGAGCTGCGGGTGCCTCATGGCACTGCGGTCGAATCGCCGTTTGCCGGGGTTGTTCATCAACCGGCGCCGGGCGTGCTGCAACTGGACGGCCCGCAGTTGAGCGTGCGGCTGTGGGGCGTGACACCGTCGCTGCACACCGGTGCGGCACTGGTCAAAGGCCAGGTGTTGGGTTCGGTCAGCGGCCCGTTGCGGGTGCAGTTGTGCCGAAGCGCGGCGCTCGATGCGCCGTTGTTTTGCACGCCTTCGCGCGCGGCCGCCTGGCAAGCGTTGTGCCCGTCGCCGGCAGCGTTGCTGGGGCTGGCGTGCGATGCCGAGGCAGAGCTTGATTCGCAGACTTTGCTGGCGCGCCGCGACGCCAGTTTCGCCCGAACGCAGAAGCACTATTACGTCGACCCGCCGCGCATCGAGCGTGGCTGGCGCAATCATTTGATCGACATGCAGGGCCGCTCCTACCTCGACATGCTCAACAACGTCGCGGTGCTTGGCCACGGTCATCCGCGCATGGCCGCGGTCGCCAGTCGTCAGTGGTCGCTGCTCAACACCAACTCGCGCTTCAACTACGCAGCGGTTGCCGAGTTTTCCGAGCGCTTGCTGAAACTGTCGCCGGAGGGCATGGACCGGGTGTTCCTGGTCAACAGCGGCAGCGAGGCCAACGACCTGGCGATCCGTCTGGCGTGGGCCTACAGCGGCGGTCGCGACATCATCAGCGTGCTGGAGGCGTATCACGGCTGGACCGTGGGCGCGGACGCGATCTCGACCTCGATCGCCGACAACCCCAAGGCCTTGAGCAGCCGTCCCGACTGGGTGCACCCGGTAACCGCGCCGAACACCTATCGCGGCGAATTCCGTGGCCCGGACAGTGCGCCGGATTATGTGCGCAGCGTCGAACACAACCTGGCGAAAATCGCGGCGCAGCAACGCCCGCTGGCCGGTTTCATCTGCGAACCGGTGTATGGCAATGCCGGTGGTATTTCGCTGCCGCCGGGTTACCTGAAACAGGTCTATGCAATGGTCCGTGCACAGGGCGGTGTGTGCATCGCCGACGAAGTGCAGGTGGGTTACGGCCGCATGGGCCATTTCTTCTGGGGCTTCGAAGAGCAGGGTGTGGTGCCGGACATCATCACCATGGCCAAAGGCATGGGTAACGGCCAGCCGCTGGGCGCGGTGATCACCCGTCGGGAAATCGCCGAAGCGCTGGAGGCCGAGGGCTACTTCTTCTCGTCGGCGGGGGGCAGCCCGGTCAGTTGCCAGATCGGCATGGCCGTTCTGGATGTGATGGAGGAGGAAAAACTCTGGGAAAACGCCCAGGTCGTGGGCGGGTATTTCAAGGAGCGTCTTGAGGCGCTGATCGACAGTCATCCGCTGGTGGGCGCGGTGCACGGTTCGGGTTTTTATCTGGGCGTCGAGTTGATCCGCAACCGCGAAACGCTGGAACCGGCGACCGAGGAAACGACGGCGCTGTGTGACCGGTTGCGCGAGCTGGGGATTTTCATGCAGCCGACCGGTGATTTCCTGAACGTCCTCAAGATCAAACCGCCGATGGTTACGTCGCGCCAGAGTGTGGATTTCTTTGTCGACATGCTGGCGAAGGTGCTTGACGAAAACCTGTAGGAGCCGGCTTGCCGGCGATAGCGGCAGGTCAGTCGACGTAAATGTTGAATGATAAGACGCCATCGCTGGCAAGCCAGCTCCTACAGGTGGCGGGGGTGACTAAGTCCGATTGTTATCGGGTTTTAGTGCTGTTGTTTTCGACAGAAGGAAGATTAATCGCTTTTAAAGCCGATTTTTATCGGCTATAAAGTCGCCATTGCCGCGGCGTGTCTCTTCACGCCAGGCGCTTCCCTTTCTGTCATCGGTCGATGCCAAACTCGACCCACAGCACTTGCCCGGAGATGATTCATGAGCCGTATCGTTACCGTCGCCGCCACCCAGATGGCCTGTTCCTGGGACCTTGAAGCCAACCTCGAAACCGCTGAAAGGCTGGTCCGTGAGGCTGCGGCCAAAGGCGCGCAGATCATCCTGATCCAGGAACTGTTCGAGGCGCCGTACTTCTGCCAGAAGCCGAACCCGGATTACCTGCAACTGGCCACGACGGTTGAAGACAACGTCGCCATCAAGCATTTCCAGAAAGTCGCCAAAGAACTGCAAGTAGTGCTGCCGATCAGCTTCTACGAACTGGCCGGTCGCGCACGTTTCAACAGCATTGCGATCATCGATGCCGACGGCTCCAACCTCGGGATTTATCGTAAAAGCCACATCCCAGACGGCCCTGGCTATCACGAAAAGTATTACTTCAACCCGGGCGATACCGGCTTCAAAGTCTGGAACACCCGCTACGCGAAAATCGGCGTAGGCATCTGCTGGGATCAGTGGTTCCCGGAATGCGCGCGCAGCATGGCGTTGCTGGGTGCGGAAATTCTGTTCTACCCGACCGCCATCGGCAGCGAGCCGCACGACAAGACCATCTCGTCCCGCGATCATTGGCAGCGTGTGCAACAGGGCCATGCCGGTGCCAACCTGATGCCGCTGATCGCCAGTAATCGCATCGGCAATGAGGAGCAGGACGGGTACGACATCACCTTCTACGGCTCGTCGTTCATCGCCAACCAGTTCGGCGAGAAGGTTCAGGAACTCAATAAAACCGAAGAAGGCGTATTGGTTCATCGTTTCGACCTCGACGAACTGGAGCACATCCGCAGCGCATGGGGCTCGTTCCGTGATCGCCGCCCGAACCTATACAATGCGCTCAAAACCCTCGACGGTTCCCTGGAGTCCTGACCGCATGACCACTTTAAACAGCACCCCGCGCGCCGACGGCTTCTACATGCCCGCCGAGTGGGCGGCGCAAACCCAAGCCTGGATGATCTGGCCAGAGCGTCCGGACAACTGGCGCCTGGGCGGCAAACCGGCGCAAGCCGCACACGTGGCGGTGGCCAAGGCCATTGCGCGTTTCGAACCGGTGACCGTGGCGGTGTCCGCCGGCCAATACGAAAACGCTCGGGCGCGTCTCGATGTGCCGAATATTCGTGTGGTCGAAATGTCCAGCGACGACGCCTGGGTCCGCGACACCGGCCCGACATTCGTCATCAATAACAGCGGTGAAGTCCGCGGCGTGAACTGGGATTTCAACTCCTGGGGCGGTTTTGACGGCGGGTTGTATTCGCCTTGGAACCGCGACTCGCAGGTCGGCGGCAAGATCCTCGAGATCGAGCGCAGCCCGCGTTATCGCACCGAGGGATTTGTGCTCGAGGGCGGTTCGATTCACGTGGATGGCGAAGGCACGCTGATCACCACTGAAGAATGCCTGCTCAACCGCAATCGCAACCCGCACATGAACCGTGCGGAAATTGAAGCGATGCTCAGCGCGAATCTGGCTGTGGATAAAATCATCTGGCTGCCGGACGGTTTGTTCAACGACGAAACCGACGGCCATGTGGATAACTTCTGCTGCTACGTGCGTCCGGGCGAAGTATTGCTGGCCTGGACCGACGACCCGCAAGACCCGAATTACCCGCGCTGCCAGGCGGCGATGAAAGTGCTGGAAAGCAGCACCGACGCCAAGGGTCGCCCATTCACGGTGCACAAGATGCCGATTCCGGGGCCGCTGTATGCGACCGAAGAAGAGTGCGCCGGTGTCGACCCGGTGGACGGAACTCAGGAGCGCAATCCGACCGTGCGTCTGGCTGGTTCCTACGTGAACTTTCTCATCGTCAACGGCGGCATCATCGCGCCAAGTTTCGACGACCCGCTGGATGGTCCGGCCAAAGAGATTTTGCAGAGCCTGTTCCCGCAACACGAAGTGGTGATGGTGCCGGGCCGCGAACTGTTACTGGGAGGCGGTAACATCCACTGCCTTACCCAACAACAGCCCGCGCCGCACAAGGAGTGAGTGGGGTTGTAACAGCTTGAGTTGATTGCTAAATCGCTCAGGCAAACGTTTTCCCCGTACGCCTCGCAGAAAGCCCGCAGCCCGTCAGGACTGCGGGCTTTTTTTGTATCCGCTCGTCGACCATCCAGACACATTGGCACAGCTCTTGTATCTCACCAGGTGTAGACAGGGAGGGGGAGGACTTCGATGTTCTGTCATAAACCTTGGATAAGTTAGCCGCTCACAAACCAGGAGAGAGCGCGGAAATGAACGCCGAAATGAATGTGGTGAGCGAGCGGGCATTGCATCCCCTGGCAGTAAAGAACAGCGATTCGCTCCAGATTCTGGCGCACTGGTTGAAGTCCAATGGAACGCGTCAGATCAGGGAACCTGATCCGCGCCGGATGATGATCGAGCGTTACCCCGCTGGTTTATTCAGCGAAGCGGAACTGGAAGCGTTGTGGGATGTGATGGAAGGATAAGAAGAAAAACAACGGATTGATAAAAGCGCTGCCGGGAGGGCGGCGCTTTTTTTATGGGCGATGGTTTTGTGGGCATTACGCAGACCCCTGTAGGAGCTGGCTTGCCAGCGATGGCGGTTTTTCATTCAGCATCAATGTTGAATGTTATGGCCTCATCGCTGGCAAGCCAGCTCCTACAGGGAGGTAGTTTGATGTCTGGATCTTTGGTGTTTAGAAGCTGTAAGTCCCGGTCACCACCACGCTGCGCGGTTCACCCGGTTGAATCTGCGCCGCGCTGGTGGCCGACGAGTAATAGGTTTTGTCGCTGATGTTGTTCAGCGCCGCACGCAAATCCCAATCCTTCTGACGGAACCCGGCCAACGCATCCCAACGGCCATAACCCGGTAGCACGGTGGTGTTGAGGTTGTCGGCGTAACGCTGGCCCACCAGGGTCAAACCGGTTTCGGCGTACCAGCCCATTTCCGGTTTCCAGGTCAGGAACAGGCTGCCGTTGTGCTTGGCGACGTTGCTGATGCGCTTGCCTTCAAAGCCGTTGTTGTCCTTCTCGACCGTCGCGTCCTGAACGCCCACGCCACCGCGCACGTACCAGTTGCCGACAATCTTGCCGGTGCCGGTCAGCTCGATCCCGCGGGAACGTTGTTTACCGGTAAGCAAGGTGATGGTCGGGTTGAGCGGATCGCTGGTGCGACGGTTGTAGAGCTCCAGTTCGTAGATCGCCAGCGTGGTGCTCAGGCGATCGTCGAGCCAGTCGCTCTTCACGCCGATTTCCTTCTGCTTGGTCAGCTCGGGGCTCAGGTCGTTGGTGTTGCCGGCAGCGCCAGGCGTGATGCCGATCAAGCCACCGCCCACCGGGGAAAAGGTCTTGGTCCATGACGCATAGAAGGAGTGATTCTGCAGTGGCGTCCAGACCAGTCCTACACGTGGGCTGGTGCTGTGGCTGTCGCGGTCCTCGGAAATGTCCCGCAGGTTGTTGGTCGATTCGATGTCGAAGGTGTCGTAACGCAGACCGCCCAACAGTTGCCATTCATCGTTCAGGCGCAGTTGGTCCTGCACGTACACCGCACGGCTTTCGACTTCGGTGTGGTTGTCGCTGGACACCTGCATGCGTCCGGTGTGACGCAAATTGCGATTAGGGTTGTTCAGGTTCAGCGCCGGTACGGGCCGACTGCCGGGGCCGGTCGTGGCGGCGGTGTACAGGATCGGGTCGCGGCGCTGGCTGCCGATTTCGATGCCGGTCAGCAATCGATGCTCAAGGCCAAAGGTATCGAAACCACCCTCCAGCTCAACGTTGTTAAACACGTTGCGGGTATTCAGGTCCTGCTGCCAGTGCTGGCGCGTGACCGAGTTGGTCGCCGGGGTGTAGCCGATCAGGTAGGTGTTGTCGAAATCGCTGTTGAGCTTGAACACACCCAAGGTCTGACGCAGCTGCCAGTTCTCGTTGATGTCATAGCTGAGTTTCGAGCGCAGGGATTGCGACTTGTCATCGATGAAATCGTTATCGCTGCCGTAGGTCGTATCCCGTCCGACATCGGCCGGGCGTCCGTTGACACCGGGAATTCCGCGATCCGGCGTACGGTTGTAGCGGCTGTATTCGTACTGCACCAACCAGTTCAGGTCGGGTGTCAGTTGCCAGCTCATCGACGGCGCGAACAACTGGCGATTGCCGCTGACACCATCGCGGAAACTGTTCTGATCCATGTTGCCCATGTTCAGACGCAGGCTGATGTTCTCGCTGGGGTCGGTGCTCAGGTCCGCGTAAAGGCTGCGCAGATCGTTGCTGCCGCCCTGGGCTTCGATGGTCGAACGGCGGCCGAATTCCGGCAACTTGCTGACCCGGTTGACGATCCCGCCCTGACTGCCACGGCCGTACAACACCGCCGCCGGCCCCTTGAGGACTTCGATGCGCTCGATGTTGTGCAGGTCGCGCACGTACTGGCTGTCGTCCCGAATACCGTCCAGGTAAAAGTCGTTGCTGGCGTCGAAACCGCGAATGCGCAAGCTGTCGAAACGGGTGTCGGCGCCGCTGCTGACGTTGGGCATTCCGCTCAGCGCCGTGCCCAGATCGTTGGTCCCGTAATCGACGACGTTCGAGGTTTTTATCGAGTCGATGGCTTGTGGCACGTAGCGTACCGGCGTGGCCGTGCGGGTCGCTGTGCTGGTTTCTTTCACACGTGGATCGTCAGCCTCTGCTTCGGCGCTGATCGAAGTAGCCGGCAGGGTTGTAGGCGCGGCGTAGGTAAAACCGGCAGATAGCAAGGCAGAGAGCCCAAGACTGAAGGGCGTAAGACGAAAAGGGGCAGGCATTAAGGACGCATCCGTAGGATTTTGGGTAGTATCGTGAAGGGTGCGAATGGTAATGCTTGCTATTTACTTTCGTGAATTATTCCTGAGAAGTTCCTTTGTTTGATTGTTTCAATTTGTGTCGTAGTTGTTACAGAAAGGATTTTCAGCATTCGACCGATTCATGAAACAGACTGAAAGCCATTCCGGCGTTTTTCAGAAACTGTCGCAGGGCTAACCTGCCGGCATCGATTTTTCCTACCTTATCGCCGGAGCCTTCCCATGATCCTTCACTACATTTACGACCCGTTGTGCGGCTGGTGCTACGGCGCAAAACCACTGGTGCAAGCCGCTCAGGCCGTTCTGCCGGTGATTGCCCATGGCGGCGGCATGATGACCGGCGCCAACCGCCAGACGGTCTCGCCACGTTTGCGTGACTACGTGATGCCCCACGACCGGCGCATCGCCGAGTACACCGGTCAGCCATTCGGCGAAGCGTATTTCGAAGGGTTGCTGCGCGATGAAACGGCGGTGTTCGATTCCGCTCCGCCGATTGCCGCCGTGCTCGCGGCGCAGCAGATCGCTAGCCGTGGGCTGGAGTTGTTGGGCCGTTTGCAGAGTGCGCATTACGTGGAAGGGCGGCGTATCGCCGATGAAGCCGTGTTGATCGAACTCGCCAATGACATCGGCCTGGAGCCCGAAGCCTTCCTGTCAGCGTTTGAAAACGCCGACACCGATCGCCACATCAAAGCCAGCCGGGCCTTGTTGGCCAGCGTCGGCGGCCATGGTTTCCCGACCTTCGCCCTGGAGCAGGATGGCCAGTTCACGTTGATCGACATCAGCCCGTGGCTGGGCAAGCCGCAAGCCTTCGCGGCATGGCTGAGTCAATCGCTTCCCGCAGACGTCGCGACATCCGAGTTTCAAGCCTGCGGCCTCAACGGCTGCGCCCACTGAATTCTCCCGGAGCCTCTCATGGATAACCTGAGCCTGATCAAAAGCACCTACGAAGGCGCCAACTCCCAGGAAAATGCGCGCAACACCGCCGCAGCCCTGGCCGATGACGTTCGCTGGACCGAAGCCGCAGGCTTTCCCTACGCCGGCACCTACGTTGGTTTTGACGCCATCGTCGAGAATGTCTTCAAGCGTCTGGCCACCGAATGGGAAGGTTTTCAGCTGAAGATCGAGGACTACGTCGCACAGGGAGACAAGGTGTTTGCCTACGGCAATTACAGCGGAGTCTACAAAGCCACCGGCCGCTCGATGAATGCTCGCGTCGCCCATTTGTGGACCATCGCCAATGGCAAAGTTACCCATTTTGAACAATTCGTCGACAGCCACACCGTGCAGCTGGCAATCGTGGACAAGTAATTTCTTAGACGATTTTCACCTAATCACAGACGATTCATGAAATTGACACATGGTTAAGGGCGCGGATAGGATTCGCCCCAACGCCTGTGGCTAACCGCCATGACTCAAAAAAATAAAAAGGCCCGCTCCGCGATTTATCGTGGGCGGGCCTTTTTGTTTTCGGGTGAAAAAAGAGTGCGATAGCGCCGTTTCAGCCGTTCGACACAGCGCGTATCAACCCGAAATAAGGAAAAGAACAAAATGTTGAATAAGCGAATCAGCCTGATCGCTCTGGGGATGTTGAGTGCGACACAGGCCATGGCTAACGACCAGGCCGAATCCAAGGGTTTTGTTGAAGACAGCAGCCTCAAAGTGCTGCTGCGCAATGCCTACATCAATCGTGACTACAAAGACGGTCGTGCGGACAAAGCCGAGTGGGGCCAAGCGGCCATCGGCACGTTCTCGTCCGGTTTCACCCAAGGCACCGTCGGTGTGGGTGTGGATGCGTTCGGTCTGTACGCACTGCGTCTGGATGGCGGCAAGGGTCGCACCGGCGCGCAAGGCATCGACTTCTTCAAGAAGGGCGACAGCGGCAACGCGGCTGACGACCTGTCGAAGGGCGGCGCAGCGGTCAAATTCCGTCTCTCCAGCACCACGCTGACTTACGGTGACCAGATGCCGGCTCTGCCGGTGTTGAGCTACGACAACGTGCGCCTGCTGCCGGAAAGCTATACCGGTACGCTGATCACCTCCAAGGAGATCAAAGGCCTGGAACTGAACGCCGGTCGTTTCACCGCCGAATCGCGCAAAAGCGCGGAAGGCCGTGACAGCGGTGGCCTGAAGTCGATCAACGTATTGGGTGGTAGCTACCAGTTCACCGAACAGTTCAAGGCGGCGGTGTACGCGTCCGACGTTGAAGACGTGTTGAAGAAGCAATACGTGAACGCCAACTACGTGTTCCCGATCGACAAGGATCAGTCCCTGACCCTCGACTTCAACGGCTACCGCACCAAGCTGGACGATTCCTACGTCCGCGAAAGCGGTGCCACCGGCGATGACAACAAAATCTGGAGCCTGGCAGCTACCTTCGCCACCGGCCCGCACTCGTTCACCGTCGCTCACCAGCGCAGCACCGGCGACAGCAACCTGGGCTACGCCTACGGCGGCTATCAGAAAGATCAAGGTCGCGTCGGTGACGGTGGCAACACCATCTACCTGGCGAACTCCTACTGGTCCGACTTCAACGCTGAAGACGAGCGCAGCTGGCAGGTCGGCTACGGTCTGGACTTCAGCACGTTCGGCGTTCCGGGCCTGAGCTACAACGTGGCTTACGTGCGCGGCGACAACATCACCACCTCCACCAGCGAAGGCGGTACCGAGCGCGAAATCTTCAACCAGTTCAAGTACGTCGTGCAAAGCGGCCCGGCCAAAGACCTGAGCGTGAAACTGCGCAGCTCGATCCTGCGTGTTTCGCAGAAGTCGAGTGAGTACAACGTCAGCGGCAACGAAGTACGTGTGTTCGTCGACTACCCGATCAACATTTTCTGATGATCGGTTGCCGTATCGAGGCCTGATTAGAGGCTGAGAACGAAGAAGCCCCGACTGGTTCGGGGCTTTTTTGTGGGCGGCGCGAGGCTCTAGGTCGCGGCAAGCGCATCAGGTGCTCAACAACTACCGACGCAAAATGATCAAAACGAGCATCCAGAATGATTGATTTGCGCAATTTGTAAGGGTGGCATAAGATTATTTTGACTGATTCAATCACTCTTGTGATCGGTTCAGTCAGTTTCGAGGTGAAACACGTCTTACCCCACAATTATAAAAGGAGACCCTCGTGGCCCAATTTCCTATCAAGCGCACCATAGAACGCATTCCGGGCGGCATGATGATCGTGCCCCTGCTGATCGGTTCGCTGGTCGCCACCTTCATGCCTGATACGCCCAAGTTTTTCGGCTCCTTCACCAACGCGCTGTTCACCGGAGCGTTGCCTATCCTCGCGGTGTTCTATGTGTGCATGGGCGCGAGCATCAACATCAAGGCCACGCCTTACCTGCTGAAGAAGGGCGGCACGCTGCTGATTACCAAAGTCGGCATCGCCGTGCTCATCGGTATCGTGCTCGGGCATTTCCTGGGCGAGCAGCCGATTTCGTCAGGCCTGTTCGCCGGCATCTCGACGTTGGCGGTGGTCGCCGCGATGAACGACACCAACGGCGGTTTGTACATGGCGCTGATGGGGCAGTACGGTCGCTCCGAAGACGTCGGTGCCTACTCGGTCATGTCCCTGGAGTCCGGCCCGTTTCTGACCATGGTCACCCTTGGCATCGCCGGCCTGTCGGCGTTCCCGTGGCCGACGCTGGTGGGCAGCATCCTGCCGCTGGCGCTGGGCATGTTGCTGGGCAATCTCGACCGCGACATGCGCGACTTCCTGGCCAAGGCCGTTCCGGTGATGATCCCGTTTTTCGCTTTGGCGCTGGGCGCAAGTCTGGATCTGCACAACGTCTGGCAGGCCGGTTTGCTGGGTCTCGGCATGGGTGTTGCGGTGGTCGTGTTGACCGGTATTCCACTGTTCTTCGCTGATCGTTTGACCGGTGGCACGGGCGTCGCGGGTGTCGCTGCGGCTACCACCGCCGGGAACGCCGCAGCCGTTCCTGCGCTGATCGCGGCAGCCAATCCGGTTTACGCTGAAGCAGCCAAGAGCGCGACCATATTGGTAGCCGCCTGCGTGGTGGTCACCGCGATTCTTGCGCCGATACTCACTGCCGCCGTCGCCAAGCGCGTACAAAAGCGCAACCCCGTCGTCGTCCCAGAGCAGGAGATCGAACCTCAAAAGCAGGAGGCGTTGCGATGAGGATTCTGATCATCGCCGATGATCTGTCCGGCGCGGCGGATTGCGCCATCGGCTTTGCGAGTGTGGGGCTGCAAACGGTGGTCACGCTCGATCCGCTGAACGACTCGGCCGATGCTCAGGTGATCGCTGCTGATACGGACACTCGCCGCCTCTCTGCGGCGCAGGCTGCCGAGCGTACCGTTGCTGCATTCAAGGCGCTGCATCAGCCTGGGCAGCGGTTGTACAAGAAAATCGATTCGACCTTGCGCGGTAACTGGGCAGCGGAAGTCGCTGCCCTGCAACCCTTGGCCGGCCTGGCGATCGTTGCCCCGGCATTCCCTGCTACGGGGCGCACGTTGCGCGGCGGTCGGGTCTTCGTGAACGGTCAACCGCTGGAAACCACCGATACCTGGAAGCTCGAAAACGCTGATCGCCCAGCTGACGTAGAAGCGATGCTCATCGCCGCCGGCCTGAGTACCGCGAAGCTGGACCTCGACACTTTGCGCGGCAACGAAAATGCGCTCGCGCAGCACATCACCGAAGTCGCCCGCAGCGGCACGCAGGCCCTGATCGTCGATGCACAAATCGAAGACGATCTGCTGACCCTCGCTCGCCTGACTGCGTCGATGGATCAGCCGCTGTTCTGGATCGGTTCGGGAGGCCTGGCGCGGGAAATCGCCAGCCTTCCGGATTTCTCAGAAACACGGTTCACGGCCATCGAACCGACCGCGCAGGAAAAAAACCAGGCGCCGATTCTGATCCTCGTCGGCAGCCTGTCCGGTGTCTGCGAGCGGCAATGCGCGCTGCTCAAGGAGCGCGGCGGTGTCAGCGAACTGGTCGTCCCTCCTGAGGTCCTTCGCCAGGGCGTCGCCCATGAAGATTGGGCAACCTGGCAGGCGCGCATTGGCGAGCAACTCGATGGCTGGAGCGACCTGCTGCTGCGCATCGGCCGCGATGACGCGTTCGATCCGCAAGAGGGCGCGCAACTTTCAAGCATGTTGGCCGTGCTGGTCGAACCGCACTTCGCCAAGGTCGGCGGCCTGATCGCCACCGGCGGCGAGACGGCCCGGGCCATTTTGACCACCGTCGGCATCGACAGCCTGCAACTCATCACCGAAATCGAGGCCGGCGTTGCCTTCGCCCGCCCGACTGTTTCCCGACAAGGCCATCGTCCCGGCATCGTGACCAAGGCCGGCGCGTTCGGCACCGATCACGCTTTGTATGCGGCATGGCAACACCTGAGCGACAGCGCCGATCGCTCCTCGCCCCAACGCACACGAATCCAAGGACTCGAATGAACACTATGAGCAATTACCTCCCTATCATCGGCATCACCATGGGCGACGCCTCGGGTGTCGGTCCGGAAATCGTCGTCAAGAGCCTGACTCACGACATCGTCTATCAACAATGCCGACCGCTGGTGATTGGCGATGCGCGTCGTCTCGAACAGGCCAATGTGATCGTCGGCGGCAGCGCCAAAATTCGCCGCATCAAGGACGCTTCCGAGGCACGCTACGAGACCGGCGTGATCGACTGCATCGACCTCGACCTGATCCCCGACGACCTGCCATTCGGCGAACTCTCGCCCATCGCCGGTGACGCCGCTTACCAATACATCGCCCGTGCCGTCGAACTGGCGCAGGCCAATCAGATTGACGCGATCTGCACCGCGCCGCTGAACAAGGAAGCGCTGCACGCCGGCGGCCACAAATACCCCGGCCACACCGAAATGCTCGCGCACCTGACCAACGTCGATGAAGTTTCCATGATGCTGGTGGCACCGCAGCTGCGGGTGATTCACGTCACGACGCACATCGGCATCATCGATGCGATCCGCAAGATCGAGCCGGGCCTGGTCCAGCGCACCATCGAGCGCGGCAACGCGACGCTGATCAAGGCCGGCATCGCCCGCCCGCGCATCGGCGTGTGCGGGATCAATCCACATGCCGGTGAAAACGGCCTGTTCGGTTATGGCGAAGAAGAAGAAAAAATCATCCCAGCGGTGAAGCTGTTGCAGGAACGCGGTCTAGACGTCACTGGCCCGCTGCCGGCCGACACCCTGTTCTTCCGCGCTGGACGAGGCGACTTCGATCTGGTGGTCGCGATGTATCACGACCAGGGTCACGGCCCGGTCAAGGTGCTCGGTCTGGAAGCGGGCGTGAACGTCACCGTCGGCCTCGACGTGATCCGCACCTCGGTCGACCACGGCACCGCATTCGACATCGCCGGCAAAGGCATCGCCGATGAGCGCAGCCTGCTCGAAGCGCTGCGCCAGGGCGCGGAACTGGCCACGCGACGGGGATGAGCCGCAGGGGCGCTGTCGTGTAAGATCGACCACCGTCCACCGTGCGAGACCCGCCATGAAAGCCTCCGAACGCCACCGCGCCATCCTCGACCTCGTACGCATCGGCGATGCCAACGTCGAGCAATTGAGCGCGGCCCTTGGCGTTTCCGAAGCCACGGTGCGACGCGACCTGACCATGCTCGCCAAACAACGGCACTTGGTGCGCACCTACGGCGGCGCCACCGCCGTGGTCGGCGTGCATGAACCGGAAGCTTCGCTCGAAGAGCGCAAAACCAGCCAGTGGGAACAGAAAGACGCCATCGCCCAAGCGGCGGCGGCGCATGTCCAGGACGGCGACACCGTCCTGCTCGACGGCGGCACCACCTGCGCCGCGCTGGCCCATCACCTGTGCTCGCGACAAGACGTGCACGTGGTCACCAACAACCTGCTGGCGGTGATGACCCTGGCCAATGCGCCGGGTATTCGCCTTACCCTGATCGGCGGCGACTTGCGCGGTTCGAGCATGAGCACATTGGGGCCGTTGGCGGAGTTGACCTTGAGCCGGTTGAGCGTCGACAAAGCCTTCCTCGGCGCGGACGGCGTGGTCGCGGAGTTTGGATTGTGTGAGGCGAGCGCGCAGCAGGCCTATCTCAAGGAATGCATCATCAAACGGGCGGCGCAGATTGTGGTACTCGCCGACACCGACAAACTCGGCCGTGCGCGGCAACAGCACTGGACGCCGATTGAGCGGGAGTGGCGGTTGATTACCGGGGCTACCGCCGATGAAGCTGCTCTCGCACCGTTTCACGCGCTCAAGCAAATCACCGTCGAAACCGTCATCGTCGATTAAGCCCCGAACTGTAGGAGCCGGCTTGCTGGCGATGGCGTCTTCGTAATCGCCATCGCCGGCAAGCCGGCTCCTACGAAAAGCGATCTCCGCTCTGTCGGCGAATTCTGTTTCCAAGACGTGTCGCAAAAAGTGAAAAATTGCGACACGTTATGGTGTCATGCATTACACCACGTAACTAATGATGTTCCCGCCCCCACCTTT
>NZ_JAGYGF010000109.1:0-3345 GCF_019947305.1 Pseudomonas sp. BF-RE-21 | reverse complement strand
CTAGATCGTTCTTTAAAAATTTGGGTATGTGATAGAAAGATAGACTGGATAGCACTTTCACTGGTGTTTATTCAGGCTAAGGTAAAATTTGTGAGTTTAATCGCGAATTTTCGGCGAATGTCGTCTTCACAGTATAACCAGATTGCTTGGGGTTATATGGTCAAGTGAAGAAGCGCATACGGTGGATGCCTTGGCAGTCAGAGGCGATGAAAGACGTGGTAGCCTGCGAAAAGCTTCGGGGAGTCGGCAAACAGACTTTGATCCGGAGATGTCTGAATGGGGGAACCCACCTAACATAAGTTAGGTATCTTAAGCTGAATACATAGGCTTAAGAAGCGAACCAGGGGAACTGAAACATCTAAGTACCCTGAGGAAAAGAAATCAACCGAGATTCCCTTAGTAGTGGCGAGCGAACGGGGACTAGCCCTTAAGTGGCTTTGAGATTAGCGGAACGCTCTGGAAAGTGCGGCCATAGTGGGTGATAGCCCTGTACGCGAAAATCTCTTAGTCATGAAATCGAGTAGGACGGAGCACGAGAAACTTTGTCTGAATATGGGGGGACCATCCTCCAAGGCTAAATACTACTGACTGACCGATAGTGAACTAGTACCGTGAGGGAAAGGCGAAAAGAACCCCGGAGAGGGGAGTGAAATAGATCCTGAAACCGTATGCGTACAAGCAGTGGGAGCCCACTTTGTTGGGTGACTGCGTACCTTTTGTATAATGGGTCAGCGACTTATTTTCAGTGGCGAGCTTAACCGAATAGGGGAGGCGTAGCGAAAGCGAGTCTTAATAGGGCGTCTAGTCGCTGGGAATAGACCCGAAACCGGGCGATCTATCCATGGGCAGGTTGAAGGTTGGGTAACACTAACTGGAGGACCGAACCGACTACCGTTGAAAAGTTAGCGGATGACCTGTGGATCGGAGTGAAAGGCTAATCAAGCTCGGAGATAGCTGGTTCTCCTCGAAAGCTATTTAGGTAGCGCCTCATGTATCACTGTAGGGGGTAGAGCACTGTTTCGGCTAGGGGGTCATCCCGACTTACCAAACCGATGCAAACTCCGAATACCTACAAGTGCCGAGCATGGGAGACACACGGCGGGTGCTAACGTCCGTCGTGAAAAGGGAAACAACCCAGACCGTCAGCTAAGGTCCCAAAGTTATGGTTAAGTGGGAAACGATGTGGGAAGGCTTAGACAGCTAGGAGGTTGGCTTAGAAGCAGCCACCCTTTAAAGAAAGCGTAATAGCTCACTAGTCGAGTCGGCCTGCGCGGAAGATGTAACGGGGCTCAAACCATACACCGAAGCTACGGGTATCATCTTCGGATGATGCGGTAGAGGAGCGTTCTGTAAGCCTGTGAAGGTGAGTTGAGAAGCTTGCTGGAGGTATCAGAAGTGCGAATGCTGACATGAGTAACGACAATGGGTGTGAAAAACACCCACGCCGAAAGACCAAGGTTTCCTGCGCAACGTTAATCGACGCAGGGTTAGTCGGTCCCTAAGGCGAGGCTGAAAAGCGTAGTCGATGGAAAACAGGTTAATATTCCTGTACTTCTGGTTATTGCGATGGAGGGACGGAGAAGGCTAGGCCAGCTTGGCGTTGGTTGTCCAAGTTTAAGGTGGTAGGCTGGAATCTTAGGTAAATCCGGGATTCTAAGGCCGAGAGCTGATGACGAGTGTTCTTTTAGAACACGAAGTGGTTGATGCCATGCTTCCAAGAAAAGCTTCTAAGCTTCAGGTAACCAGGAACCGTACCCCAAACCGACACAGGTGGTTGGGTAGAGAATACCAAGGCGCTTGAGAGAACTCGGGTGAAGGAACTAGGCAAAATGGCACCGTAACTTCGGGAGAAGGTGCGCCGGTGAGGGTGAAGGACTTGCTCCGTAAGCTCATGCCGGTCGAAGATACCAGGCCGCTGCGACTGTTTATTAAAAACACAGCACTCTGCAAACACGAAAGTGGACGTATAGGGTGTGACGCCTGCCCGGTGCCGGAAGGTTAATTGATGGGGTTAGCTAACGCGAAGCTCTTGATCGAAGCCCCGGTAAACGGCGGCCGTAACTATAACGGTCCTAAGGTAGCGAAATTCCTTGTCGGGTAAGTTCCGACCTGCACGAATGGCGTAACGATGGCGGCGCTGTCTCCACCCGAGACTCAGTGAAATTGAAATCGCTGTGAAGATGCAGTGTATCCGCGGCTAGACGGAAAGACCCCGTGAACCTTTACTATAGCTTTGCACTGGACTTTGAATTTGCTTGTGTAGGATAGGTGGGAGGCTTTGAAGCGTGGACGCCAGTTCGCGTGGAGCCATCCTTGAAATACCACCCTGGCAACTTTGAGGTTCTAACTCAGGTCCGTTATCCGGATCGAGGACAGTGTATGGTGGGTAGTTTGACTGGGGCGGTCTCCTCCTAAAGAGTAACGGAGGAGTACGAAGGTGCGCTCAGACCGGTCGGAAATCGGTCGTAGAGTATAAAGGCAAAAGCGCGCTTGACTGCGAGACAGACACGTCGAGCAGGTACGAAAGTAGGTCTTAGTGATCCGGTGGTTCTGTATGGAAGGGCCATCGCTCAACGGATAAAAGGTACTCCGGGGATAACAGGCTGATACCGCCCAAGAGTTCATATCGACGGCGGTGTTTGGCACCTCGATGTCGGCTCATCACATCCTGGGGCTGAAGCCGGTCCCAAGGGTATGGCTGTTCGCCATTTAAAGTGGTACGCGAGCTGGGTTTAGAACGTCGTGAGACAGTTCGGTCCCTATCTGCCGTGGACGTTTGAGATTTGAGAGGGGCTGCTCCTAGTACGAGAGGACCGGAGTGGACGAACCTCTGGTGTTCCGGTTGTCACGCCAGTGGCATTGCCGGGTAGCTATGTTCGGAATAGATAACCGCTGAAAGCATCTAAGCGGGAAACTAGCCTCAAGATGAGATCTCACTGGGACCTTGAGTCCCCTGAAGGGCCGTCGAAGACTACGACGTTGATAGGTTGGGTGTGTAAGCGCTGTGAGGCGTTGAGCTAACCAATACTAATTGCCCGTGAGGCTTGACCATATAACACCCAAGCAATTTGACTACTCGAAAGAGCATCAGATTGCGGTGTGTGAAGACGCAATGAACCGAAAGTTCGAGAAGCAAACACACAAACTATCGCATACCCAATTCGCTGGAACGTCGCAAGACGCGTCAGCTCAAGAATTTCTTGACGACCATAGAGCATTGGAACCACCTGATCCCATCCCGAACTCAGCAGTGAAACGATGCATCGCCGATGGTAGTGTGGGGTTTCCCCATGTGAGAGTAGGTCATCGTCAAGATTAAATTCCGAAACCCCAATTGCGAAAGCA
>NZ_JAGYGF010000108.1:0-3407 GCF_019947305.1 Pseudomonas sp. BF-RE-21 | reverse complement strand
GCCCCGCCCAACCCTGTAGGAGCCGGCAAGCCGGCTCCTACAGGGTTGGGCGGGGCCCATCATCATGGGTGCTAGAAGGTGATGTCGGCGGCGGGTATCACGTCGATCCGCGCCACTGAACCGGTCAAATGCGCCAGGTCCTTGTTGTGCTCGGCGATGATGTCTTCGGCGGGGATGTTGCCGTTGTCGACCGTGGAGTGAGCGTCAGCCGCCAGCACCACGTCGTACCCCAGTTGCAGCGCCTGACGCACTGTGGCGTTGACGCAATAGTCGGTTTGCAAACCGCAGATGACCAGGCGTTCGAAATCCTGCACCGGCAGCAGCTTTTGCAGGTTGGTCTGGTAGAACGAATCCGGTGTGGTCTTGCGTACGTGCCAATCCTTGGGCGAGGTTTCCAGCCCTTCGGCCAGTTGCCAGCCGTCAGCGTTATACGCCAGCGGACTGCCGTCTTCCTCATGCTGGATCAGCACCACCGGAATCCCGGCCTTTCGGGCACGGGCGCCGAGCCCGTTAATGGTGTCGATGACACGTGAGATTTCGAAGCACTCGTACTCGCCCGTGCAAAGTGCTCGCTGGACATCGATGATCAACATTGCGGTGGTCATGGTTCCATCCTTGATCTGTCGTTGGATCTGGGGACAGAAACTAAATCCGTCCCCTTCCAAACACAACCCTCAATAACCGAGAGACAACCCGGTGTTACGACGCGGATCGTTCGCTCCGTAGAAACGGTTTTTGCCCACCGGTTTACCTTCCAGCGACGGCGCCCCGACCAGAATCGCGGCGATATGGTTGGGATCCTGCGGCCCGGCAAACTTGTGGCCCCAGCTTTCAAGCAGCTTCACCGTGTCCGGACTGGTGGTGAACGCCTCCAGATTGGTCTCTTCCGGCAACCACTGCTGGTGGAAACGCGGCGCATCCACCGCTTCCTGGATGTTCATGCCGTAGTCGATCACGTTGAGGATGTTCAATAAGGTCTCTTTTTGTTTTTAGAGTCGGTAAAAAAAACAGAGAAAACGTTTCAAGAGCAGTACGCAGTATGGTCGGGATTGCGTATTGCGCCTCCCCGTCGAGGCAGTATGCTTGCCGCCTGCTCACCTGTTTTCGGAGTCCGCCCGCATGAGTTACACCTTCACCACCATGGCGTCGCCGGTCGGCGAGTTGAAGCTGGTCGCGAACGGTTCGAGACTGGCGGCCATCCTCTGGGAAAACGACAAACCGAATCGCGTACGGCTCGGGCCGATGAGTGAGGCGGCGGACAACCCGGTCCTGGTGCGCGCGGTTCAACAGTTGCAGGAATACTTCGCCGGCACACGAAACCGCTTCGACCTGGAACTGGATTTCGCCGGTACGGACTTTCAGAAAAAGGTGTGGCAGGCCCTGCTGACCATTCCGTTCGGGGAAACGCGCAGCTATAGCCAGATTGCCGAGCAGATCGGCAACCCGAGCGCAGTGCGTGCAGTGGGCGCGGCGAATGGCAAGAATCCGATCTCGATTATTGCGCCGTGCCATCGGGTGATCGGCGCGTCGGGGAAATTGACCGGGTTTGCAGGTGGGCTTGAGGCGAAGGAATTATTGCTGACCCTGGAAGGCGGCCAATGGGGTGGGACCGGGCGACTGGAAGGCTTTTGACCTTGCTTTATGTAGGAGCGAAGCTTGCTCGCGAAGGTGTGTCAGCAACGGTGCTGTCGCCTGACACACCTTCGCGAGCAAGCTTCGCTCCTACAGGGGATTGCGTGCTCAGGTGAACATATTTTTCATGGCGGCGTACTGCAGCAGCATGATGGTCTTCGCGTCGCAGATCTCCCCGCGATAAAATGCTTCCAGTGCGGCCTCGAACGGCCACTCCAGCACTTCCAGTTCTTCGGTCTCTTCTTCGAGCCCGCCGCCCTCGCTGACTTTCGATGAAGCATCGTATTCGGCGATGAAGAAATGCAGTTTTTCAGTCACCGAGCCGGGGCTCATGTAGGCCTCGAACACCTTCTGCACATGGTGCACGCGATAACCGGTTTCTTCCTCCGCTTCATCGCGGATGCGTTCTTCGGGCGCGGCGCCTTCGAGCAATCCCGCAGCCACCTCGATCAACAGACCGTCGTGACCGTTGACGAACACCGGCAAGCGGAACTGCCGGGTCAGTACGACGGTTTTCTTCTCGCGGTTGAACAGCAGAATCGCCGCGCCATTGCCACGGTCGTAGACCTCGCGAGTCTGGCGTTGCCATTCGCCGTTGTTGCGCTGGTAATCGAAGGTGATTTTCTTCAGCAGATACCAGTCGTGGGACAACACCTGGGACTCGACGATGTTGACCCGTTCGGCTGTGTTCGGCATGACAACGCATCCTTATTTCGTCAGAAAACGCCCATCTTAGACGAAGGTCCTCACGAAAGTTGAGCCTTGTATTCCTTCTCGTATTGCCTGGCGAGCGTTTCTTTCTGCTGGTCGTCGAGCAGCTTGCCGGCCATCTGGAAGAACTTCTGCTCTTCCTCCTTCAGATGGTGATGGACCTTCTCGGAGAGCTTCTTCGCGGTCGCCAGCCAGGCCGGGCTGGACATCTCGGTCTCGTCGAGTTCTTCCATCATTTCGTCCATTTCGTGATGTTCCGAAATCGCATGGCGACTGAGGTCGACACCGTTGTCGAACTCCATCAGCGGGATGTAGAAATGCCGCTCTTCTGCGGTTTCGTGTGCCTGGAGTTCTGACTTGAGCTGCTTGTAGGCTTCAACGCGCTCCGGGGTGTCGCCGCTGGTCTTGACCAATGCGACGGCGTAGGTGCGTTGGCGGTCATGGCTTTCGCGCAAGGCTTCGAAAATGTTCATTGGCAATCCTCATCGGCCGCGTTCTGGAATGACGCTGTAAAGGCTAGACATCTGCGCGCTGGCGACGGTTCCTCTGATTAACGAGGGATAGAACAATCGTCGCGCCCCGGATACGCTCGTGCATCACTGCCATAAGGATGTAGCCGATGACACTCAGCATCGAACAGTCGCACAACCCGACACCGGAAGATCGCGAGGCGATCCTTGCACCGTTGCGGGCCTACAACGTCGCCCAAGCGGGGGACGGCAAAGCGCAACCGCTGGCCCTGCTGGTACGCGATGACCAGGGCGAGATTCTCGGCGGGCTGTACGGCCGGTTTTTCTATCAATGGTTGTTTATCGAATTGCTGTCGGTGCCGGAACAGGGCCGGGGACAAGGCATCGGCTCCAGACTGATGCAGATGGCCGAAGTCCTGGCGCGGGAGAAGGAATGCATCGGGATCTGGCTGGACACCTTCGACTTTCAGGCGCCGGAGTTCTACAAGAAGCTTGGGTTCAGCGAGTTGGGGCAGATCGTTGACTACCCGCCGGGGCACAAGCGCTTCTTTTTCCAGAAGCGCCTGATCAACGACGCATGACTTTGTAGGAGCC
>NZ_JAGYGF010000107.1:0-3530 GCF_019947305.1 Pseudomonas sp. BF-RE-21 | reverse complement strand
CCTTGAAATCGCCATCGCCGGCAAGCCGGCTCCTACAGGGGATCGCGGTGTTTTGGCAATCACACCACCGGAAAATGAATCCGGAACGCCGCGCCGCCCATCGGTGAATCGCCCAGCGTCAGTTTCGCGTTGTAACTCTCGATGATGTCCTTGACCACTGCCAACCCGATCCCCTGCCCCGGGTGCTGACGGTCCAGCCGTTCGCCGCGCTGCAGAATCCGCGCACGCTGATCCGGTGGTACACCCGGCCCGTCGTCCTCGACGCACAATTCGACCCCGCTCAAGGTCTCGCGCACGCTGATGCGCACTTCGCCCAGGCACAGGCGATAGGCGTTTTCCAGCAGGTTGCCCATCATTTCCAGCAAGGCGCCCTGCTCGATCGGCACGTAGCATTGCTCCGGCAGATCGAAGGCCACCCGTACGCGCTTGTCGCGGTAGACCTTGTCCAGCGTGTCGCAGAGGCTTTGCAGCACCGGCCGCAACCGCACCTGATGGCGCACCAGGCCGCTCTTGCGCAGGCTGGCGCGCTGCAATTGATAGCTGATCTGCTGGCTCATGCGCTCGATCTGGGTTTGCAGCACCCAGGCCTGATCACGATCCGCCGGGCGTTGCGCCATGTCTTCGCTCACGCCTTGCAGCACGGTCAACGGGGTTTTCAGGCTGTGGGCCAGGTCGCCGAGAGAATCGCGATAGCGGCTGCGCTGTTCGCGCTCGCTGTGCAGCAAGCGGTTGAGCGAGCCGGTCAGGCGCAGCAATTCACGCGGGTGTTGTTCGCTGAGGCTTTCGCGGGTGCCGCTTTCGATTTCGTCGAGCTCCTGACTGAGTCGGCGCAACGCCTGCAAGCCCCAGGTCAGGCCGATCCACAGCAACGCCAGCAGCACCAACAAAGCGGCGCCGAAACCCAGATAGAGATTTTCCCGCAGGCCTTCGAGGGTGTCTTCGTACTCGCGCACCGGTTGCAGCGCGACGATGCTGAACGCCGCGCTTTTGCCGCCAAGCAGTTTGACTTCGACGTCATAGACGAAGAATTCCTGGCCATTGGCTTCGCTGATCCTCGCGAACTCGTTACCGCGCCCGTCGTAACGCGGTTTGTAGTTGATGTCCTCTTCCTGAGTGCCCTTCGAGCGCCAGACCAGGTGACCTTCACGGTCATAGATGTAGCCGAGCAAACGGCTGTCGGTGAGGTTGAAACGCTCGTCCGGCAACTGCGCCGGCATCTGCAAGTGGTTGCCTTCGACCCGGGCGGCGGAAATCAGCGTGGTGACGTCCGACGCCAGGCGCTGCTCGATGGAATCCTGCAGCGCCAGGCTGAACGCGCCCTGCATCGCCGGCAGCAACGCCAGCATGAACAACACCGCCAGGATCGTGGCGGCGAGCATCAAACGGACACGAAGCGAACGAATCAAGTGCAGCGCTCATTGAACAGGTAGCCGAGGCCCCGCACGGTGTCGATCGGCTTGAAGCCGGCCGGGCCCTCGAGTTTGCGGCGCAAGCGGCCGACCAGCACTTCGATCACGTTCGGATCGCGCTCGTCGTCATCCGGGTAGAGCTGCTCCATCAAGCGGTCCTTGGCCACCACTTGCTGATGATGGCGCATCAGGTATTCGAGGATCCGGTACTCGTAGGCAGTCAGCGCCAGCGGTTGTTCATCGAGGGACGCCTGCTTGCGATTGAGGTCGAGCAGCAGCGGCCCGGCGACGATGGTCGACTGGGTGAAACCGCTGGAGCGACGCAGCAAGGCATTCAGGCGCGCATCCAGCTCTTCGAACTGGAACGGCTTGACCACGTAATCGTCGGCGCCGGCAGCGAGGCCTTCGACCTTATCCTGCCAGTTGCCGCGTGCGGTGAGGATCAGGATCGGGAAGGTCTTGCCCCGCGAGCGCAGCTGACGGATCAGGTCGAGCCCGCCCATGCCGGGCAGGCCGAGGTCGATCACCGCCAGGTCATGGTTGAATTGCTCGGTCTGGTACAGCGCCTCCTCGGCGTTGGCCACGGACTCGACCACGTGGCCACTGTCCGTCAGGCGGGTTTGCAGGTGATGGCGCAACAGCGCTTCATCTTCGACGACCAGCAATTTCATAACGCTCTCCCGGGCAATTCAACCTCTCCAGAGGTGCAACGGCGTATTTCAAGACAGATCATAGCGGCCCATGAGGTTCTCCTGACGGAGTTTAATGCCATTGTGAAAGACCGACACGTTCGCGTAAGCAGCGCAGTAATCGGCCTGAGGGTTCGGGCGGCCCAACTGCGCGCCCCAGGCACTGTCATGACTGACCACGCCGTTCGTGCCGATGCTGTGCAGGGTGAGGGACTTTTTGGGTCGCTCGCCGGTCTTCCCAAGAGCAAGGCTGGCGACATTATCGTCGGAAGCGAACGCCGCGGTGCTCGCGCTCAAAACGGTGAATGCCAGCAGCAGGTTTTTAAAGCCAGTCATAGGAAAATGTCCTCATGCGCAGATGCTTTGGGTACGGCGCTACATTACGCACCGGCCCCTGAACTCCCCCTGAACGCACTCTGAACCCGAGCTGAACCAGATCGACTAGTCTGTGTTGACGACTTTTTTGCAGGAGATCCGACCATGCGTATATTCCTTGCCCTGTTCTTGCTGGCCGTGAGCGGGCTCAGCCAGGCGGCCATCAAGACCCAGGAAATCCCCTATCAAAGCCCCGACGGCACCAAGCTGATCGGGTATTACGCTTACGACGACGCGGTTAAAGGCCCCCGCCCTGGCGTTGTGGTGGTTCACGAGTGGTGGGGGCTCAATGACTACGCCAAGCGCCGCGCCCGTGACCTCGCCGGTCTGGGCTACAGCGCCTTGGCCATCGACATGTATGGCGACGGCAAAAACACCGAACACCCCAAGGACGCCATGGCGTTCATGCAAGCGGCGATCAAGGACAGCGACGCCGCCAGTGCGCGGTTTCAGGCCGGGCTGGATCTGCTGAAGAAACAGCCGCAAACCAATCCGGATAAAATCGCCGCGATTGGCTACTGCTTCGGCGGCAGCGTGGTGCTGAACGCGGCACGTCAGGGCTTGCCGCTGGCGGGCGTGGTGAGTTTCCACGGGGCGCTGGCGACCAAAGCGCCTGCAACACCAGGCAGCGTGAAAGCGAAAATCCTCGTGGAGCATGGCGCGCTGGACAGCATGGTGACGTCGGAAAACGTTGCGGCGTTCAAGGCGGAGATGGACAAGGCCGGGGCCGATTATCAATTCGTCAACCTTGAGGGCGCCAAGCATGGGTTCAGCAATCCGGATGCGGATCGCTTGAGCCATGGCGATCATGGCGGGCCGGATATTGGTTACAACAAGGCGGCGGATGAGAAATCGTGGGCGGATATGCAGGCATTCTTCAAGAAGATATTTGGTTGAGCAGGTAGACCGCGGCGCGGCCTTCGCGGGCAAGCCTCGCTCCTACAGGTTAGCGTTATCCCCTGTAGGAGCGAGGCTTGCCCGCGAAGAACGATAACGCGGTCCAACGTCAGGGCTACCCAGCATCAAGGCAACCCGGCAAAATGCCCGACATGAATCC
>NZ_JAGYGF010000106.1:0-3572 GCF_019947305.1 Pseudomonas sp. BF-RE-21 | reverse complement strand
GCGATGGCGTACTTGAGATCGCCATCGCCAGCAAGCCGGCTCCTACAAGGATCGTGTGGGGCCATCCAAGTCATCGTATAACTTCTGATTGACATACCCTGAAACACTCGCAAATAATCGCCCCGATGTTGTACGACGACGTATGACAAAAATAAAAACAACAAACACCCAGGGAACGTCACAGTGAGCAAACTCGCCCGCAATTCCTCCATCCGCACTTCTCGCCCTGTCTTCGCACGCCGGCATACCCTGAGCCTGATCGGTTGCAGCAGCCTGGCCGTACTCGCCATGCCTGTGATCGGCCACGCCGAAGGTTTCGTCGATGACGCCAAGGCCACGCTGAACCTGCGCAACTTCTACATCAACCGCAACTTCACCAACCCGACCTACCCACAAGGCAAGGCCGAAGAGTGGACGCAAAACTTCATCCTCGACGCCAAGTCAGGATTCACCCCAGGCCCGGTCGGTTTTGGTGTGGATGTGCTGGGCCTGTACTCGCAGAAGCTCGATGGCGGCAAAGGCACCGGCGGTACACAACTGCTGCCGATCCACGATGACGGTCGCCCTGCCGACAACTTCGGCCGGATGGGGGTGGCGCTCAAAGGCAAAATCTCGAAAACCGAATTGAAGGTCGGCGAATGGATGCCGATACTGCCAGTCCTGCGTTCGGATGACGGCCGCTCCCTGCCGCAAACCTTCCGCGGTGGCCAGGTGACCTCTACCGAGATCAGCGGCCTGACGCTCTACGGCGGCCAGTTCCGCCAAAACAGCCCGCGCAACGATGCGAGCATGGAAGACATGTCCATGAACGGCAAAGCGGCGTTCACCTCGGACCGTTTCAACTTCGGTGGTGGTGAATACCTGTTCAACGAGAAGCGCACGCAGGTCGGCGTCTGGTACGCGGAACTCACTGACATTTATCATCAGCAGTACTTCAACCTGAGCCACAGCCAACCCATCGGCGACTGGACCCTCGGCGCCAACCTCGGCTTCTTCAACGGCAAGGAAGATGGCAGTGCCCTGGCCGGTGACCTGGACAACAAAACCACGTTCGCCATGCTGTCTGCCAAATACGGCGGCAACACCTTTTACGTCGGCCTGCAAAAGCTCACCGGCGACAATGCCTGGATGCGCGTCAACGGCACCAGCGGCGGCACCCTGGCCAACGACAGCTACAACTCCAGCTACGACAACGCCAGGGAAAAATCCTGGCAACTGCGTCATGACTACAACTTCGTCGCCCAGGGCATTCCCGGCCTGACGATGATGAACCGCTACATCAGCGGCGATAACGTGCACACCGGCGCTATCACCGACGGCAAGGAATGGGGCCGCGAATCGGAACTGGCCTACACCATACAGAGCGGCGTGCTGAAGAACCTCAACGTCAAATGGCGCAACGCGAGCATTCGCAAAGACTTCAGCAACAACGAGTTCGATGAAAAC
This sequence comes from Pseudomonas sp. BF-RE-21, assembly GCF_019947305.1. NCBI lineage: Bacteria > Pseudomonadati > Pseudomonadota > Gammaproteobacteria > Pseudomonadales > Pseudomonadaceae > Pseudomonas > Pseudomonas sp. BF-RE-21. The sequence goes on along the minus strand of NZ_JAGYGF010000106.1, from coordinate 2,126 downwards.
CGCATTATCATCAACTACCCGATTTCGTTGTTGTAATACGCTGCCCGGCTGATCCATACCCTGTAGGAGCCAGCTTGCTGGCGATGAACTCAAGGGCGACGCGTATATCCAGTTATTACGCGTGATCGTTAACGTCCATCGCCGGCAAGCCGGCTCCTACAGGGGTAGTGGTTAACCCTCCGTCTTTTTTGACCAAAGTTGCGTTGACAAGACCCGGAAACCCTAACGATACTTCGGCACAGTCGTACGACAACCTATAACGAATTCAACAACAATAATTTCGCGCCCAGGAACTTCCATGACCACCACTTCCCAAGCCCCTTTCAATCGCCTGCTGCTGACCGGTGCCGCCGGTGGCCTCGGTAAAGTGCTGCGCGAACGCCTGCGGCCTTACGCCAAAGTCATTCGCCTGTCGGACATCGCCGACATCGCCCCCGCCATTGATGACCGCGAAGAAGTCGTGACCTGCGACCTCGCGGACAAGCAAGCCGTGCATCACCTGGTCGAAGGCGTGGACGCGATCCTGCACTTCGGCGGCGTGTCGACAGAGCATTCGTTCGAAGACATCCTCGGCGCCAACATTTGCGGTGTGTTCCACATCTACGAAGCGGCGCGCCGTCATGGCGTCAAGCGGGTGATTTTCGCCAGCTCCAACCACGTCATCGGTTTCTACAAACAGGATGAAGTGATTGACGGCCGATCCCCTCGCCGCCCGGACAGCTACTACGGTTTGTCCAAGTCCTATGGCGAAGACATGGCCAGCTTCTACTTCGATCGCTACGGCATCGAGACCGTCAGCATCCGTATCGGCTCCTCGTTCCCGGAACCGCTAAACCGCCGAATGATGAGCACCTGGCTGAGCTTCGGCGACCTGACCCAACTGATCGAACGCTCCCTTTACGCGCCGAACGTCGGCCACACCGTGGTCTATGGCGCTTCCGACAACAAGAACACTTGGTGGGACAACCGCTACGCCACTGCGCTGGGTTATGCACCGCAGGACACCTCTGAAGTGTTCCGTGCAAAAATCGACGCCCAGCCGATGCCGGCCGCTGATGACCCGGCGATGGTTTACCAGGGTGGCGCGTTTGTCGCGTCCGGTCCGTTCGGCGATTGAGTCAGCGCTGTTCACTTGATCCCCACAACAAAAACCCAGGGAATGAGTTGCCATGCAAGCCGAATTGATTGTCGATGCCCGCAACACGGTCGGTGAAAGCCCGGTCTGGGTCCCGGAAGAAAACGCCCTGTACTGGGTCGATATTCCCGCCGGGGGCCTGCAACGCTGGAGCGCCGAAACCGGGCATGTCGAGGCCTGGACGGCGCCGGAGATGCTCGCCTGCATCGCGCGTCACCGCGATGGCAGCTGGGTCGGCGGGATGGAAAGCGGATTCTTCCGCCTCCAGCCGCACAATGACGGCAGCCTCGACAGCGAACTGCTGGCCCACGTCGATCACCCGCGTACCGACATGCGCCTCAACGATGGTCGCTGCGACCGTCAGGGGCGTTTCTGGGCCGGCAGCATGGTGTTGAACATGGGCGCCAACGCGGCCGACGGTGCGCTGTATCGCTACGCCGACGGGCAGCGCGGGCCGCTCGACGCGCTACTTTCAGGATTCATCGTCCCCAACGGCCTGGGTTTCAGCCCGGACGGGCGCACGATGTACCTGTCTGACTCGCATCCCTCAGCCCAGCAAATCTGGGCCTTCGATTACGACATCGACAGCGGTACGCCGACAAACCGTCGGCTGTTCGTCGACATGAATCACTTCTGCGGTCGCCCCGATGGCGCTGCCGTGGATGCCGAAGGCTGCTATTGGATTTGTGCCAACGATGCCGGGCTGATTCACCGTTTCACCCCCGACGGACGCCTGGACCGCTCCCTCACCGTACCGGTGAAAAAGCCGACCATGTGCGCCTTCGGCGGCAGTCGACTGGACACCCTGTTCGTGACCTCGATCCGCCCCGGCGACGACCATGACGAACAGTCACTGGCGGGCGGTGTGTTCGCCCTTGATCCGGGCGTTAAAGGTTTGCCGGAACCCCTTTTCAGCCACTGACCGAATTCGCCAGACAACGCTGTACCTGTAGGAGCCAGGCTTGCCGGCGAAGGCGATCTCAAATACGCC
>NZ_JAGYGF010000105.1:0-3799 GCF_019947305.1 Pseudomonas sp. BF-RE-21 | reverse complement strand
GCCACTATCAATGTTGAATGTTAAGCCGCTTTCGCGAGCAAGCTCGGCTCCTACAGGGTTTTGCGTTTTAACCGGACGGTCATGGCATAATCCGTCACCTTTTTTTTCCAGCACCTGTAAAGGGGGCAATTCCTTGACCGATTCAAGCAAAACGTTGCACCTTTTCGGCATCAAAGCCTGCGACACCATGAAAAAGGCGCGCACCTGGCTCGATGAACACGCTGTCAGCTATGACTTTCATGATTACAAAGCGGTCGGAATCGACCGTGAACACCTGAGCCAATGGTGCGACGAGCACGGCTGGCAAGTGGTGTTGAACCGTGCAGGCACGACCTTTCGCAAGCTCGACGACGAACGCAAAGCCGATCTCGACCAGCCGAAAGCCATCGAACTGATGCTCGCACAACCCTCGATGATCAAGCGCCCGGTGCTCGATCTCGGTGACCGAACCCTGATTGGCTTCAAGCCAGATATCTACGCGGCAGCGCTCAAGTAAGCCAGCCCGTTCAATTTTGTTAGAGGTATTTACATGTCCACTTCCGTATTCAGCCTGGCCTTTGGTGTCGGCACTCAAAATCGTCAGGGCGCATGGCTCGAAGTGTTTTACGCTCAGCCGCTGCTCAACCCGTCGGCCGATCTGGTCGCGGCCATCGCGCCGGTTCTGGGTTACACCGAAGGCAATCAGGCCATCGCGTTCAGCACCGCCCAGGCTTCGCAACTGGCTGAAGCACTGAAAGGTGTCGACGCAGCCCAGGCTGCCCTGCTGACCCGTCTGGCCGAAAGCCACAAGCCGCTGGTCGCCACCATTCTGGCCGAAGATGCGCCGCTGACTTCCACGCCTGAGGCTTACCTCAAGCTGCACCTGCTGTCCCATCGTCTGGTCAAGCCGCACGGCCTGAACCTGGCCGGCGTGTTCCCGCTGCTGCCGAACGTCGCATGGACCAGCCAGGGCGCGATCGACCTCGCCGAACTGGCCGAACATCAACTGGAAGCCCGTCTGCGCGGCGAGCTGCTGGAAGTGTTCTCGGTAGACAAATTCCCGAAAATGACCGACTACGTCGTGCCGGCCGGCGTGCGTATCGCTGATGCCGCCCGTATCCGTCTGGGCGCTTACGTCGGCGAAGGCACCACCGTGATGCACGAAGGTTTCGTCAACTTCAACGCCGGTACCGAAGGCCCGGGCATGATCGAAGGCCGCGTTTCCGCTGGCGTGTTCGTCGGCAAGGGTTCGGACCTGGGCGGCGGTTGCTCGACCATGGGCACCCTGTCGGGCGGCGGCAACATCGTGATCAAGGTTGGCGAAGGCTGCCTGATCGGCGCCAACGCCGGTATCGGTATCCCGTTGGGCGACCGCAACACCGTTGAATCGGGCCTGTACGTGACCGCTGGCACCAAAGTGGCGCTGCTGGACGAAAACAACAAACTGGTCAAAGTCGTGAAGGCTCGTGAACTGGCCGGTCAGCCGGACCTGCTGTTCCGCCGCAACTCGGAAACCGGTGCCGTGGAATGCAAAACCCACAAATCGGCGATCGAACTGAACGAAGCGCTGCACGCTCACAACTAAGCAGAGCGTCACGACCACCTGTTCTTGTAGGAGCGAGGCTTGCCCGCGAAGCTTTTGGGGATCTCACCGGCCCCTTCGCGAGCAAGCTTCGCTCCTACAGGTCCGGCGTAGCCCAGACCATCAGGTCAGGCGTACGTCCGCCCATGTTTAGCAGGGCCCGATAGCATGATGATTCTCTCCCCCTGGCGCGCCGATTTTCCGGCCATCGCCGCCCTGCAACGGCAAGACCAGACCTATCTGGACAACGCCGCCACCACGCAAAAACCTCAAGCCCTTCTGGATGCCCTGGCGCATTACTACGCCAATGGCGCAGCCAACGTGCATCGGGCGCAACACTTGCCCGGCGCACATGCCACCCAGGCGTTCGAGGACAGCCGCAATAAAGTCGCGCAATGGCTGAATGCCGGTGATTGCGGACAGATCATCTTCACCCACGGCGCGACCTCGGCGCTGAACCTCCTGGCCTATGGCCTGGAACACCTGTTCAATCCGGGCGATGAAATTGTCATCAGCGCCCTGGAGCACCACGCCAACCTGCTGCCATGGCAGCAACTGGCCCACCGTCGCGATCTGAAACTGGTGATCCTGCCGCTGGACGCCGACGGCTTGATCGACCTGGATGCCGCCGCCGCGTTGATCGGCCCGCGAACCCGCTTGCTGGCGGTCAGTCAGCTGTCCAATGTGCTCGGCGCCTGGCAGCCATTGCCCGCGCTGCTGGCGCTGGCCAAGGCACACAACGCGTTGACCGTGGTCGATGGCGCCCAAGGCGTGGTCCATGGCCGACACGATGTGCAGGCGCTGGGTTGCGACTTTTATGTCTTTTCCAGCCACAAGCTCTATGGCCCGGATGGCCTGGGGGTGTTGTTCGGCCGCCATGAGGCGCTCAAGCAACTGCGCCATTGGCAGTTCGGCGGCGAAATGGTGCTGGATGCGGATTACCAGCACGCGCGCTTTCGTCCTGCTCCGCTGGGTTTCGAGGCAGGAACGCCGCCGATCTCCAGCGTGATTGGTCTCGGGGCGACGCTCGATTACCTCGCCGGCCTCGATCAGGATGCGGTTTCGGCCCATGAAGCCGCGCTGCATGACTATTTGTTGAAAGGTCTTGAGGCGCGCGACGGCATTCGCTTGCTGGGCAAACCGCAACTGGCCCTGGCGAGTTTTGTCGTCGAGGGTGTGCATAACTCTGATCTGGCGCACTTGCTGACAGAACAAGGCATCGCGGTGCGCGCCGGTCATCATTGCGCGATGCCGCTGCTGAAAAGCTTTGAACTGGCCGGGGCGATTCGGGTGTCGTTGGCGCTTTACAACGATTCCGAGGACCTGCAACGGTTCTTTGATGCGCTGGATCAAGCGCTGGAGTTGTTGCGATGAACCTCCCTGCCGATGCCGTCACAGCGCTGGAAACGTTTCAGAACGCCGCCGGCTGGGAGCAACGCGCGCGACTGCTGATGCAATGGGGCGACCGGCTACCGGCGTTGAGCGATGTGGATAAAGTCGACGCCAACCGCGTGCATGGCTGTGAAAGTCAGGTGTGGTTGGTGGGATCGTTGCAGGACGGCCATTGGCAGTTTGCCGCGAGCAGCGATGCGCGGTTGATCCGCGGGTTGGTGGCGTTGTTGCTGGCGCGGGTTAACGGGTTGTCGGCGGTCGAGTTGCAGCAGGTGGATTTGCCGGACTGGTTCAATCAGCTTGGACTCAGCCGACAGTTGTCACCTTCGCGCAGCAATGGCCTCAATGCCGTGCTTCAGCGAATGAATGAGTTGGCCGCGCCCCTGTAGGAGCGAGCGGTGCGGCGATCCGACTTGCCCGCGAAGGCGCCGTACCTGACACACCGCTTTCGCGGGCAAGCCTCGCTCCTACAGGTATTGCAAACCATTTCCTGTCAGGCAGGTTTAACCCGATCCGCCGGGCGCCGCACACCCGCCACAATCTTATCCACAGCCTTGGTCGCCGCGACCATGCCGAACGTCGCCGTCACCATCATCACCGCACCAAACCCGCCCGCGCAGTCCAGCTTCACGCCATCCCCGACAAAACTCTTCTGCAGGCAAATGCTGCCGTCCGGCTTCGGATAACGCAGCTGCTCGGTGGAAAACACGCACGGCACGCTGTAATGACGGGTCACGGTGCGGGAGAAGTTGTAATCGCGGCGCAGGGTCGAGCGCACTTTCGAAGCCAACGGGTCGTTGAATGTGCGGTTCAGGTCGCAGACCTGGATCAACGTCGGGTCAATCT
>NZ_JAGYGF010000104.1:0-3960 GCF_019947305.1 Pseudomonas sp. BF-RE-21 | reverse complement strand
GCCGGCGAAGGCGATCTCAAATACGCCTTCGCCGGCAAGCCTGGCTCCTACGGATAGTCCACGCATTCATAGATTTCGCAGGTCACCATGACGCCAACACTGCTCGAACTCGAAGACGAATTCACCCACCTCACCCTCGCCCCCGAAACCGGTGGCAGCATCGTCAACTGGACCGTCAACAGTTCGGGGCAGCCGCTGTTGCGCCACAGTGACGCGCACGCGCTAAACACCGGTCTGCCGGGCAAGCTCGGCTGTTTTCCGCTGGTGCCATGGTCCAACCGCATTTCCGACGGTGGTTTCGATCGCCCGGACGGCTGGCTCGCGCTTGAGCCCAACAGCCTCACCGATCCCCTGCCGATTCACGGCAGCGCCTGGCAACAACCGTGGCAGGTGGTTTCGCAAACCCGTGATGAAGTCGTCCTGCAACTCGACAGCACCAGGCCGTTCGCCTATCGCGCCCGGCAGCGTTTTCATTTGAGCCAGGGCAAACTAAGCATCGGGTTGCACGTCACGCATCTGGCCGAGCGCGCCGCCTGGCATGGTTTGGGGCTGCACCCGTACCTGCCTCGTACCGCGGGCACTCGGTTACAGGCCAAGGCTGAGCAGGTGTGGTGGTGCGACGCCTCGAAACTGCCGACCCGACTCGGTCCTTTGCCTGCCGAGTGGGATTTTCGCCAGCTCAAGGCCCTGCCCGACACGCTGGTCGACAATGGTTTCTGCCAATGGGATGGCCATTGCCTGATCCAGCAACCCGACCTCGGTTATGAACTGGAATGCCAGGCCAGCGGCAGCGATTACTTCCTGCTCTACTGCCCGGTGGACTTGGGGTTTTTCTGCATCGAACCGGTGAGCCATCCAGTCAATGCGCACCACTTGCCCGGTCGGCCGGGACTGGTGCTGCTGGAACAAGATCAATCCGCCGAGCTGGGTTTCAGCCTGCAATACCGCGCCTATCCCAACAGCTGACTCAGCACCGCACGCAACTTGCCGGGTTTCACCGGTTTGTTCAGCAACGGCGCATCCAGTCGCTGCAAGGAGCGGCGGCACTGATCGGTGCGGTCGGCGGTGATGATCACCGCCGGAATCGTCTGGCTGAAATGCTCGCGCAAATGCCGAACCACCTCACACCCCACCACCCCATGATCGAGGTGGTAATCCGCCAGAATCAGCTCCGGCGCGTGCCCCTGCAACGCGGCCAGCGCCGAGGCCTCGTCGGTGGCGGTGACCACTTCGCAGCCCCATTGCCCGAGCAGCGCGCTCATGCTTTGCAGAATGCTGACCTCGTTGTCCAACACCAGCAAACGCCGGCCCGGCAACGGGTTGCCCGTGCCCGGCTGGGGCGCCGCGAGGCTGATGGGTAACGGAACCTCACGGGATATCGGCACCTCAATGCTGAACATCGAACCGCGTCCCGGCAGCGAATGCACCTGGACCCGGTAGTCGAGAATCTTGGCGATGCGCTCGACGATCGCCAACCCCAGCCCCACACCTTTGCGGTCGGCGGCGCGGCCGACGTCCAGTTGATTGAACTCAAGGAAGATCGAGTCGAGGCGATCCGCCGGGATCCCGCGCCCGGTGTCCCAGACTTCCAGACGCAACCTGTCACCGCGACGCCGGGCGCCGAGCAGGATGCTGCCCTCGTCGGTATAGCGACAGGCGTTGCTGAGGAAATTGCGCAGGATGCGCGTCATCAGGCGCAGGTCGGTGCGAATGGCGTAATCGCCCATGTGCACGCGCAAGCGCAGCCCGGCCGCGTCGGCCACTGACTGGAATTCCGACACCAACGGCCCGAGCAATTCATCGAGGCGGTACAACGCGACATCCGGTTTGACCGCCGCTTGATCGAGCCGGGAGATGTCCAGCAAATCGGTGAGCAAATCTTCCGCCCCTTCCAGGGCCTGATGCGTGCGTTCGACCAGCACCTGTTCGACGTCCGGCAGTTTGCGCTCACGCAAGGTCGAAATCAGCAAACGCGCGGCGTTGAGCGGTTGAAGCAGGTCATGACTGGCAGCGGCGAGGTATTTGTCCTTGCTGCGATTGGCGGCCTCGGCGGCATCACGGGCATCGCGCAAGGCTTCGGCGATCTGTTTACGCTGGGTGATCTGTTGCTGCAGGTTGCGGTTGGCTTCAAGCAATTCGTCGGTGCGCGCGGTGACGCGTTGCTCCAGTTCGTCATTGAGCTGTTGCAACCGTTGCTGGGCCTGTTTGCGCTCGGTGATGTCGGCGACAAACCCCTCCACCAGTTGTTCCTTATCGGGCCTGAGCAACAGGTTCATCAGCACATCGACGCTGCTGCCGTCCTGGCGGCGCAACTGGGTTTCATAGCCATGCAGGCTGCCTTGATGCCGAAGGATCTCGCCGATGTTTTCCAGCTCCTGCTCACCGCCGACGAACAGCTGGCTGGCCAGGTCGGCCTTGGAAAACATCACGTCTTGCGGGTCCTGATAGCCGAGCATGCGTGCCAGCGCCGTGTTGGCGGCCCGCATGCCGCCGTCGAGGCTGGCCTGGAAAATCCCGTAGACCGCGTGTTCGAACAACCACTTGTAGCGATTGCGCTCGGTTTCCAGGTCTTCCAGGCGGGCGGCCAGTTCCGGGTAATGGCTCTTGCGCGCCGAATGGCTGCCCAATCCGAGCAAGCCGGCCAGCGCCGCCTGTTGCTCGTCAGAGGGCTTCGCCATAGACGACCTCGACATCACGCTGACTGGATTCACGCGGGTTGGTCAGGATGCACGGGTCGTGCATGGCATGTTGCGACAGGAACGGGATGTCCGCCGTGCTGACGCCGTGCAAGCCGAGGGTTTCGTGGAAGCCGATGGCGTGTTTCAACGCGATCAGATGTTCAACCAGCCGCCCGCAAATTTGCCGGTGATTGAGGCCACGGCAATCGATGCCGAACGTCTCGGCAATCACCTTGAAGCGTTCCGGCGCCGAGCTGTAATTGAAGGCCACCACGTGCTCCACCAACACCGCGTTGCACAGGCCATGGGGCAAATCGAGGAAGCCACCGAGGCTGTGAGACATGGCGTGCACCGCGCCGAGGATCGCGTTGGAGAACGCCAGCCCGGCCTGCATGCTGCCGAGCATGATTTTCTCGCGCAGGGCGATGTCCGTCGGGTTGGCGATCATCTGCACCAGGTTGCCGTTGATCAGGCGCATGGCTTCCAGCGCGTGGGGGTCGGTCAGTGGCCCGTGGCCCGTGGAGACGAAGGCTTCGATGGCATGCACCAACGCGTCGATGCCGGTACAGGCTGACAGGAACGGGTCCATGCTCAGGGTGGTTTCCGGGTCGATCAACGACACGTCCGGCACCACCGCTTTACTGACGATGGAGAATTTCATGCGTTCTTGCTGGTTGGAGATGATCACGAATTGCGAGACATCCGCCGAGGTGCCGGCGGTGGTCGGGATCAGGATCAATGGCGGGCTGGGCACGCTGATGGTGTCCACCCCTTCGAACTCGAGGATGCTGCGCCCGTGAGCGACGACAATGCCGATGCCCTTGCCGCAATCCATCGGGCTGCCGCCACCAACGGCGACGATCACGTCGCAGTGGTTTTCCCGGTACAACTCGGCACCGAGCATGACTTCCTCGACACGCGGGTTGGGCGAAACGTCGCTATACAAAAAGTAATCGATGCCCTGGGCCTGCAGGCTGGCCTCGACATCGGCAACCCACCCGGCGGCAATGACGCCGGGGTCGCTGACCACCAGGACCTTGCGCGCGCCAAAGGTCTTGGCATAGTTGCCGACGTTGTGCCGGCAACCGGCACCGAAAATGATTTCAGGCGAAACGAATTTACGCAGCTGGCTGAGACTCTGGCTCATTGGAAAGCCTGTTTTTATTGTTTTGGAAGGTAAGAACCACACTAACCCATCCGGCTGTGAATGCAATCAGACCAATGGGTAGTCAGATTCCCTGTAGGAGCCGGCTTGCTGGCGATGAGGCCCGCGAGTTATGCG
>NZ_JAGYGF010000103.1:0-4080 GCF_019947305.1 Pseudomonas sp. BF-RE-21 | reverse complement strand
AAGAACGATGATGCGGTATATCAGCCAAACCGCGTCACCGTTCTTCGCGGGCAAGCCTCGCTCCTACAAGGGTTAGAACAGTTTCAGGGGTTCTTCGTTGAGGGCGGCGAGTTGCTCGCGCAACGCCAACACCTGATCACCCCAATACCGCTCCGTCCCGAACCACGGAAAACTGTGCGGGAACGCCGGGTCATCCCAGCGGCGTGCCAGCCACGCGCTGTAATGCATCAGGCGCAGCGCGCGCAGTGGTTCGATCAGCGCCAGTTCCCGCGGGTCGAAATCGTGAAACTCGTTGTAGCCGTCCATCAATTCCGACAACTGCCCCAGACATTCCTGACGGTCACCGGCGAGCATCATCCAGATGTCCTGCACCGCCGGGCCCATGCGGCAGTCGTCCAGGTCGACGATGTGGAACATTTCGTCGCGGCACATCATGTTGCCGGGGTGGCAATCGCCGTGCATGCGGATGTTCTGATGCGGCGTGGTGTTGTAGACGTCTTCCACCCGTTTGAGCAGGTCGCGGGCGACAGATTCGTAGGCCGGCAGCAGGCTTTTGGGGATGAAGTTGCCTTCGAGCAAGGTTGTCAGCGAGGCATGACCGAAGTTCTTCACGCCCAGGGCTTCACGGTGTTCGAACGGTTTGGTCGAGCCGACGGCGTGCAGGCGACCGAGCAGTTGGCCCAGCCGATACAGCTGATCGAGATTGCCCGGCTCAGGTGCGCGGCCACCACGGCGGGGGAACAGGGTGAAACGGAAACCGTTGTGTTCGTGCAGGCTGGCACCGTTGTGAATCATTGGCGCCACCACCGGCACGTCGCACTCGGCGAGTTCGAAGGTGAACTGGTGTTCTTCGAGAATCGCTTCGTTGGTCCAGCGCTGCGGGCGGTAGAACTTGGCGATCAGCGGTTCGGAGTCTTCGATGCCGACCTGATAGACACGGTTCTCGTAGCTGTTGAGCGCCAGAACGCGCGCGTCGCTGAGAAAGCCGATGCTTTCGACGGCATCGAGCACGAGGTCTGGGGTGAGGGTTGCAAACGGGTGGGCCATGCTGACTCCTGCGCGCAGCAGGCTGCCGCGTCCGGCCAAGCATGGTAGCGCAGACGGGCTGTCTTTAGTGGTTGGGGTTGAGATGAGTGTTGTTTGGGCTGACGCCTTCGCGGGCAAGCCTCGCTCCTACATTTGGAATGCATTTCCCTGTAGGAGCGAGGCTTGCCCGCGAAGGGGACTTATCAGGCGCCGACGATCCCGCCGTCCTCGCGGGAAATCGCCATCACCGAAGACCGCGGTTTGCCGTTCGGCAGGTGCTCAGGGAACGTCGAGCCACCGTTTTCCCCCGGATGCTGAATCCCGACAAACAGCGTCTTCTGGTCCGGAGAGAAACTGATCCCCGTCACCTCGCAACCCACCGGCCCGACCATGAAGCGACGGATCTCACCGGTCACCGGGTCGGCACAGAGCATCTGGTTGTTGCCCATGCCGGCAAAATCACCGGCGTTGCTCGAATCGCCATCGGTCAGGATCCACAACCGCCCGGCCTTGTCGAAACCCAGGCCGTCCGGGCTGTTGAACATGTTCTGCGGCGTGATGTTCGACGAACCACCCTTCGGCGTGCCGGCGTGGACACCCGGGTTGCCGGCGACCACAAACAGATCCCAGGCAAAGCTTTTCGAGCCGTGATCATCACGGTCGGTGCGCCAGCGGAGAATCTGCCCGTAGACGTTCTTCTCGCGCGGGTTCGGCCCGCCCACCGGCTGACCGTCTTCACCGCGCTTGGCGTTGTTGGTCAGCGTGCAATAGACCTGGCCGTCCTTGGGGCTGACGACGATCCATTCCGGACGGTCCATGCGCGTGGCTTTCACCACTGTGGCGGCGAGGCGTGCATGAATCAGCACTTCGGCCTGATCGGCAAAACCGCTGCTGGCGTCGATGCCGTTTTTGCCGTGGGTCAGCTCGATCCACTCGCCCTGGCCTTTCGGGTGATCGGCATTGCCGTCGCCCGCGTCGAAACGCGCCACGTACAAGGTGCCGTGGTCCAGCAGGTCGCGGTTGGCTTTCGGGTTCTTGTGGTTGATCTTGTCGCGGCTGACGAACTTGTAGATGAACTCGCCGCGTTCATCGTCGCCCATGTACACCACGGCGTGGCCGTCATGGGTCTCGGCCAGGGCCGCGTTTTCATGTTTGAAGCGGCCCAGCGCGGTGCGCTTGACCGGTGTCGATGTCGGATCGAACGGGTCGATTTCCACCACCCAGCCATGACGGTTGAGTTCGTTGGGGTTCTTCGCCAGGTCGAAGCGCTCGTCGTGTTGATGCCAGTTAATCTCTTTACTGGTCGCCACTGCACCGTATCGTTTCTGCGCGGCGTCGAATTTCTGCTCGGCATTGCTGCTACCGAAACAGTCGGTGAAGTTCTCTTCACAGGTCAGGTAGGTGCCCCACGGCGTCTTGCCGTTGGCGCAGTTCTGGAAGGTGCCGAGCACGTTCTTGCCGTGCGGGTCGGCGCTGGTTTTCACCAGCGCGTGGCCGGCGGCCGGGCCGCTGAGGCTGATCGGTGCGTTGCCGTGAATGCGGCGGTTGTAGCGCGAGCCCTGAACGAATTGCCATTGGCCGTTCTTGCGCTGCACCTCGATCACCGACACGCCTTCGCAGGCCAGCGCCTTGCGCACTTCTTCGGCCGATTGCGGCATGCCGCCGTGCGGGTAGAGGTAGCGGTAGTTGGTGTATTCGTTGTTGATCGCCATCAGCGCCCGGTCTTTCTCACCCGGAAATTCGAACAGGCTCATGCCGTCGTTGTTGTCGCCGAACTGGACTTCCTGTTGCTCGGCGCTGCCGTTGCCGCTTGGATCAAATGCCGGACCGTTCTTTTGCAGCGGCTGGCCCCAACTGATCAGCACCGAAGACTTGTAGCCCGGTGGCAGGGTGATTGCGTCGCTGGTGGCGGCGGGAATGCTGTCGAAACCCAACAGTTTGCTGGTGCCTGCGCTGACACTGGCCGCGAGCACGCTGCGGCTCAGCAGGTTGCCGCCGAGGAACATCGCGGCACCGCACAGGGCGCCCGCGCTGATGAAACCACGACGGCTGAGGCCGACCATTTGCTCGAGGTCGGTGGATTGGTTGTCTTCTAATAGGCTCACATCAGGCTCCCTGCTGGTTTTTGCAGTCACCTTAAAGCGCGTTAATGACGCTTGTGTTTCAGAGCGGTGTACCGAGCAGCACATTGGAGGGGGAAAATTGCACCCGCACCGCTTTGCCGGTGGCCAGACCGTGAGTTCGCAAGTGCAGCGGTTCGGCCAGCGCGCACAGCGTCTGGCCATTGGGCAGGCCGATGCGCACTTCACTCGGGCCGTCTTCGGCGTCGAGGATTTCTTCAAGGGTGCCGGTCAGGCAATTGTGTCCGGGCGTTGCCTCGTCATCGATACCCAGCAGGTCGAGCCAACCGGCCTTGATCAGGGCGACGACTTCGGTGCCGGTTTGCAGCTCCAGGCGCAGGGTGCTGTCGTGAGTGATCTGCGCCACGAGGATCAAGCCTTCAGCCAGTTCCAGGCGGATCAGGTCGTTGCGTCCCTGAGCTTCGATTTCCACGACCTTGCCGTGCAATTGATTGCGCGCGCTGGTTCTGAGCATCAGACGGCCGAGCAGGTTGAGGTCGCTGGCGTCTTCGGCGGCTTCCAACACCTGCGCCTGCAACGTTTGCAGCTTTTGATAGAGGCGCAAAACGCGCTCGCCTTCGCTGGACAGCTTGGCGCCACCGCCGCCCTTGCCGCCGACGCTGCGCTCCACCAGCGGTTTCTGCGCGAGGTTGTTCAACTCGTCGATGGCATCCCATGCAGCTTTGTAACTCAGGCCCGCGCTTTTCGCAGCGCGAGTGATCGAGCCCTGTTCGGCGATGTGTTGCAGCAAGGCGATGCGCTGCGGGCGACGGACAATGTGCTGGGACAACAACGTAGGCAAGGACATGGCGAGACGCTTTGGCGGGTGATGATGGTGAGGACGTTGGCGGCTTGGGGCGCGGGAGTCAAGTCAGCCACGATTCCTGTGGGAGCGAGCCTGCTCGCGATGGCGGTTGGTCAGTAATGTAGATGG
>NZ_JAGYGF010000102.1:0-4983 GCF_019947305.1 Pseudomonas sp. BF-RE-21 | reverse complement strand
TTTCACCACTCATCAGGCCGAGCGTTAGCTCGCCTTCCGCTTTTGATCTGAGCGCCCCCTCGAGAGGCCGAGTGGAGGTTCTGCGCAGTGGGCAACCCGGCATGGATGCCGGGTTAGCCGCCCCCGGCCATGGATGGCCGATGGCGGAGGGCCCACGGAGCAGGACCGGAGCGAGGGCATGGCGAGCATTAGCGAGCCACCGAACGAAAGGGGCAAGAGCCCTTTGGTTACTTTGGGGCTTTTCCAAAGTGACTCGCCGTAAGGGCGAAACCAATAGCCGCCATCACCGAAATAACGGACATGCCCCAACCGCCCAAACACCAACCAACCCTCAGTTAGTATCCAGATCCACGTTCTTGGTCTCACGCAAACAGATCATCCCCACCACCAGGCTCACCGCAGTAATCACCACCGGGTACCAAAGCCCATAGAAAATGTCCCCGGTGTACACCACCAACGCAAACGACACCGTCGGCAAGAACCCACCAAACCAACCATTGCCAATGTGATACGGCAGGGACATCGAGGTATAGCGAATGCGCGTCGGAAACAGCTCGACCATCAACGCCGCCAGCGGTCCGTAGCACATGGCCGAGATGATGATCAGCGCGACGATCAGCGCCACGATCATCGGTTTGTTGATCAACTGGACGTCGGCTTTTGACGGATACCCGGCCAGGGTCACCGCACCCCGCAGGGCCGCTTCGTCAAAGCCTTCAAGCCTCACGTCACCGACGCTGACCTGCACACCGCTGCCAGCCGGGGCCGCTTCGCTGCTGTAGGGCAGGCCCTGTTTCACCAGGAAGGTTTTGACCTTGTCGCACGGGCTGTCAAATTTCGCCTTGCCTACCGGATCAAACTGGAAGGTGCAGGTCGCCGGGTCGGCCAGTACGGTAATCGGTGCCTGACGGCTGGCCTGGTCGATCGCCGGGTTGGCGTAATGGGCCAGGGTCTTGAAGATCGGGAAGTACAGCGCAGTGGCCAGCAACAGGCCGATCATCAGCACCGGTTTGCGCCCGACCTTGTCCGACAGCCAACCGAAGAAAATGAAGAACGGCGCGCCGATGATCACGCTGACGATCAGCAGGCTGTTGGCCAGGGCCGGGTCCATTTTCAGGAACTGGGTGAGGAAGAACAGCACGTAGAACTGCGCCGCATAAAACGTCACCGCTTGCCCGGCGTTGATGCTGAACAGCGCGATCAGCACGACCTTGAGGTTTTCCCATTTGCCGAAGGAATCACGCAGTGGCGATTTGCAGAGTTTGCCTTCCTCTTTCATTTTCACGAACGCAGGCGATTCGTGCAGGCTCAGGCGAATCCAGGTCGAGATGCCCAGCAGTACGATGGAAAACAGAAACGGAATCCGCCAGCCCCAGACTTCAAACTGGTCACCGGTGAAGTAGCGGCAACCCAGCACCACGAGCAACGACAGCAGCAGGCCGAGGGTCGCGGTGGACTGAATCCAGCTGGTGTGGAATCCGCGTTTGCCGATGGGCGCGTGTTCGGCGACATAGGTCGCAGCACCGCCGTACTCACCGCCCAGGGCCAGGCCCTGAAGCATGCGCAGCACCACGAGGATGATCGGCGCGGCGATGCCGATGCTCGCGTAAGTCGGCAGCAACCCGACGCAAAACGTCGCGACGCCCATGAGGACGATGGTGGCGAGGAAGGTGTATTTGCGCCCGATCATGTCCCCCAGCCGCCCGAACACCAGCGCACCGAAGGGCCGCACGATAAAGCCGGCGGCGAATGCCATCAGTGCAAAAATGAACGCGGTGGTGTCGTTGACCCCGGCGAAAAACTGTTTGCTGATCACCGCCGCGAGGGCGCCGTAGAGGAAGAAGTCATACCACTCGAACACCGTTCCCAGTGACGAAGCGAAGATGACTTTGCGGGTGTCACGGCTGGCATCGGTGCTGCGCGTGATTTCCAGAGATTGAACGTGTTCTGACATATCGGTATCCCTCACAGTGATTGTTTTTGTTGTTCCACTGTCGGCACATGCTTTGTGGGCGGGTGCCGCTACTGTCCGTGCATCGGGTGACATCGATGTTGATTGATCCGCCGCTATCGCTGGCAAGCCAGCTCCTACAGTTGATCTTTGTCGTTCATATTTCTTGTGCCCTACCTACAACCCTGTAGGAGCCGGCTTGCTGCGGGCGGCGTTCCGACGAAAACGATGTGTCAGTCAATACTGATGGCGCCTGACACACAGCCTTCGCCAGCAAGCTGGCTCCTACAATGTTCGTGTTTGGAGGTCAGGCATTGGTCACCAGTTCCATCGGTGAGGTCAGGCTCCTTGTGGCGGGGTTGAGGATGAGTTGTGCGGCCTTTTCGGCAATCATCAGCGTCGGCGAACAGGTGTTGCCCGAGGTGATGCGCGGCATGATCGAGGCGTCGGCGATACGCAGGCCGGGGATGCCGCGGACTTTCAATTCGGCATCGACCACCGCGTCCCCGTCGTTGCCCATGCGGCACGTACCGACCGGATGGAAAATCGTCGTACCGATTCGCGCGGCGGCTTCGTGCAGTTGTTCTTCGCTCTGCAAACTGTCGCCGGGCAGGTATTCCACCGGTTTGAACGCTTGCAGGGCGGGCGCGGAAACGATGCGTCGGGTCAGGCGGATCGCATCGGCAGCGACACGCAAATCTTCCGGATGGCTCAGGTAATTGGGTTGAATCAGCGGCGCGTCCTGCGGGTTGGCCGAGCGAATGTCGATTCGCCCACGGCTTTGCGGACGCAGATCGCAGACCGACGCCGTGAAGGCCGGGAAGGCATGCAGCGGCTCGCCGAAACGCTCCAGCGACAGTGGCTGCACGTGGTATTCGAGGTTCGCCGAAGTCTGCTCCGGCCCCGAGCGGGCAAATGCACCGAGCTGACTCGGCGCCATGGACAGCGGGCCACTGCGGTCATACAGATAACGCAGCCCCATGCCGATCTTGCCCCACACACTGCCGGCGATCTGGTTCAGGGTGCGCGCGTTTTGCAGTTTGTAGATCAGCCGCAGTTGCAGGTGATCCTGCAAGTTGCCGCCCACACCGGGCAGCTCATGGGCCACACCGATGCCCAGTTTTTCCAGGAGCGGGCGAGGGCCGATGCCGGAGCGTTGCAGGATGCTCGGCGAACCGACGGCACCCGCGCAAAGGACGATTTCCTTGCGCGCCTTGAAGGTTTTCGCCTGACCCTGCCAGCGTGTACTTACCGCTGCTGCGCGGCCGTTTTCCAGGAGCACACGGTCGACTTCAACGTCGGTCAGCACGGTGAGATTGGGACGATGGCGGACCGGTTTGAGAAATGCCTTGGCCGCGTTCCAGCGAATCCCGGCCTTCTGGTTGACCTGAAAGTAGCCGCAGCCTTCGTTGTCGCCCTGATTGAAGTCATCGATGCTGGCGATGCCGCTTTGTTCGGCCGCGCTGCGGAAGGCGTCGAGAATCGGCCAGGACAGTCGCTGGCGCTCGATCCGCCATTCCCCGGCGGCGCCGTGAAATTGCGAGTCGCCGGCAAAATGATTTTCGCTTTTCTTGAACAGCGGCAGCACATCGTCCCAACGCCAGCCGGGATTGCCATCGGCTGCCCAACCGTCGTAGTCGCCGGCCTGGCCGCGCATGTAGATCATGCCGTTGATTGAGGAGCAACCGCCGAGCACCTTGCCGCGCGGGTAACTCAGGGCGCGACCTTGCAGGCCTGCTTGCGCTTCGGTCTTGAAGCACCAGTCGGTGCGCGGGTTGCCGATGCAGAACAGGTAACCCACCGGGATGTGAATCCACGCGTAGTTATCGCGGCCGCCGGCTTCGAGCAGCAGCACCCGGTGTTGCGGGTTGGCCGACAATCGATTGGCCAGCAAACATCCCGCCGGCCCGGCCCCGACCACGATGTAATCGTATTCATCAAGGGAAGTCTGCATCCCTGACCTCGTATTGTTGTTCTTGTTGTCGATCATCCTAGTTGTTAGCTTTCGTCAAAAGAATGTTAGTTTTTGCGCAGCCGCTGTGCGTTTTTAAACAGCGTATCCCTAAGGACGGTTCATGTTCGATTGGAATGACCTGCGGTTTTTTCTCGAATTGCAGCGCAGCGGGCGTTTGCTCACCGCTGCCCGCCGTTTGAACACCACCCACGCCACCGTGGCCCGGCACATCGAGGCCATCGAAAAAAGCCTCGGCACGGCGCTGTTCGTCCAGCACGCCCAGGGTTATGAATTGACGCCGGCGGGTGAGGCGCTGCTCAAGCACGCTGAAGCGATGGAGAACGTCGCCTTGCTGGCCCAGGAAGAGATCACCCAATCGACGGCGCCGCTGGGCAAGATTCGCGTGGGGGTGACCGAGGGCCTGGGCATCATGTTCCTCGCCAGTCGCATGAACGGTTTGTTCGAGCGCTATCCGGGGCTGGAAGTGGAGCTGGTGGCGGTGCCGCGATTTGTCAGCATCCTCAACCGCGAAGCGGAGATCAGCATCCACCTCGAACGCCCGGCTGCCGACATGCTGGTCACGCGCAAACTCACTGACTATCGCCTGGCGCTGTATGCCAGCCAGGCCTACCTCGACAGGGCGCCACCGTTGCGCAGTCGCGAAGACCTCGGGCGCCACGCGTGGATTGGCTATGTCGACGACTTGCTGTTCAGTCAGGAATTGATGTTCCTCAACAGCTTCTGCCGCAATCCGCAGGTGGTGTTCCACAGCACCAGCGTGATCGCCCAACAACAGGCGGCGCGCTCGGGTTTGGGGATTGCGGTGCTGCCGTGCTACATGGCCAGCGCCGATCCGCAGCTGGTGCCGTTGTTGCCGGACGAAAGCATCCAGCGCAGCTACTGGATCAGTACCCGTCGCGAGCTGCACAAGTCCGTGCGGTTGCGGGTGTTGTGGGATTACGTGGTGGAGTTGTGTGAGCGTGAACAGGATCTACTGCGAGGCCCCGATCCCTTGTAGGAGCCGGCTTGCCGGCGATGGCGGCCTTGAAATTGATGCACGATTCAAGGGCCCCATCGC
>NZ_JAGYGF010000101.1:0-5495 GCF_019947305.1 Pseudomonas sp. BF-RE-21 | reverse complement strand
CTGGACAACTTCGCGTGCCGCAAAAAAGCGCCAAACGCAGAGATCCCGCAGTTCGTGGTGGTGCTCGATACCTCGGGTTCGATGGATTTGAACATCAAGTCCGTGAAAGCCGATGAGGACTGGTTCTTCGGCAACGAGCTCAACAAGTACCTGGACGCGAACCGCACCATGCAGATCTTCGCCAAACCCAGCCGCATGGACGTCGCCAAGGACTCGCTGGCCGGCATGATCAACGGGCTGGACCCGAAAATCGACACGCGCCTCATTACCTTCGCCGGCTGCGAACGCACACCGGACCAGGGCGTGTTCAAGTTTGGCGACCGGCCACGGCTGATCAACGGGATTCGAGGGCTGGTTCCCAATGACGGCACACCGCTGGCCGACAGCCTGGCTTACGCGGCAAGCACCGTTGACGGGCGTAATAACGATGCCGTGATCGTGATGTTCGTCGACGGTGAGGACGGTTGCCAGAAAGACGCTTGCGCGGTGTCTCGCCAAATCGCCAGGGAACAACCACGCCTGCGGGTCAACGTGGTGAAAATCGGTGCCGGTGGCCCGTCACGCTGCATTGCTGAAAACACCGGTGGCCGGGTTTACAACAGCACCAACGCGGCAGAACTGGCCAAGCAGTTGAAACTCGCAACCAAGGAAGTGTCGAGCAACGCCAAGTGTGATTGATTGGCAGATCCGTAATTTGCGGTGACCCCTTCGCGGGCAAGTCGGATCGCCGCACCGCTCGCTCCTACAGGTCCAGTGTTGACCTCTGTAGGAGCGAGGCTTGCCCGCGAAGGCGATTTCAAAGGCGACTCAACGAAACCGGTCAACCTCTTGGCGCAATTCCGCCGCCAGGCTCTCCAGCTCTTTGGCGGTCACCGCCAGGTTCGACACCACTTCCCGCTGCTCGCTGTTCGCCAGCGCGATGCTTTGCAGGTTGCTGCTGAGCAGCGTCGCGGTGCTGCTCTGCTCCTGGGTCGCTGTAGTGATCGCGGCGAACTGTTCACCGGCGGAACGGCTTTGCTCATCGATCCGCGCCAGTGCCGAAGCGACATTGGCGTTACGCGACAAGCCTTCCTGCATCAAGACTTTGCCCTGTTCCATGGTGCTGATGGCATTGCCGGTTTCCTGCTGGATGCTCTGAATCATCCCGGAAATTTCGTCGGTGGCCTGGCGAGTGCGTGAGGCCAGGTTGCGCACTTCATCAGCCACCACCGCAAAACCGCGGCCCTGCTCACCGGCACGCGCCGCTTCGATGGCCGCGTTGAGCGCCAGCAGGTTGGTTTGCTCGGCAATCGAGGTGATCACCCCGACAATGCCGCCGATTTCCTGAGAACGCTGGCCCAAGGTGTTGATCACCGTGGCAGTGCTGTTCAGCGCGCCAGCGATTTGCTCCAGGGACGAGGACGCTTCACCCATCGATGTACGACCGATCTGGGTTTGCTGTGCGTTTTCCTGCGCCAGACGCTGAGTGCTGCCCATGTTGTCGGCAATGTTCAACGAGGTGGCGCTGAATTCTTCCACGGCACCGGCCATGCTGGTGATTTCGCCGGACTGCTGCTCCATGCCTTCATAGGCACCGCCAGACAAACCGGACAAGGCCTGGGCACGGCTGTTGACCTCTTGCGAGGCCCGGCGGATGTGCTCGACCATCGTCGACAACGCCTGACTCATCTGATTGAAGGCACGGGCCAACTGACCGATCTCGTCGTTGCTCGACACGTCCAAACGCACGCTCAGGTCGCCGGCCCCCAGAGCTTCGGCCTGACGCACCAGATCACCCAGCGGCGCGAGTTTGCTGCGCAGCAGCCAGACTGCCGAGCCGACCGCGATCAACATCGCCAGCAGGCTGCCAATCGCCAGTTGAATGCCGACACTCCAGGTCACCGCGCTGATTTCGTCTTGCGGCATGCTCGCCACGACCGACCACGGGCCGTCCTGGAACGGCACGGAAACACTGTAGAAGTCTTCGGACGTGTCGCTCCAGAAACCGCCCTCGCTCGGGGTTTTCGCCAGGGCGGTGATGGCTGGAACGGCTTTATCCAGCGCTTCCACGCCGGCGATCGGTACCAGCCATTTGTTCTGCTCGTCGAGCAACGCCAGGGAACCGGTCTTGCCGATGCGGAATCGCTTGAGGTTTTCGAACTGGGCTTTCTGCGCGTCGGTGTAGTCGAAACCGACATACAGCACGGCAATGACCTTGCCGCCGCTGTCGCGTACCGGGGTGTACTGCGACATGTAGTAGCGTTCAAAAAGCAAAGACCGTCCGACGAAACTCTGCCCCGCCATCAAACGGGCGTAAGCCGGGTTCGCATGATCGAGAATAGTGCCAATGGCACGACTGCCATCCTGTTTGGTGACGTTGGTACTGACCCGAATGAAGTCCTCGCCGCTGCGCACGAACACCGTGGCCACGCCGGCGGTCATCTGCTTGAACTCGTCCACTTCCTTGAAGTTGTTATTGAGCACTTCGCCGCCCAGTTGCAGGCCCGGAGTCTGGGTGCCCGCCACGTTCACCGGCGCATCCGGGTGCACGCTCAGCCCACCACTGAAACGCTTTTCGAACAACCCCGCAAGGCGCAGGGTACTTTCACGCAACGTGCCGTGAAACGTACTCAACTGGTCGGCCAGCAACCGCGCCTCACTGGCCAGGTGCTCTTCGCGGGTGGCGAGGTTGGCCGTGTCCAGTGAACGCAGGGCAAACAGGGTACTGCCGCTGATGACAATCGCCAGGATAATGGCGAGCGCAAGGCCAAGCTGTGAGGCAATCCGAGCACGAGGTTGAGACATGACAGCTCCTGGCCGAGCGATCTGATCCTCCTTGATCGGCTACTCAGCAAAATTTCTAATAATGGGAATTACGTCGAACCTGCACGAAGGTTCCATCTGCAGATTTTCGGCGGCGAACCTGAATACTTGAGTAAATAGCCGGGATATGGCTCAAGGCCGCTATTTCAAGGGCTCTATCGATTCAGCACAAGTGTTCGACGTCCGGCAATTTCATCGCCCGCACTTCGCCTTGCAGGAAATCGCTGAGGCGGCGCAAACGTTCACCTCCTGGGCGGGTTTTCGGCCAGACGAGGTAATAATTCTCACCACTGGCGACGGCGGTCGGCCACGGCAAACTCAGACGGCCCTGCGCCACATCTTCGGCCACCATCAGCAGATCGCCCATCGACACGCCATACCCCCGGGCGGCGGCGATCATGCCCAGCTCCAGCGTATCGAACACCTGCCCGCCCTTGAGCGACACCTGATCCGTCAGCCCCATGCGCTCCAGCCAGTTGCGCCAGTCACGCCGGTCCGGCGTCGGGTGCAACAGTTCGGCATGAGCCAGGCGCGCGACGTCCCACGGTTGGTCCTTCAGAAGATTCGGTGCACCGACCGGAATCAGCTCCTCCGGGAACAGCAGGCTCGCCTCCCAGTCCGGCGGAAAATGCCCGTTGCTGAGGATCACGGCGCAGTCGAACGGTTCATGGTTGAAGTCCACTGAATCGACGTCCATCCAGGCGCTGGTCAGTTGCACTTCGTTGCCCGGTTGCAGGTGGCGGAAACGGCTGAGCCGCGCCAGCAGCCAGCGCATGGTCAGGGTCGACGGTGCTTTCATGCGCAGGATGTCATCTTCGGCGCGCAAGGTATTGCAGGCCCGCTCAAGGGCGGTGAAGCCTTCGCGAATGCCCGGCAGGATCAGGCGCGCCGACTCGGTCAGTTGCAAATTGCGCCCGCTGCGATGAAACAGCCGACAGGCAAAATGCTCTTCAAGCGTACGAATATGCCGACTGACCGCACTCTGCGTAATCGACAACTCTTCAGCGGCACGGGTAAACGAGCTATGCCGCGCCGCCGCTTCAAATGCACGAAGGGCATACAAGGGAGGAAGACGACGAGACATGCGGAAAGCTCCTATGGCGCAATTTCGTCAACTTATCAGAAACTCCCCAGGATGAGTTTTAATCATGCCATCCATCCTTTTTATCCCTTTGTGCAAACCCCGCAGAGCGCCGAGAATCGACGCTTTCCTGTTCTCTTTGATAATCGGGCGTGATGACCATGCAGCATCCAGCACGTATTGAACTCTGGGCCATCCTGCGGCTGGCGGGGCCGTTGATTGCCTCGCAGTTGGCGCACATGCTGATGGTCCTCACCGACACCTTGATGATGGCGCGCCTGAGCCCCGAGGCATTGGCCGGCGGCGGACTCGGCGCGGCGACCTATTCGTTTGTGTCGATCTTTTGCATCGGCGTGATTGCGGCGGTCGGCACGTTGGTGGCGATCCGTCAGGGCGCGGGCGATATCGTTGGCGCGGCGCGGCTGACCCAGGCCGGGTTGTGGCTGGCGTGGTTGATGGCTTTGGTCGCCGGGTTGCTGCTGTGGAACCTCAAACCGGTGTTGCTGATGTTTGGCCAGACCGAAACCAACGTCCAGTCAGCCGGGCAGTTCCTGTTGATTTTGCCGTTCGCCTTGCCCGGTTACCTGAGCTTCATGGCCCTGCGCGGTTTCACCAGCGCGATTGGCCGGGCGACGCCGGTGATGGTCATCAGCCTCGGCGGCACGGTGGCCAACTTCGTGCTCAATTATGCGTTGATCACCGGGATGTTCGGCCTGCCGAAAATGGGCCTGGTGGGTATCGGTCTGGTCACGGCAATTGTTGCCAACCTGATGGCCGTGGCGTTGGCGCTGCACATTCGGCGGCACCCGGCGTACGACGCGTATCCATTGCGTCAGGGTTTGTCGCGGCCAAACCGGCAGTACCTGAAGGAGTTGTGGCGCCTGGGCCTGCCGATTGGCGGCACCTACGCAGTGGAAGTCGGGCTGTTTGCCTTTGCCGCGTTGTGCATGGGCACCATGGGCAGTACGCAACTGGGCGCGCATCAGATCGCGCTGCAGATTGTCTCTGTGGCGTTCATGATTCCGGCGGGGCTTTCCTATGCGATCACCATGCGCATCGGCCAGCATTACGGCGCCGGGCAGTTGCTGGACGCGCGGCTTGCGGGACGGGTCGGGATCGCCTTTGGCGCAGCGGCGATGCTTGGTTTCGCGATGGTCTTCTGGCTGTTGCCGAATCAGTTGATCGGCCTGTTCCTGGACCACAACGACCCGGCCTTCCGCCCGGTCATCGAACTGGCGGTGAGCCTGCTGGCGGTGGCGGCGTGGTTCGAGCTGTTCGACGGCACGCAAACCATCGCCATGGGCTGCATTCGCGGGCTCAAGGATGCCAAGACCACGTTCCTGGTCGGGTTGGGTTGCTATTGGCTGATTGGCGCGCCCGCCGCGTGGTGGATGGCGTTCCATTTGCACTGGGGGCCGACGGGTGTCTGGTGGGGTCTGGCGTTGGGCCTGGCGTGCGCGGCGGTGAGCCTGACGCTGGCGTTCGAGTGGAAGATGAAGCGGATGATTCGGCGGGAGCCGACATCAGGGGCAAGTTTCCAGATCGCCCAGCCTGACTGAGATCCTTGTAGGAGCGAGGCTTGCCCGCGAAGGCGTCGTGTCAGGAACAACAA
>NZ_JAGYGF010000100.1:0-7090 GCF_019947305.1 Pseudomonas sp. BF-RE-21 | reverse complement strand
CGTCAGCACAACATCGACGTTTGACTGACACACCGCCTTCGCGGGCAAGCCTCGCTCCTACAGGAGGGTGCACTCGGATTCGAGAATTACGTTAACTGACAGGAATCAGGCCCATGCGCAGTTTTTTCCATCCCGAACAATTGCTTCACCATCCACGCAGCTATTACTCCCGCGGACAGATGCGCACGCCGCAGGAAGTGCCGGAGCGTGCGCAGCGACTGGTGCAGGCGTCTCGCTCGCTGGGTTTCAAAGTCGAGCAGCCGGTGGATGCCGGACTTGATCCGCTGCTGGCGGTGCACGGTGCGCCGTACCTGGCGTTTCTCCAGGAAGCGCATCAGCGCTGGAAGGAAGTCCCGGAAGATTGGGGCGACGAAGTGATGTCGAACATCTTCGTCCGTGAGCCAAACGCTCTGCGCGGAATCCTGGCTCAGGCCGCACGTTATCTCGCGGATGGCAGTTGCCCGGTGGGCGAACAGACCTGGCGTTCGGCCTATTGGTCGGCGCAAAGCGCAGTGGCCGGGGCGCAGGCGTTGCTTGATGGCGAGCCGGCGGCTTACGCGTTGTGCCGTCCACCGGGGCATCACGCCCGGGCCGAAGCGGCCGGTGGTTTCTGCTATGTGAACAACGCGGCGGTGGCGGCGCAGGTGTTGCGCGGCGGGTTTGAACGCGTCGCGGTGCTCGACACCGACATGCACCACGGTCAGGGGATTCAGGAGATTTTCTACGACCGCGATGACGTGCTGTATGTCTCGGTGCATGGCGATCCGACCAACTTCTATCCGGGGGTTGCCGGGTTTGCGGATGAGCGCGGTGTCGGGGCGGGCGAGGGGTACAACCTGAATTTGCCGATGGCCCATGGTTCGAGTGAGGCGGACTTTCTTGGGCAACTGGAGGTGGCGCTGGTGGCGGTGAAGGATTTCGCTGCCGAGGTGTTGGTGCTGTCCCTGGGTTTCGACATTTTCGAGCTGGACCCGCAGAGCAAAGTGAAGGTGACGCGGGAAGGGTTTGCGCGGCTGGGTGAGCGGATTCGCAGCCTTGGGTTGCCGTGCCTGATTGTGCAGGAGGGTGGGTATCACCTGGAGAGTCTTGAGGACAATGCACGGGCGTTTTTTGTCGGGCCCGAGGTGTGGCGGATCTGAGTTGTGGGGTGCCTGACAGGCCGCCATCGCTGGCAAGCCAGCTCCTACAATGGATTGGTGTGAACGCTAAATTGTGGTTAACGCTGAACCTGTAGGAGCTGGCTTGCCGGCGATGAACGATCACGCGGTTGGCTTGAAAGAACACAAGCGCTGTAAGGCACTTGCCATCGCCCTGACGTTAACGTAAAGATTGCGGCAGGGCGCTGAACTTAAAAAAGCGCAGGGCGGACCGATCCGGAGCGCTTGATGACGCTAATAAAAACAACTTCCCCCAAGCTGCATCGTGAAGCCCGGCTGGCCCGGGAAAAACTCCATCTTGAGGGTGAAGTCCCCGATGGCGTGTTGCGGGCGGAAATCGATGCATCGTGGCGACGCAGCCTCAGCCATGGCGTGCATTTCAACAGCAAACATGAACTGGCGCTGGAATCGAGCGCGAGCCTCGACGTGCTGCTGGCGAACAATCGCCTGCTGATCGACGCGGCATTGCCGGCGATCGATTACCTGGCCGACCGCCAGGGCAAGGAAGGCCTGATTATCCTCGCCAACTCCGACGCCACCATCCTCGCGGTCGAAGGCCGTGCCGATCGCCTCAAGGGCAGCGGCCTGCAAGACATCACCCTCGGTGCCTGCTGGAGCGAAGCCGCTCGCGGCACCAACGCGCTGGGCACCGCGCTGGTGGAAGCCCGACCGACGATGATCGATTGCGGCGAGCATTACCTCGATCGCCTGACCGATTTCTCCTGCACCTCAGTGCCGATTTATTGCCCGCAAGGCGACATCCTCGGCGTCCTCGACCTGACCCGCGAAGGCCCGCTCGGCCGCGTTCACGACAGCACCGCGCTGTTGGCCATGGCGGTCAGCCAGATTGAAAGCCGGGTGTTCAACGCCAGTTTCCCTGACCAGGTCGTGCTGGCGTTCCACAGCCGTCGGCAGTACCTCGAATCCCCTTGGCAAGGCTTGCTGGCGGTGAGCCTCGGCGGGCAGATTCTTGCTGTCAGCGCCCAGGCGTGTCAGTTGCTCCATGCCGAGCGCTCGGCGCTGGTCGGTCGCCGTTGCGAAGAGTTTCTCGGTGTCGACGGCTTGCAACTGTTGTCGCGTTTGCATCAGGGCGGTGTCGGCAGTTTGCAGACCGCCAAAGGTGAGTTCTTCTACAAAACCCTGCGTGCGCCGCAGCGCTCGATCAACGTCAGCACTCCACCGCGCAGCCCGGCGAAAACCGCCAAACCTCAACCGGATCTCGATGCCTTGGCCGGCAGCAACGTCCGTTATGCCCGCGCCCTGCGCATGGCCCGTCAGGGGCTGGCCAACGAGTTGCCGGTGTTGCTGCTTGGCGAAACCGGCACCGGCAAGGAAATGATCGCGCGCGCCTTGCATATGGCCGGCAGCCGCTGCGACAAACCCTTTGTCGCGGTGAACTGCGCGGCGATTCCCGAAGGCCTGATCGAGTCGGAACTGTTCGGTTACCGCGAAGGCGCGTTCACCGGTTCCCGTCGTGGCGGCATGGTCGGGCGTCTGCAACAGGCCCATGGCGGCACGTTGTTTCTCGACGAAATCGGCGACATGCCGCTGGCGTTGCAGGCGCGTCTGCTGCGCGTATTGCAGGACCGTAAAGTCGCGCCTTTGGGCGCCGGTGAGGAACAGGACATCGACGTCGCCCTGATCTGCGCGACCCACCGCGACCTCAAGCGTCTGGTCGAAGAAAAACACTTCCGCGAAGACCTGTTCTATCGGGTCAACGGTATCAGCGTGATGTTGCCGGCCCTGCGCGAACGCGACGATTTCAACGCGCTGGTCGGTCGTCTGCTGGCCAGGCTAGACGCACCGGCCATGCTCCTGCATGACGACTTGAACCGCTTGCTCGCGGGTTACCACTGGCCCGGCAACATCCGCCAACTGGAAATGGTCTTGCGCACGGCGCTGGCCATGCGCGAACCGGGGGACACCGTTCTCACCCTCGATCACTTGCCCGACAGCATGCTCGACGAACTGAACGCCAGCGAGCGGCCGGCGTCCGGAAGCATTCGCGAAAACGAACTGGAGCTGATTCGCCAGTCCCTGGACAGCCATCAGGGCAACGTCTCGGCCGCCGCCGACGCCTTGGGCATCAGCCGCGCAACCTTGTACCGCAAGCTCAAACAGTTGCGTTCGTGATGCAGCGCCTGATCGTTCGGCTGATCGACAGCCAGAACCCCGAAGCCCTGCAAGCGGCGTTGCGCTGGCTCTACAGTTTTGTGCGCCCGCATCGTCTGGCGATTGCCGGACTGCTCGGTTTATCGGTCTGCGCCTCGTCGCTGGTGCTGGTGCAACCCTGGCTGACCAAGCTGTTGATCGACGATGGCTTGCTGGCCCGCAACTTCCCCATGCTGGTGCTGATCGCCGGGTTGATGATCGTCGCCGGGCTGCTCGGCACGGCGCTCTCGGGGATCAATCGTTACCTGCACACGCGGCTGTCCGGGCGGATTCTGTTCTCGCTGCGCGACGACCTTTATCGGCATTTGCAAACCCTGTCACCGAGCTTCTACGGGCAACGGCGCATCGGCGACCTGATGTCGCGACTCGATGGCGATGTTGCGGAGATCCAGCGCTTCGCCGTGGATTCGCTGTTCTCGGCAGTGTCGAGCGTGATCGGTTTGGTGGTCGCCGTGGCGATGCTGCTGACGTTGTCGTGGAAGTTGTCGCTGCTGGCGCTGGTGCTGATTCCCCTCGACGTGCTCTGGCTGCGCTGGATGCGGCGCAAGGTCGAGCGCGATGTGCGCCAGTTGCGCGAGCGTTCGGCGGACATGTCGTCGTTCATGGTCGAAACCCTGCCGGTGATGAAATTCATTCAGTCGGCCGGTCAGCAGCAACGTGAGTCGCGGCGTCTGGAGGCGTTGGGGCAGGGCTACATGAGTCAATTGCTGCGCCTGCAAGTCACCGAGTTTTTCACCCAGGCGGTGCCGGGCACGCTGACCTCGCTGTCCCGTGCCTGTGCGTTTTTGATTGGCGGTTATTGGGTGGTGCAAGGGACGTGGCAACTGGGCGCGTTGATTGCGTTTTCCACGTACTTGGGGATGGCGGTCGGACCGGTTCAAAGTCTGCTTGGGCTCTACGTGGCGATTCAGCGGATGACGGTCAGTCTGGGGCGGGTCATGGAATTGCGCGGTGAAGAACCGACCGTGCTGAGCCCCGTTGAACCCCGGCCCATGCCAACTTCCGGCGAACTGCGTTTCGACGATGTGCACTTCAGCCATCCCGGTCGGCCGAGCACCTTGCGCGGCATCGAAGCGCGGATTCCCTACGGTTTGAAAGTCGCCCTGAGCGGCGGCTCCGGCGTCGGCAAATCAACGCTGATCGATTTGCTGCAACGGCATCACGATCCACAGTCCGGGCGGGTGCTGCTCGGCGAAGTCGACCTGCGGGAACTGGACCTGTTCCAGTTGCGCCGGCGGATTGCCGTGGTCAGTCAGGACATCGTGCTGTTTCGCGGCAGCCTCGCCGATAACCTGGCCTACGCGGTGCCCGACGCCAGCCGTGAAGCAATCGCCGACGTGGCGCGGCTGGCGCAACTCGACAGCCTGATCGCCTCATTGCCCGAAGGCCTCGACAGTCCGCTGGGCGAACGCGGTCAGCAGTTGTCCGGCGGGCAGAAACAGCGCATCGCCATCGCCCGGGCACTGTTGCAGGATCCGCTGATTCTGGTGCTCGACGAAGCCACTTCGGCGGTGGATGAAACCACCGAGCGCGAAGTGATCGAGGCCATCGACCGACTGTTTGCCGGACGCACGCGCATCCTCATCAGTCATCGCCCCTCAACCCTGGCCGATGCCGACCTGCGCTTCGAATTGCTCGACGGCGTGCTCACGTCGAAAACGGTGCAGCATGAAGTCTGAACTGCGAATCGGTGTGGTGGACAGCGGCCATTCGGCGGCGCAGCGGGTTCAGGTGATCGCCGGGCGACGGTTCTCGTTGCTGGCGGACGGTCTGGCCGAAAGTGACTTGCGCGACGACCCGCTCGGCCACGGCAGCGCGGTGATCGAAGCCATCAGTCATCGGGCCCCTTCGGCGGTGTTCTGCGTGGCTCAGGTGTTCGACCAACGCGGCGTCACCAGCGCCTTGCAGATCGCCACGGCGATTGACTGGCTGGTGGCGCAGGACGTACGGCTGATCAATCTGAGCCTCGGTTTGCGCCAGGACCGCAGTCTATTGCGCGAAGCCTGCGCGGCAGCGGTAGCGCAAGGCATTCTGCTGTGTGCGTCGAGCCCGGCGCAGGGCGAGGGCGTGTTCCCGGCGAATTATCCACAGGTGCTGCGAGTGACCGGCGATGCACGTTGCGCCGAACAGGAATGGTCATGGCTCAACAGCGCTCAGGCGGATTTCGCGGCGTGCGTGCACGGGACGTATCCGGGGCAGTCCGGTGCCAGTCTGGGCTGCGCGGCGTTGAGCGGGCACATTGCCGGTTTCCTGGTTTCACAGCCCGAGACGAGCAACGAACAGATCATCGACTGGCTGCGCAAGAATGCCCGTTATCGCGGTCCTGAACGGCGCTTCGGAGCATGATCCTGATTCTGGGCGCGGGGCCAGCGGGGGCGGCGGTTGCCTTGGGCTTGCGGCGGCTCGGTTACCCGGTGACGCTGGTCAGCGAGTGGCGCCGGTTCGCTGCGCTGGAAGGCGTTTCGCTGCGGGTGCTGGAGGCATTGCGCGGTGCCGGTCTGCATCAGGCGCTGGCGGATGCGGCGTTGCCGTCGCAGCGGCAGGTGTCGTGGAACGGTCAGCAGCATGCGCAAAACATCGAATTCCTGCTGGACCGCCCGAGCTTTGATCGAGGACTGCGCGAGGACCTGCGCCTGGCGGGCGTTGAGCTGATTGAGGGGCGGGCGCTGAGTGTTCAGACCTCGGCGGAGGGACATCGGGTCGAGATTGAAGGGCACAAAGCGTTGGTTGCCGATTTTCTGGTGGAAGCGCGCGGACGCCAGGCACCGGCACTCGGCAAGGGGCTGCGCGGGCCAGAGACGGTCAGCCTGCTCAATCGCTGGCAAGGCGCGCCGGGCAACACCGCCAGTGCCGTGGAAAGCCTTGCGGACGGCTGGGCGTGGATGGCGCGGCGGGCGGACGGTCAGTGTTATTGGCAATGGACGGTGGACGTGGCCAGCGCCGAGCTGCCGGGCAAGGCGCAGTTGCTCGATTACTGTCGCCAGCAGCGCCAGGGTTCCTCATTGGCGCGTGAGTTTTTTGGTGTCGAACATGAGGTCGATCTACAGCTGCACGCCCGCAGCAGCACCGCGATTCTGAGCCCGCAGGTGTGTGGCGAAAACTGGATTCGGGTCGGCGATGCGGCGATGGCGGTGGACCCGCTGTCGGGCAATGGCATCTTTCAGTCCTTGTCCTCGGCGTTGCAGGCGCCGACGGTGATCAACACGTTGTTGCGAAAACCTGAGCGGGCGGCGTTGGCACAGCGCTTTCATCAGCAGCGGGTAGAGCAGTTGTTTTTGCGTTTTGCGCGGATCGGGCGGGACTTTTATGCCGATGAGCAGCGTTGGCTGGATCAACCATTCTGGCAGGCGCGGCGGCAGTGGCCGGATGCCGAGG
The DNA here is from genome assembly GCF_019947305.1 of Pseudomonas sp. BF-RE-21. NCBI lineage: Bacteria > Pseudomonadati > Pseudomonadota > Gammaproteobacteria > Pseudomonadales > Pseudomonadaceae > Pseudomonas > Pseudomonas sp. BF-RE-21. The sequence continues at coordinate 386 of NZ_JAGYGF010000100.1, read as the reverse complement.
TGGCGCATGCCGAGGCGGATTTCGCCGCGCTGCGGATCGAGCGGGCGCCGGTGTTGAAGGATGGGTTTGTGGATGAGGCCGAGGTGGTGATCACAGCGGATCAGCCGTTGGGGATCTGGCATGTGCAGGGGGTTGAGTTGGCGCCTCTTGTGCGCAGGTTGCGGACCGAACCGGCCGGGCAGGCGTTGGCGGGGTTGACGGTGGAGCAGGGGAGGATGGTCAGGAGTTGGTTGTTGGGGCAGGGGTTCAAGCCCTGAGTTTGTGGTGACTGATCTGGCCTCTTCGCGGGCAAGCCTCGCTCCTACAGGTTTTCGTGCCCTTGTAGGAGCGAGGCTTGCCCGCGAAGGCGGCCTAAAGAACGATAAAGATCAAAGCTTGATCAACAC
>NZ_JAGYGF010000010.1:0-137371 GCF_019947305.1 Pseudomonas sp. BF-RE-21 | reverse complement strand
TCTCGTGGGCTCGGAGATGTGTATAGGGGAGAGGGGCTGAGTCGAATTCGGTGGGGCGGGCGGATTTTGCGATGGTTGAGTGAGGTGTCGGCACGAGCCGCTTGCATCACAAGCGGCCGGGCCTCAATACGTCATGCGTTCTGGATTTCCACCTGATCGCTGACGTTTTCCATCCCCAACCACCAAGCACTCCCCCGCTGCGGGTACATCACGTTAAACGCCTCACCCATCTGCGGCGTGGTAATCGAAACACTGCGTTCCCAGGCCAATGCCAGTATCCGGTCAAACGGTTCGAACCAGGCGTGCATCGACAGATCGAAGGTGCCGTTGTGAATCGGCAGTAACCAGCGGCCTTTCAGGTCGATGTGCGCTTGCAGGGTTTCTTCGGGTTGCATGTGCACATGCGGCCACTCGACGTTGTAAGCGCCGGTTTCCATCAGTGTCAGGTCGAACGGGCCGAACTGTTCGCCGATGCGTTTGAAGCCGTCGAAGTAGCCGCTGTCGCCGCTGAAGAAGATTCGTGTGTCGGCGTCGATCATCACCCAGGAGGCCCACAGCGTGCTGTTGCCATCGAACAGCCCACGGCCGGAAAAGTGTTGCGACGGGGTGGCGACGAATTGGATGCCGTCGACTTCGGTGCCTTGCCACCAATCGAGCTGGCGCACTTTGCTGGCGTCGATGCCCCACTTGATCAGGGTGTCGCCGACGCCCAGCGGCGTGAGGAAGTATTTGGCTTTGTCCGCCAGTTTGAGCACGGCCTGATAATCAAGGTGGTCGTAGTGATCGTGGGACAGGATTACCGCTTCAATCGGCGGTAGTTCTTCGAGGCTGATCGGTGGTTGGTGAAAGCGTTTCGGGCCGGCCCATTGCACCGGTGAAGCGCGTTCGGCGAAGACCGGGTCGGTGATCCAGAATTTGTCCCGCAGTTTCAGCAATACCGTGGAATGACCGAGGCGATAGACGCTGTGGTTGGGCGCGGCGATCAACGCGTCGTGGGTCAGGCGCTGCACCGGAACGGCCGCCGTCGGGCGGGTGTTACGGGGTTTGTGGAAGATCATGTTCCACATGATGCGCACCATTTTGCGCAAGCCTTCTCGTTGCACGGGCGCATGGTTGCGGAAGTGCCCTTCGGCCTGACGGGACGCTTCAGGTGCAGAAACGTTAGTGGAATTGGCCATGACTGAATGACTCCAGGAAACCGCACGATGTGCAGTTTCTACGGTGGGACGATAAATGGCCAAGGCACGCACGCATCAGCCGAACACTCTATTTTTGGCTGCGCAGGATTAACGAAACATTACACTGCACAGTGTAGTTTCTAGGTTGCATCAAAGCTGATCACAAGTAAACTGCCAAGTGTAATTCTTATTTTCTTCTGCCGAAGCGTACTTATGACAGCTCCACAGCGCCTGACCGACCGAAAACGCGAAGCGATCATTCAAGCGGCGATTGCCGAATTCCGGGCCAACGGTTTCGACATCACCAGCATGGACAAGATCGCCGCCACCGCTGGCGTGTCGAAGCGCACGGTGTACAACCACTTCCCCAGCAAGGAAGAGTTGTTCGCCGAAATCCTCAATCAATTATGGGCCAGGGTGACGGCCGAACAAGAAACGGCCTACCGCCCTGACTTGCCGCTGCGCGAGCAGATGCGCCGCATGCTGATGGCGAAATTGCAGATGCTGGGCGATGACAATTTTCTCGACCTGGCGCGGGTCGCCATCGCAGCCACCATTCATTCCCCCGAGCGCGCGCAGAACATGGTCGAGAGAATGGGCAAGCGCGAAGAAGGCCTGACCGTGTGGATTCGCGCCGCTCAGGCCGATGGGCGATTGAAGCCGGTCGACCCGGAGTTTGCCGCTCAACAGGTTCAGGGGATGCTCAAATCCTTTGCATTCTGGCCGCAGATTTCCATGGGACTGCCCGGCCTGTCGCCTGAGATGCAGACCACCGTCGTGGACTCTGCGCTGGACATGTTCCTCGCCTGCTACCAGCTCTGAATCAAGCGCCTACAAGCATTACAGCAATTTCAACGCCCGCCCCAACTCATCGAACAACGTCACCACCGAACGCAAGGCGCGACAGTCCGGGCGGGTCAGCAACCACAGCGCGGTGTCGTAACCGTGCAACGGCTCACTCAACGGTTGCAGCCCGTCATCGATCAGAAAGTCTGGCAATGCCGCGACACCGAGCCCGGCCCGCACCAGCTCAGTCACCGACAACATGCTGTTGCAACGATAACCCGGTGTGACGCCGGGCAATTGCTGACGACGCCACGCGACGGTGGGGTGATCGGGGAGGAAGTCGTCCGGGGCGATCCATGTCAGCGCGGCCAAGTCTTCGGCATCGACCGATTTCAGATACGCCGTGCTCGCACAGACGCGATACGACACCTGCGCCAGACATCGGCCCACCAAGTGTTCCGGCGGATTCCGGGTCAGGCGCAAGGCGATGTCCGCGTCCCGCCGGCTGAGATTGGCGAAGTCGTTGGACGTGCTCAACTCGATCGTCAGCGCCGGATAGCCGGGCATGAACTGCGCCAGCGCCGGCAGCAACAAACCTTGTAAAACCGAATCGGTGCAGGTCAGGCGCACGGTGCCGCTGATGACTTCACCGCCCTGCTCCACGCCGATGCGCGCAGCCTCCAGCGCTTGCTCGGCGCGCTCAGCCTGTTCGGCCAAGGTCTGCGCAAGACTGGTGGGCAAGTAGCCGGCGCGACTTTTTTCGAACAGTTGCTGGCCCAGCGCGGCTTCCAGTCGGCGCACGGCGCGGAACACGGTCGAAACGTCGACCTTCAACAGCGCCGAGGCCCGGGCCAGCGAGCCGCCGCGCACGAGGGCGAGGATCAGGGACAGGTCGGGGTAGTCCAGTCGATAGTGCGCTGCTGCATTGATCACTTGGGATAACGCCAATGTTGAGTGCGTGAGCGCCAATCTATAGTGGGCTCCAGGAATCAACAAGCGTCGAGAGCCCTCATGGAAAACAGCGCCATCCGCATCGCCCTGATCGGCGATTACGACCCGCAAGTCACCGCCCACCAGGCGATTCCCGTTGCCCTCGGCATGGCTGCCGAACACGCCGGACTGGATGTGAAATTCCAGTGGCTGGCCACCGACGACATCAACGACGACTCGTCGCTGCAAGACTTCGACGGCTTTTGGTGCGTGCCCGCCAGCCCTTACCGCAATGAAGACGGTGCGCTGCGAGCGATTCGCTTTGCCCGCGAACAACAGCGACCTTTCCTCGGTACGTGTGGCGGTTTTCAGCACGCGGTACTCGAATACGCCCGCAACGTTCTGGGGTGGAGAGATGCCGAGCACGGCGAGACATCTCCCGATGCCACGCGAGCGTTGCTAACGCCGCTGACTTGCTCGCTAGTGGAAGCCATCGACAGCATTCATCTGGTTGAAGGTTCGTTGATCGCCAAGGCGTACGAAAACACGGAGATTCGTGAAGGCTATCGCTGCCGTTATGGTGTGAATCCGCAGTTTGAGCGGGATTTGCTAAGCCAGGAATTATCCGCTGTGGGACACGATTCGACGGGGGATTTGCGAGCGGTGGAATTACGCGGGCATCCGTTTTTTGTCGCCACGCTGTTTCAACCTGAACGTGCCGCGCTCAAAGGAATTCTGCCGCCGCTGGTGAGTGCATTGATCGACGCGTGTGTGAGGCAGAAATCATGATTGCCCAGACACCGGAACCGCCCTACTACGCGGTGATTTTTACTTCGCTGCGCACCGACGGCGATCAGGGTTACGCCGAGGCTGCCGAGCGCATGGTTGAACTGGCGCGTGAGCAGCCGGGGTTTCTCGGTGTAGAGTCGGCGCGGGGTGAGGATGGGCTCGGGATTACGGTTTCCTATTGGGCCAGTGAGGCGGCGATTGTGGCGTGGAAACATCATCCCGAGCACAGCGCGATTCGTGAGCGTGGGCGCTCGACCTGGTATGCGGCGTGCAGTACGCGGGTGTGCAGGGTTGAGCGGGCCTATGAGTTCATGCAGTAACAGTTGCGGTGTCCTTTAAGCCGCCTTCGCGAGCAAGCCCGCTCCCACAGTGGTTTTGTGTACGACACATATCCCTGTAGGAGCTGGCTTGCCAGCGATGAGGCCATAACAATCACCGCAAACCATCACCCTTGCACCAAACTCCGCACCGCCGAAATCTCCGGCACTTCCCGCCGATTCATGTACACCCGCAACGGCTCGGTAATGTTGATCCGGTCATCGATGTTCTGGTCCAGCAACAACTGAATCAACTCGCGCTTCAGCGTCATGACCTGCTCCGGCCCCGACGCCCAGACGAATTCACTCACAGGAATGATGCCGTCATCCGCCACGTCCATGCCGAAGGAGTCTTCGCTGAAACGCACGATGTATTGGCCGGTTTTGCGATTGAGACCGACGAAGCCTTTGAGTTGGTCGGCGGCCTGGCAGATGAGTTCGGAAGTGATGCGCATATAAACCTCACACAAGTGATCGATGGTTTACACGCAGGGCAAGATGAAGGGCGTTCCCTCTGCCGGGGAAGCTGCCGGGGCCAAGAGTACTGCAAAGAACCGCACAAATGTGCTGAAAAAATCCGCTTTAAACACGTTTATGTCGGTCTCGCGATAGCGCAAGCGACGCTCAGTTGTTAAAAGAGACGTCTTTGAAAACACTCTGCGAAAGGATCTCGACCATGCCTGTAACTTTCACCAAGAGCGCCCTGCTGCTGAGCGTGCTGCTCGGCCTCGGCCAGGCGCAGGCCGCCAGCGAGCCAAGCCCTACTTCACTGGCCACCCATGCAGGCATTCCGCACCCGGCGGTGATCGCCCACCGTGGCGCGTCCTTCGATGCACCGGAATCCACCGCCGCCGCCTACAAACTGGCGCGCGACCTGGGTGCAGACTACCTGGAACTCGACCTGCAACGCAGCAAGGACGGCGTGCTGTTTGCCCTGCACGACAACAACCTGCAACGCACCACCGACGTCGCCAGCAAATTCCCTGAGCGCAAGGACAGCCCGGCCAACGCGTTCACCATCGCCGAGCTGAAAACCCTCGACGCCGGCAGCTGGTTCAACACGGCTTATCCGGATCGTGCGCGCCCGTCTTTTGCCGGTCTGAAAATCCTGACCCTCGACGAAATCATCGACATCGCCCAAGGCAATCCGCTGCACAAGCCCGGCCTGTACATCGAAACCAAGGAGCCGAAGCAATTCCCCGGCCTCGAGCGCGACCTCAAGGATAAATTGCAGGATCGCGGATGGCTGAGCCCGGCCGGTTCGAAACTGGCGAAAAGCGAACTCGCCGTCGGCCAGGGCAAAGGTAAGGTGGTGCTGCAAACCTTCGAGAAGAGCAGCCTCGAACTGCTGGAAAAGGAAATGCCGCAAGTGCCGAAGATCCTGCTGTTGTGGGTCGGCGAAGGCAGCATCGAGCCCAAGTCCAAGGTGACGTTCGCCGAGTCCGGCGACAAGGACAAAGCCACGTACTACGCCAAACAGGAACCGAAGGACAAAGCCGAATTCCAGCAATGGGTCGAGTACGCCAAGGCTCAAGGCGCGATCGGCACCGGCCCTTCTGCCGCGCTGACCAAGGGTGGCGATCAGAGCTACTCGGACCTGGTCAAACCATGGATGAACCAGTACACCCACGATCAGGGTTTGCTGGTGCACGTTTACACCATCGATGATGCGGTGGATTACCAGAAAGTCATGGACGCCGGGGTTGATGGCATCTTCACCAACCGCGCCAGCGAGTTGTTGAAGTTCTACAAACGCCCGGCGGCGGGTACGGTTGCGCAGTTGTTGCAGAACAACGGGTATTGATCCAGAACCGAGGTGACGCCATCGCCGGCAAGCCGGCTCCTACAAGTTTGAGTCGTTCATAAAAGTTGTGAACGACACGGACCTGTAGGAGCCGGCTTGCCGGCGATGCTCCTGGAATTAAGGGTGAATTAAGTTGCCCCAGTTAATCTGGCCCCACTTAAACAGCTCACCAAGGAAAGAACCTCATGAAGACTTTGACTGCCCTGTTCACCGCTGCCGCTCTGACCCTCACCGCTGGCCTGGCGCAGGCGGCTGATGTTCCTGTCGATCAGATCCCTCAGTTGGTCAAAGATGGCAAGATCAAGCCGCTGGAAGAGCTGAACCAGATCGTTCTGAAGTTGCACCCGGGCGCCACGATCACTGACAGCGACCTCGACAAACACTCCAACATCTACGAGTACGAAGTTGAACTGCGTGATGCCAAAAACATTGAGTGGGACGTGGACTTGAACGCCGCCACCGGCGAAGTCCTGAAGAACAAGCAAGACGACTGATGCCCGCACAACAAAGCCGCACGATTTTCGGATCGTGCGGCTTTTTTGTGTTTTCGAATCAGGCCGACGTACTGACCATCGATCCCGCAGTGCTGCCGCCTTCTTCCTGCAACGCCGCCAACAACGCCGCCGTTGCGGTCTGCAACGAACCTGAGGTCGTCGCAATCTGCGACTGAGCCACCGACACATCGGCGGCCTTGGCGTCTGCACTTTCCTGTTTGGCCTGGGCCGCTTGCAGTTGTTGCTGTTGTTCCTGCAATTGCTTTTGCAGCTCGGCGATCTGCTTGCGCAGGGCTTTCACCGAATCCGATTCTTCGCTGCTGCTGGAACTGCCGCCACTCGCTGCCGGTGCGCCGTCGGCGGACACTTTGGTGGTGTCGCTGGACGCCTCGGCGCTTGCGGTGACAGACGTGTCGTCAGTGCTTGCTGTGGCTTTGGCCGAAGCAGTGGCGACGGGCTGGATGATCGAAACAGACGAGATGCTAACCATGGCGTTTTCCATTGAGGTGACGGGAATACGCTCATCATCGACATCGGGTCAACGGACTTGAGATCGACTGTGTACCGACTTGGTAAGCAATCCGGTACACAGTCATTTCCCTTAGGCGCTCAAGCGCGCCGTCACCTCGTTCAACTGCCCCGACAACCCGTGCAGGTTGTGGCTGGCGGCTTCGGTGCGTTGCACGTTGTCGAGGTTGGTACTGGCGATGCTGGTGATCTCGGTGAGGTTGCGCGAGATGTCTTCGGCGACCGAAGTCTGCTCTTCGGCGGCGGTGGCGATCTGGCGGTTCATGTCGCGAATCGCTTCCACGGCATGCGTGATGCGCTCCAGCATGGCGCCGGCCTCGGTCACTTGCTGAACGCTCTCTTCGCTGCGCGACTGGCCGCTTTCTATCGCTTGGGCTGCGTCCACCGCACCGGTTTGCACGGTCTGGATGATCTGGTTGATCTCGATGATCGACGCCGCCGTGCGCTGCGCGAGGCTGCGCACTTCATCGGCCACCACGGCAAAACCGCGCCCAGCCTCACCGGCACGCGCCGCTTCGATGGCGGCGTTGAGTGCCAGCAGGTTGGTTTGCTCGGCGATGCCGCGAATCACTTCCAGCACCTTGCCGATGCGGCCGCTGTCAGTTTCCAGTTGGCGGATGACCGTGGCGGTATTGGCGATTTCGCCGCGCATGCGAGTGATGGTGTGGATGGTGCCCTGCATGACTTTTTCGCCCTGCTGGGCGGACTGGTCGGCATCGTCGGCAGCACGTGCCGCATCGGCGGCGTGACGCGCAACTTCTTGCGCGGTGGCAGACATTTCGTTCATCGCCGTGGCCACTTGGTCAGTGCGGTTGAACTGTTCGTTGGTGCCACTGGCCATGAGGCTGGCGATCGAATTCAACTCACTGCTGGCGCCGTCCAGATCCTTGGCACTGACCTGCAAACGGCTAAAGGTTTCAGCGAGGAAATCACGCAGCGTATTGGCCGCGATCGCCAGTTTGCCCAGCTCGTCCTGACGGGTGCTGGCCACGCGTTCGGCAAACTTGCCCTGGGCAAGTTGCGCCACGTAGTCGATCAATTTGCGGATCGGTTCGACCAGATTGCGATTGACCAGCCACAGGCTCAACAGCCCGATCAACAGGCCCGAGGCGAGCATCACAATGATGCCCAACAACACGGTGCGATCTGCGCTGGCGCTGATCAGCTTCGACTGCTCGACGCCCTGTTTGCGCAATTCGCTGACCAGTTCGCTCATCTGATCGCTGGTCGCCCGGTCCACGCCCTTGACCGCGGTGTCGCCCGCCGTTGGATCGGCACCGGCCGCCACGTAGGCATCACGGCCCTTCTGGTATGCCGCGCCCAACTGCCGATGCTCGTCACGCAGGCGTTCGATGCGGGTCTTGAGTTGCGGCTCGATGCCCTTCTGCCCGGCCAGTTCGCCGAGGATGCCCTGCACCTCGCGCTGACGGTCTTCGAATTGCTTCCAGTATTTGTCCAGGTCTGCCGGTTGCTTGCCACGCAGCAGAACGTTTTTCCATTCCTGCACCTGCACCTTGAATTGCAGGTTGGCTTCATCGATCAATTGAGAGGTGTGCAGCGGGCCGTCAATGAGATTCGCGTAGCTTTGAACGCCATTCGACAGAAAGTGAAAACAGGCCAGGGCGATCAACAGCATCGCAAACAGGCTGCCGCTCAACAGGGCGAGAATTTGCGCTCTCAAGGACTTTTGCAAAGACATCGGAAGGTACTCGTGACAGGAATGAGGCACGCCCTTGTGAGGCGTGAAAATAATCCGGACATTCCCTGTCTACAGCGTCGAACGCATGCTTTTGTAGGAGCCGGCTTGCTGGCGATAGCGTCCGGTCAGTCGGGAAATCTATTGACTGGCAGCACGCTATCGCCAGCAAGCTGGCTCCTACGAGATCGGCGTGTCAGGGCCGTTCTTGAGCGGTTCCGACCGCCGGTAGAAGGCACTTGGCCAGCTCCACGAAGCTGTCACAAAACTGTCAAGACGCCTTGCGATGATGCGGCTCAAGTGAACCTGTGAAACCCGCGACAGGCCGCCTCCTCACAGCGAGACCTCATGAACCACAGCATCGACCAAAGCCATCGCGACCCGGACCTGTTCGGTCTGCTGTACGGTTTCAGTTTTCGTCCCGGTGAACGCGGTCGGGAAATCGATTCGGCCATGGCGTTGCGGTCCCTGCAACAACCGGACGACAGCGACGAATTTCTCTGGCTGCACCTGAACCTCGCTCATGCCGCGTGCGAGCGCTGGATGAAAAGTCATCTGGAATTGCCCGACGAGTTTTTCGAAGCCTTGCATGAAGGCTCACGTTCGACGCGCATCGAGCATGTCGATTCGGCGTTGCTGGCGGTGGTCAACGACGTGGTATTCAACCTCAGCAGCATGGTCTCCTCGGACGTGTCGACGCTGTGGGTGTGCGCGCGCAGTCGGCTGATCATCAGCGCGCGCCTGCAACCGCTGCACTCGGTGGACAAGTTGCGATCCTCGGTGAAGGCCGGTGAGCGTTTTCGCTCGCCGCTGGAATTGCTCGTGCATTTGCTGCGCGACCAGGGCGAAGTGCTGACGCAGATCGTGCGCAAGACCAGCCTCAGTGTCGATCAGATCGAAGATGAATTGCTGTCCTCGCGGCTGTCGACCAACCGCGCAGAGCTGGGCGCCAATCGCCGGGTGCTGGTGCGCTTGCAACGGCTGCTGGCGCTGGAGCCGGGCTCGTTGCTGCGCCTGCTCAATCGCCCGCCGCAATGGTTGCAGAAGGAAGACGTGAAGGAGCTGCGCAAATCCACCGAGGAGTTTGCGCTGATCATCAACGACCTCACGGCGCTGGGTGAGCGGATCAAGCTGTTGCAGGAAGAGATTGCCGCCAACCTCAACGAGCAAAGCAACCGCACGCTGTTCACCTTGACCGTGGTCACGGTGCTGGCGTTGCCGATCAACATCATTGCCGGTTTTTTTGGCATGAACGTGGGGGGCGTGCCGCTATCGCAGGACCCGGAGGGGTTCTGGATCCTGGTGGCCTTGGTCGCGACGTTTACGGTGATTGCGGGGCGTTGGGCGTTTCGCAAACGCCAGGATTATTAAGCAAACACATTCCTCTGTAGGAGCGAGGCTTGCCCGCGAATGAGGCGCCGCGGTATGCCTGATACACCGCGTTATCGTTCTTCGCGGGCAAGCCTCGCTCCTACAGGGACGGTGTGTGTGTGTGTTCGGATCGGTGGTATCGGCAAAAAACCCAAACACTGACCCAACGCAGCCTCCCTGTAATATTTAGCAACGATCATGACCGACACACTTCCCTCCTCAGGATTGTCCGGCATGGCTACTCCTTCCTTTTCCGCTGCCCAGGCGCCCGCCAGCAGTGCCAGACCGCAGCTCGACAAGAAACCCAACCTGTTCACCCTGGTGATTTTCTTCGGTGTGCTGGCCAGTGGACTGTTGTTCACCGCGTACAGCCTGATGCACGACATGAGCGAACTCGGCACGGTGGTCACCACCTGGACGCCGTTTCTGTTGCTGGGCGTGGCGCTGCTGATCGCGCTGGGCTTTGAGTTCGTCAACGGTTTCCACGACACCGCCAACGCAGTGGCCACGGTGATTTACACCAACTCGATGCCGCCGAATTTCGCGGTGGCCTGGTCCGGGTTCTTCAACTTCCTGGGGGTGTTGCTGTCCAGCGGCGCGGTGGCGTTCGGCATCATCGCCCTGCTGCCGGTGGAGCTGATTCTGCAGGTCGGTTCGTCCGCCGGGTTCGCGATGATTTTCGCCCTGCTGATCGCCGCGATCCTGTGGAACCTCGGCACCTGGTGGCTGGGCTTGCCGGCGTCGTCGTCGCACACGCTGATCGGTTCGATCATTGGTGTCGGCGTGGCCAATGCCCTGATGCATGGCCGCGATGGCACCAGCGGCGTGGACTGGGCGCAGGCCACCAAGATCGGTTACGCGCTGTTGCTCTCGCCGCTGGTCGGCTTTGGTTTTGCCGCGCTGTTGCTGCTGGCCTTGCGCGCCTTCGTCAAGAATCGTGCGCTGTACAAAGCGCCGAAAGGCAACACGCCGCCACCGTGGTGGATTCGCGGCATGCTGATCGTGACCTGCACCGGTGTGTCGTTTGCCCACGGTTCCAACGATGGCCAGAAAGGCATGGGCCTGATCATGCTGATTCTGGTCGGCACGCTGCCCATGGCCTATGCGCTGAACCGCACCATGCCGGCCGATCAGGCTTTGCAGTTCGCCGCCGTCGCCGAAGTCACCCAGCAAGCGCTGGTGAAAAATTCGCCGCTGCCGGCACCGGCCGACCCGCGTGCGGTGTTGTCCGACTACGTGCGCAGCAAGGAGGCCGCGCCGCAACTGATCCCGGCCCTCGCCGCGCTCACCGGCCGTATCGGTGCCGAGGTCAAGGGTTACGGCTCGTTGTCCAAAGTGCCCGCCGAAGCCGTGGGCAACGTGCGTAACGACATGTACCTGGCCAGCGAAACCATTCGCCTGATGGACAAGAACAAAGTCGGCAACTTCGACGCCGACACCAGCGGCAAGCTGCAACTGTTCAAGCAGCAGATCGACAACTCGACACGGTTTATTCCGCTGTGGGTAAAGATCGCGGTGGCGATTGCGCTGGGCCTGGGCACGATGGTCGGCTGGAAACGCATCGTGGTGACGGTCGGCGAAAAGATCGGCAAGTCCCACCTGACCTACGCACAAGGCGCCTCGGCGGAAACCGTGGCCATGCTGACCATCGGCGCGGCGGACATGTTCGGTCTGCCGGTGTCGACCACCCACGTGTTGTCTTCAGGGGTGGCCGGGACCATGGTCGCCAATGGCGGCGGCTTGCAGATGAAGACCATCCGCAATCTGCTGATGGCGTGGGTATTGACCTTGCCGGCGGCGATTGTGCTGTCGGGTAGCTTGTACTGGTTGTTCACCCAAATCTTCTAGCCCCAACACTCCCCTCTGTAGGAGCGAGGCTTGCCCGCGAAGGCGGTGTGTCAGTCGACAACATTTGTTGAATGACACACCGCCTTCGCGGGCAAGCCTCGCTCCTACAGGGGGATTTTTTTCGTCTGGAGAATGCTTTTCGTCGCAAATTCAGGGGATTGCGCTTTTATTGGTCCTCCGCCCACCGGATTGCACTTCAGTTTGCTAACGTGTGGCCGACTCTTAAGAGACTCGATGTATTCAGGAGAGGAACCGTGAATCTGTACATCAATCAGCTTCAACACAAAGCTGACTTCAAAGAAGCCATCTATGGCGGCGACATCTTCCTGAACACACAACTGCGCGCCGCCAAAGAGCTGTGCGCGTTCGCCCAGGAAAGCATCACCGCTGCCTTCGACGGCGAGACCAACCACCAGGCGCTGCACACGCTGATGCCGGTGGAAGAATTCGTCGTACTGGTGACGCGCCTCAAGGGCCAGTTCACCAACAGCCTGCGTGCCAAAGAACTGATTCGCAGCTTCACCGAAGAGATCGGTGCCGCCCCCGAAGAATTCATCTTCGACGTACCGCGTATCCGCGTCGTACCCAACTACGACTACCTGCATGCGGGCGTCAGCTATGCCTACAAGCCGCATCGCGATACCTGGTACGGCGGCGTCGATTGCCAGATCAATACCTGGATGCCGGTCTACACGATCCAGCCTGACCAGACCATGATGATCAACCCGGCCTACTTCGATGCCCCGGTGAAAAACACCTCGGCGCAATGGAGCCTGTCGGACTGGATTGGCGTACAACGTCAACGCGCCAAGGACAACGTCAAGGAAGAGGCACGCCAACACCCGGTGCCCACCGAAGCGATCAACACCGCGTCCGAAATTCGCATCGCCGGCAACACCGCCGAGATGCTGGTTTTCTCGGGCTCACACCTGCACGGCACGGTGCCCAACTACACGCAACAAACCCGTTTCAGCGTGGATTTCCGCCTGATGCACCTCGACGACCTCAAGCACAAGCGCGGCGCGATCAACGTCGACAGCGCCTGCCCTGACGTCGGCGCAGGTTTCAAAGACTATTTCCACGCCCACGACTTTTCTAATTTCCAAGGAATCGAAGCATGACCAAGCGTCGCATCACGCCTGCCGAGGCCCAGTACAACGAAACCCGTACCAACGTTCTGAAACGGGTCGATGCCGAGTACGTGGCCGACGCACCGTTCGTCTTCGCCAACCGCATCGGCGTGACCGCTGCACTGTCGCGTATGGAACTGTTCAAGAAAGTCGCTGAAGTACCGGGCGCGATCATCGAGTGCGGCGTGTACAAGGGCAACTCGCTGATGCTGTACATGCACTTGTCGATGATCCTGGAACCGTACGCGATCAACCGTTCGATCGTGGGCTTCGACACCTTCGAAGGCTTCCAGAGCATCGACAAGAAAGAAGACCCGGCCGACGTCAACGAGACCATGTTCGCCGACACCGACCAGTCGCTGATCCAGGACATGATCGACGCCAACGACTTGCTGCGTCCGGTCAACCGCATCCCGCGTTGCGAACTGGTCAAGGGCGACATCGTCAAGACCGTACCGGAGTGGGTCAAGACCCGTCCGGACCTGGTCGTGGCCATGCTGATCCTCGACACCGACCTGTACGAATCGACCAAAGTCGCGCTGGAAACCTTCCTGCCGTACATGCCAAAAGGCGCCATCGTGGTGCTGGACGAAGTCGCTTATCGCAACTTCCCGGGCGAAACCAAGGCCCTGCGTGAAGTGCTCGACCTGAACAAGATCGAGCTCAAGCGTCTGCCGTTCGACAGCTGTGTAGGCTACTTCCACGTCTAACGCATACCCCCTGTAGGAGCCAGCTTGCTGGCGATGGTGTGTCAGTCGATACCACTCTGACTGACACACCATCGCCAGCAAGCTGGCTCCTACAGGGTTTGTTTTCAGGTTTCGCAAGACTCTCGCATCACAAGCCGTTCGCGCACTACGTCATACACCCAGTGGTAAACGTAGGTGTACGGCAGGAAAAACAGCAACACCCCGATATCCAGCAAGAACGCCTGCCACAGGCTGACGTTGAGCCACCAGGCAATCAGCGGCACGCCGACCGCCACCAACCCGCCTTCAAACAGCAGCGCATGAACGACTCGCGTCCAGGCGTTGTGCGCAATCTCGAATCGCGTCAGCACGCGGTCAAAAATCCCGTTGAAGATCACGTTCCAGGCCAGGGCCAGCGCCGCAATGACAACGGTGACGACGCCCATGTCGAGCATCGGCTTGTCCATGATCCACGCCAGCAACGGGGTGCAGATCACGATGGCCAGCAGTTCAAAGCCGATGGCCTGGAAAATACGTTCAGTGATGGATTTGTTGGCGTTCATGAGCAGAACTCCCTGAGTGACTGTGGTTGTCATGATCCATCCTCACGCCGATACTTCATAACCAATAACCATCGATCAAGGCGATAGTTCATGGCCTCTCAAGAAGTGTTGCAGGCGTTTGTGCAAGCGGCGACCCAAGGCTCGTTTTCCGCGGCGGCGCGCAAACTGGGGCGCAGTCAGTCGACCATCAGTGCTGCGGTGGCAAGCCTGGAGATCGATCTGAATCTGGTGTTGTTCGACCGCAGCAGCCGCAAGCCCACGCTGACGCCGGCCGGGCACGTGATGTTGCAACGGGCCGAGGAAATCCTCGCGGCCACCAGCCGCCTGGAAATGACCGCCAGCCAACTCTCTCAGGGTGTCGAACCGAAGCTGACCGTAGCGATTTCCGACACCTATCAGTCCGACCGTTTCGAAGCGGCGCTCAGTGCGTTCGAGCAGCGTTACCCGGACCTGGAACTCGAATGCCTGATCGCCGAATGCGATGACCTGGTGGCGCTGGTGCAAAGCGGTCGGGCGCATGTGGCGTTCGCCGAGCAACAGGACAGTTACCCGCCGGACCTGGTCAGTTCGACGGTGCAGGAACGCACGGAAATCGCTTTGTTCGTGTCGCGTGAGCATCCGCTGGCGACCCTGACCGGAATCGATCAGGAGCTGTTGCAGCAGCATCGGGAGCTGCGTCTGGCGACCATCGTCAATCCGTATGAAAGCCGGGCGAAGGGGCGCGTCTGGTCGGCACCGAGTTACTTGATGCTGCTGGAAATGGCTCAGGGTGGATTCGGCTGGGCGCCGTTGCCGCGATGGCTGGTGGGGCGGTTTGATGCCGGGACGTTGCAGGAGTTGAACGTGCGAGGGTGGCCGAAGCCGCTGTTCGTCGATGCGCTGTGGTCGCGGCTGCATCCGCCGGGGCCGGCGGGAAGCTGGTTGCTGGGAAAGATGCTGGAATGAAGGTCCTGCGGACCTTATCGCCGGCAAGCCGGCTCCTACAAAGGACGGCGCTGAACCTGTAGGAGCCGGCTTGCCGGCGATGAGGCCGGCGAATTCAACCTACTTTAACGCCTTGATCCGGGCCTCGATAAACCGCCGCTCCGGCACCTGCTGCGTCAATTCCAACGCCCGCTCATACGCCGCCCGCGCCTCGTCCACCCTGCCCAACTGCCGACAAAACTCCGCCCGCGCCGAATGTGCCAGGTGGTAATCCAGCAATTCGCCGCGATTCAGAATCCCTTCAACCAACGTCAACCCCGCCAACGGTCCATCCCGTTTGGCGATCGCCGCCGCGCGATTCAGCTCAATCACCGGCGAAGGCACCGCCGCCAACAGCACATCATACAAACCCGCAATCTGCGCCCAGTCCGTCTCCCCCGCCGTCGGCGCTTCGGCATGCACCGCCGCAATCGCCGCTTGCAGGCAGTAAGGCCCGAATCGCCGCGAGGTCAACGCCCGCGCAATCAGCGCGCACCCTTCGGCAATCAACCCGGCATCCCACAGCGAACGGTCCTGCTCATCCAGCACAATCAGCTCGCCACTCGCCGACGTTCGCGCCGGGCGTCGTGACTCATGCAACAGCATCAGCGCCAGCAGACCCATCACTTCGGGTTCGGGCAGCAATTCCATGACCAATCGGCCGAGCCGGATGGCCTCCCGGGTCAGATCCTCGCGAGTCAGTTCAGCACCGATGGACGCCGAGTAACCTTCGTTGAACACCAGGTAAATCACCCGCAGCACGCTGTCGAGGCGCTCGGGCAATTCCGCCAGGGTCGGCACCTGATAAGGGATTTTCGCGTCGCGGATTTTCGCCTTGGCGCGCACGATGCGCTGGGCAATGGTGGCCGGTGCCGAGAGAAACGCCCGGGCGATTTCTTCGGTAGTCAGGTCGCAGACTTCGCGCAACGTCAGCGGCACTTGAGCATCCGCCGCGAGTGCCGGGTGACAACAGGTGAAGATCAAACGCAGACGATCGTCTTCCACGTCTTCGTCACTCCAGTCGGCCTGCTCCAGCGCTTCCAGTTGCGCGATCAGCATCGGCCGGGACGCGGCAAACCGCGCACGCCGACGCAAGCCGTCGATGGCCTTGAAGCGTCCGGTGGACACCAGCCAGGCACGCGGATTGTCCGGCACACCGTCACGCTGCCAACGCTCGACCGCGATGAAAAAAGCCTCGTGCAGGGCCTCCTCGGCCAGATCGAAATCACCGAGCAAACGAATCAGGGTCGCGAGGATTCGCCGCGAATCTTCGCGGTAAACCTGCTCGACCCGAGCCTTGACCGACACGTCAGCCATCAGTGCCGATGGCCTTCAATCACCCACATCACCACGCAAACCTCCTTATCAGGGATTCAATTGACGAACCGGTCGCACCTCGACACAGCCGACCCGGGCCGCCGGAATGTTGCCGGCAACCTGGAGGGCTTCATTGAGGTCCTTGGCGTCGATCAGGTAGAAGCCGGCCAACTGCTCCTTGGTTTCGGCGAACGGGCCGTCGGTGATCGACACTTTGCCGTTGCGCATGCGCACGGTGGTCGCGGTCTGCACCGATTCCAGCGCCTCGGCGGCGAGCATGCGGCCGCTGCCCTGGATCGATTCGGCGTAGGCCATGCACTCGGCGTCGTTGGGACTTTCGGGCAGCGAGTGCAACTCCTGTTCGTTGCTGTAGACCAGGCATAAATACTTCATGGGGCTCTCCGGATCGAACTGATCAACTATGGCTGCAGTTTGGCGCGTGGGGGGCACTTCCCGACGATCAGGGCTGCAGACCGAACAGCGCGGTGCCGCTCGTCATGTCGAACGGCGCCGACCAGTGTTCATGGACGATGCGCCATTGCCCGGCCTCGCGCCGATAGCAGCCGGTCACGCGCATCCAGCAGGCCTGGGTTTCGCCCTTCTCGTTGGTGCCGCCGCAATGAGCCAGCCAATGGGCGAAGGCGATGTGCTCGTCGGCCACGATGTTCATCTGGTCAAAATCAAAGGTGTGCGGGCCCTGGCACATTTCCATGCATTCCAGCCAATGCGCGCGGTAGGCCGCCTTGCCGCGAAACTGCAGGGCCTTGACCGCGTCGTAGGAGACGATGTCCTCGGCATACAACGCCATGATTTTCTCGAGATCCTTGGTGATGACCGCCTGACGATAGGTGTCGATCAGGGCCTGGATTTCGTGGGTAGCGTTCATGGTGGTTCTCCGTGTTTTTTGTTGTGAAGACACCCTTAGTCGTCCGGCAAGACGCCAGATCGACAGTCAAATTAAAAATAATCCATGGGCGCAAACTCGCTAGAATCCGAGGCTCATTTCTGTTGGAAAAAGGACACTCCAGTGACAACCCGACTCGTGCCTTACGAAAGCCTGAACGCGAAGCAGCGCCAGGAGGTGGAGGCCATCGAAGTTCACCAGGAACAGATCAAGTTCTCCGGTGACATCCACGGTGCATTGCACACCCTGCTGTCCAAACCCGGCCCCGGCGTCAAAGGATTCGCCCTGCTGGTCGAGGATGTCCCGGTGGCTTTCCTGCTGCTCAAACGCCCGCCAGTGCTGCCGGCCTGGGCCGACGAACACAGCGCCACCCTGCATGCGTTGCAAGTCGATCAGCGTCAACAGGGCAAAGGTTATGGCAAGGCCTGCCTGCAAGCCTTGCCGGAGGTCGCGCGTCAGGCGTTTCCGGAAATACGGGGGCTGGAGTTGTCGGTGGATGCGGACAACGAAGCAGCCATCGCGCTGTATGCAAAATTCGGCTGGGTCGACAGCGGCGAGGCCTACAAGGGCCGGATCGGTTACGAACGGCGGATGGGGCTGATTCTCTGAGGTGGTTATGCTCGACAGCATCGAAGCACTGGAAGCAATTTACGGCCAACCCCACGAACGCGCGGTGCGCAAGCAAATCGCCTTTCTGAACGAGGATTATCAAGCGATGGTTCGCGCCTCGCCGCTGGTAATCATCAGCTCGGTCGGCCCCGACGGCCTGGACGGCTCGCCGCGCGGAGACACACCGGGTTTCGTGCGAATCATCGATGAGCGCACCCTGGCGATCCCGGATCGCCCGGGCAACAACCGCATCGACACGCTACGCAATGTGGTGTTCGATCCGCGGGTGTCGCTGTTGTTCATCATCCCGGGGATCGGCGAAACCTTGCGGGTCAACGGCGCAGCGCAGATCAGCAATGAGCCGGCCTTGCTGGAAAGCTTCGCGGTCAACGGCAAACCGGCGCGCACGGTGATGCTGGTGACGGTGGAGGCGGCGTTTTTTCACTGCTCGAAAGCGATTGTGCGTTCGGATTTGTGGAACCCCGAAAAGCACCTGGATCGCTCGGCGCTGCCGACGGCGGGGGCGTTTCACAAGCGCTTGAATGATGGGCAGTTTGATGCAGAGACGTATGACCGAGAAGCGCCGGTGAGGGTGCGGGACAGCCTCTACTGACACGAAACCTGACCATTGTAGGAGCCGGCTTGCCGGCGATGGCGGCGCATCAATCAATACTGATGGCACCTGACACACCGCTATCGCCGGCAAGCCGGCTCCTACAGGGGATCTTCTGCGTTTGGTAGATGGGGTTACAACGCCAACACCATCTCATGCCACGCCATTCCGCCATGGTCCGATGCGGAAGGTTTGACGTAGGCAAATCCGAACCCGGCGTACAGCGGAATGTGCCGCTCCTTGCACATCAGGTTGATGCTGGCCTTGCCCTGCGCACGCATGCGCTCGATGAACTCGCCCATCAGACGTTTCGCCAAGCCCTGCCCCTGATAATCCGGATGCACCACCACCGACATGATCACCACGTGCGGGCCGGCCGGGTCGTGGCCGATCAGTTCCTTGAACGCTTCGTCCGACATTTCCACCTGAAACGCCGCACCGGAGTTGATGAAACCGGCTACAACGCCGTCCACTTCGGCGACGATAAAACCTTCAGGCCAGGTGGCGATGCGCGTGGCGATTTTTTCTCGGGTGGCAGCTTCGTCACCTTCGTAGGCAACGGTTTCGATGGCGTAGCAGCGGTCCAGGTCAGCGGGGGTGACGTGGCGGATGACGGTGTTCATGGCGGCTCGGAATCAGCGGGGAAAGGCTGGGGATCATAAATCAGCATGGGCATGACATCGAGAGGCGCATCGTTGATCCGCCTCCCGACGTACACCTCACGCTTTGATCGGCACCCAGATTTCCAGTTTTCCGGTGTTGAGCTTCGGGTTGAAGTCTTCGCTGTAGCGCTCATATTCCGGAGCATCCAGCACTTCATGCCCGGACTGCGGTTGCCAGGTGCCGAAGATGTGCTGAAACAGCTGCGGCAATGCATCCAGCGGCCCTTTATGCTCGAACACCGCGTAATACTGAGGCTGGACCTCTACCCAACGGTACTGGTCCGGCAAGTCGTCGAGCTTGCTGATTTCGACGCCGGCGATGTAGTCGAAGCCGCCCTTGCCATCGAAATTGCAACACACGCCGTAGGTCACTTCGCCCTTCTGGCCCGGAACGTTTCCGATGTGCGGAATGAATTTTTCCCAGAGCGCTGGAATGCCCTGGGTGGTTTGCTGAGTAAACCGTCCACCAAGCCCTGCAATGAGCAGGAAGTGCCCATGTTCGAAGCGTGGTTCCGGGATTTCGACGCTTTTTTTATCATCCATGACTCGGCTCCTGGTACAAAAAGTGGGTTCGGCTAGGAGTATAGAAGCCAAACCCGATTCGCCCAATTACAGCGTATGCAACGCCTCGACCGCGCCAGCGCCAATAAACTCGTTGTACCCCGATAGGATCACGTACACCGCGAAATAGCAGAAGATCGCCGCCGATGCCATGTACGAATAACGCAGCAGCTTGTCGCCCAGAAACTTGCCGCCATGGCTCGCGGCAAAGCACAGGCCTGCCGACCACAACAGTCCGGCACAGAGAAATCCGCCGAGGAACAATGCCGAGCTGAGCGCCCCGCCACCGCCAGACCGCGCGATCAGCGTGCCGCCCACCGCCGCGAACCAGAGAATGGCGCTGGGTGACGACATCGCCAGGAAGATCCCGCGAAAGAACTCCTTGCGGTGCGAGTTGTGGCCCACTTCGGCGGTCTCGGCCAACAGCGCCTCATGGTGGATTGCCGAATAGATCATCTTCGCCGCGAAATAGATCAGCAACGCCGAACCACCAATCCACAACACCCAGCGCACGGTTTCGTATTGCAGCAAAACGGTCATGCCGGCCAAGGCCAGCACGGCGTAGATCAGGTCGCCGACGCAGGTACCCAACCCCAGCGCAAAGCCTTGAAAATAGCCGCGCTGCATGGCCAGCGTGATCATCGCGATGTTGGCTACGCCGATGTCCAGGCACAGAGAAAGGCTCAGCAAAAAGCCGCTGCTAAATTCCATCGACCGATTTCCTTCGGAAAAAAAATTATTTACGTGGAGGCTGGACAGTCTGCCACAGCTGCCCTTACATTCCGCCACAGGTCACCGCTGACCTGCGTCGCTCGGACGGTTCCGGGCGCTTACGTTATCCGAGGCAACAATGGCCGAACAAGGTTCGCCGCGCCGCTTTGCGCGCA
Source organism: Pseudomonas sp. BF-RE-21 (assembly GCF_019947305.1). NCBI lineage: Bacteria > Pseudomonadati > Pseudomonadota > Gammaproteobacteria > Pseudomonadales > Pseudomonadaceae > Pseudomonas > Pseudomonas sp. BF-RE-21. Next base: position 116,732 of record NZ_JAGYGF010000010.1, on the reverse strand, counting down.
TAGATCGACTCCCCCCTTACGTATTCAACATCACCGCCGAGCTGAAGATGGCCGCCCGTCGTCGTGGCGAAGACATCATCGACTTGAGCATGGGCAATCCCGACGGCCCGACGCCGCCGCACATTGTCGAAAAACTAGTCACCGTCGCCCAGCGCGAAGACACCCACGGTTATTCCACGTCCAAGGGCATTCCGCGTCTGCGCCGGGCGATTTCCAACTGGTACAAGGAACGCTACGAGGTCGACATCGACCCGGAAAGCGAAGCCATCGTGACCATCGGTTCCAAGGAAGGCCTGGCGCACTTGATGCTTGCCACCCTGGACCAGGGCGACACCGTGCTGGTGCCGAACCCGAGCTACCCGATTCACATCTACGGTGCCGTGATTGCCGGCGCCCAGGTGCGTTCGGTGCCGCTGATTCCGGGCGTGGACTTCTTCGCCGAACTGGAACGGGCGATTCGCGGCTCGATTCCGAAACCGAAGATGATGATTCTCGGCTTCCCGTCCAACCCCACCGCGCAGTGTGTGGAGCTGGATTTCTTCGAACGGGTGATCGCCCTCGCCAAACAGTACGACGTACTGGTGGTGCATGACCTGGCCTACGCCGACATCGTCTACGACGGCTGGAAAGCCCCGTCGATCATGCAAGTGCCGGGCGCCAAGGACATTGCGGTGGAGTTTTTCACCCTGTCCAAGAGCTACAACATGGCAGGCTGGCGCATCGGTTTCATGGTCGGCAACCCGGAACTGGTCAACGCCCTGGCGCGGATCAAGAGCTACCACGACTACGGCACCTTCACACCGCTGCAAGTCGCGGCGATTGCGGCGCTGGAAGGCGATCAGCAGTGCGTGAAAGACATCGCCGAGCAGTATCGGCAGCGGCGCAACGTGCTGGTCAAAGGCCTGCATGAACTGGGCTGGATGGTCGAGAATCCGAAAGCGTCGATGTATGTCTGGGCGAAGATTCCCGAAGCGTATGCACACCTTGGCTCGCTGGAATTCGCCAAGAAACTGCTCGCCGAAGCCAAGGTCTGCGTCTCGCCGGGTGTCGGGTTCGGGGAATACGGGGATGATCATGTGCGCTTCGCGCTGATCGAAAACCAGGACCGGATTCGTCAGGCCGTGCGCGGGATTCGCGGGATGTTCAGGGCGGATGGGCTGGTAAGCAAAACCACCGGCTAGAGAAACAATCTCGGGAGCGGCCACGTCCGTGTCCGCTCCCGATTCGATTCAATTGTCTTCAGGCGTTATTGGAAAAAACCTGTCCCTGAAAGCAAACGGCTAGCCGACAACCGTAAAGGTCCGCAATTCTGTCCACTCCGAATCGACGCCCCCCACGTTTTGTCTAGCCTTGACTTTGTATTTCCCTTTTTCCCACGAAGAAAGTGAAGGCACTTGCCATTGACCTGAAGACATCACGTCAACCGAACCCAGCACCGTTCCGTCATGTAGCGCAACAGTTACCTTCCCCCCGATGATCGCCGTCCCAATAAACGTTGGTCTTAGACTTTCCTCAGCACCTTCAGTGGGAAGGATAATTTCGGGTTTATCAACAATAGGCGTGCTCATAGAGTCTGCTCCTCATCCATGGTTCGACGATCAAACAGGAACCCGTGACTGGCGCTCCTTTCAAGGAGGGATGTTCGACGTGTCCATGCAAGTCGTCTACCTGTGAGAAATGACAGTTCCGACAAGTGGTTGTGTCGTCAGTACCCAAAAGATTTGGCTTGTCGCAGATTCCTGCCCATAAAAAAAACCGCAAAAATGCGGTTTTTTGTTATCGGTAATGATCGAAACCAGCGTCTACGGGGGTTCGACAATCCATGTAGGAGCCGGCTTGCTGGCGATGCAGGCGACTCGGTTTAACTTCTTGACCGGGTCGATGCCATCGCCGGCAAGCCGGCTCCTACAAAAGTGTTGCTTAGACGAACAACGACAGCAGCAGGATAAAGCCCAGGCCAACCACGGACAGGATGGTTTCCATCGCCGTCCAGGTCTTGAAGGTTTCCGCTACGGTCATGTTGAAGTACTGCTTCACCAGCCAAAAACCCGCGTCGTTGACGTGAGACAGGATCAACGAACCGGCGCCGGTGGCCAGCACCAGCAGCTCACGGTTCACACCCGGAATCATCCCCACCACCGGCACCACGATGCCTGCGCCAGTAATGGTCGCCACGGTCGCCGAACCGGTCGCGATACGGATCACCGCCGCCACCAGCCAGGCCAGCAGGATCGGCGAGATTTGCGCGGCCACCGCCATGTTGCCGATGACATTACCCACGCCACTGGTCACCAGCATCTGCTTGAAGCCACCACCGGCACCGATGATCAGGATGATCGCGGCGGTTGGCGCGAGGCTCGCATCCAGCCATTTGAGCATCTGGTTGGAGCCAATGCCCTGCTTGTAACCGAAGGTGTACAGCGACAGCAGCAACGCCAGCAGCAGGGCCGAGATCGGGTGACCGATCAGGTCCATGAAGGTGCGGAAGAAGTTGCCGTCCGGCAGCACCACGTCGGCGAAGGTCTTGAGCAGCATCAGGAACACCGGCGACAGCACGGTGATCAAGGTGATGGAGAAGCTCGGGAGATCGGCAGAATCGTTCTCACGCGCCAGTTGATCCACCAGCTCCTGGTTGGGATGGCCGGGAATGTACTTGGCAATGAAGGTGCCGTAGATCGGGCCGGCGATGATGGCCGTCGGCAGAGCAACGATCAGGCCGTAGAGAATGGTTTTACCAATGTCGGCACCGAACACGCCGATGGCCAGCAACGGACCCGGGTGCGGCGGAACGAGCCCGTGCACGGCAGACAGACCGGCCAGCAGCGGGATACCGATCTTGATGATCGACACGCCGGTACGCCGGGCGACGATGAACACCAGCGGGATCAGCAGCACAAAACCGATTTCGAAGAACAGCGGAATGCCGACCAGGAACGCGGCGAACATCATTGCCCACTGCACTTTGTCCTTGCCGAACGCGCGAATCAGCGTCTGGGCAATCTGATCCGCCCCGCCCGACTCGGCCATCATTTTGCCGAGCATCGTGCCCAGCGCGAGGATGATGCCGACGAAACCGAGCACGCCACCGAAGCCGTCCTGGAACGCCTTGATGATGGTGCCGATCGGCATGCCGGAAGTCAGCCCGAGAAAGGCTGCGGCAATGATCAGGGCAATGAACGGGTGAAATTTGAACTTGGTGATCAAGACGATAAGCCCGATCACCGTGACCACTGCATCGAGCAGCAGGAAGGTCTCGTGGGACATGCCAAACATTAGGGGTGTCTCCTGGTTGTTGTTGTTATTAAAACGGGTAATTCGAAAGCCATAAGGACAGCGCTATCTCTTCAAGCAAAATTTAACCGGCGCGTTTCAAGCCGTGTTCCAGCCACCAGGCGTGGGCTTGCTTCGCCAACTGGTCGACGCTGTGGTTCGAGGCGTCGAGGGCCAGGGTCAGCGGCTCGCCAACCGGGGATTCAAGGGTGGCGAACTGGCTGTCGATCAGGGTCGACGGCATGAAATGGCCCGGCCGATGGGAGACGCGATCGGCCGCCACTTCAGGCGTGAGCTCAAGAAACACAAAACCCAGGCCCGGCAAGGCGCTGCGCAAAACTTCGCGGTAACTGTGTTTGAGGGCCGAGCAGGTCAACACCGGGCGCTGACCCGTGGCATCAACGCGGCGCAGTTCATCGCACAGGCTGTCGAGCCAGCCGGCACGGTCGTCGTCGTTCAGGGGGATACCCGCGCTCATCTTTTCGATATTGGCGGCAGGGTGGAAAGTATCGCCTTCAATGGCAGTCGCGCCGCTGAGCTGGCACAAGGCTTCGCTGACGCAGGTCTTGCCGCAACCGGCAACGCCCATGATGACCAGGGCGGTGATGGGATGATTCATGTAACACCTCAGCGCGCAGACAGCGCTACCTTTGCCAGTTATGACACTAGACGAAAAGTAGAAGTTGCCGACGCCTTCTTGTCATTTTTGTGGGTTGCAGCATGTTCGTTCCGGACGCCGAAAAGCGAGGTTCAGGCAAAACTCGCTTACGCATTTGCAGCTGCATCGGGACAGCGCTACCTTAGTGCCTTGAATTTTGTTTGGCAAGCCGCCCGATGACCTCTCCTAAAAACGATAAAAATACGCGAACCACTGGCCGTCCTACCCTCAATGAAGTAGCCCGACTGGCCGGCGTCAGCCCGATTACCGCCTCCCGCGCCTTGCGCGGCGTGAGCACGGTGGCCACCGAACTGGTGGAAAAAGTCCAGAAAGCCGCGCTTGAACTCAACTACGTGGTCAACCCCGCCGCCCGTGCGTTAGCCTCGGCCCAGAGCCATTCCGTGGTGGTTTTGGTGCCGTCGCTGTCCAACTTGCTGTTCATCGACACCCTGGAAGCCATTCATCAGGTTTTACGACCGAAGGGCTTCGAAGTGCTGATCGGCAACTTCCATTACTCGCGTGATGAAGAAGAAAACCTGCTGCGCAATTACATGGCCTATCAGCCGCGCGGTTTGCTGCTGACCGGGTTTGATCGCACCGAAAGTTCGCGGCGGATGATCGAGGCGAGCAATATTCCCTGCGTGTACATGATGGAACTCGACAGCGCTGCGGGCCTCAATTGCGTGGGTTTCTCGCAACTGGCGGCCGGCGAAACGGCAGCGGAGCATTTGCTGTCCCGTGGTCGCAAGCGCCTGGCGTACATCGGTGCGCAACTGGATCAGCGCACGTTGCTGCGTGGCGAAGGGTTTCGCAAAGCCCTGCAAAAGGCTGGTCGGTATGACCCGGACCTGGAAGTGCTGACGCCCCGCGCCTCCTCCGTCGGCCTGGGTGGCGAGCTGTTCCTGCAACTGATCGCCAGTCATCCCGATGTCGACGCGATCTTCTTCGGCAACGACGACCTGGCCCAGGGCGCGCTGCTGGAAGCGATGCGCTGCGGAATCAAAATCCCCGAACAAGTGGCGGTCCTCGGTTTCAACGACCTGCCGGCCTCGGCGCACATGGTCCCGCGCCTGAGCAGCATCAACACCCCGCGCGAGGCAATTGGCCGTCGCGCGGCAGAGCAGATGCTGACGTTGATGGCGGGCAACACCGTGGCGAAACCGGTGCAGGACATGGGGTTCGAATTGAAGGTGCGCGAAAGCACGTAACACCTGTAGGAGCCGGCTTGCCGGCGATCGAATCACCTCGGTCCGTCAGATTCAACGCGGTGATGCGATCGCCAGCAAGCTGGCTCCTACAGAGGTATTCTGATCATTCCAAAAAGCGTCTGACCGCTGTAGGAGTATCTCCATGGAACATGCACTGAAGATCCTGGGTAAGGCTTCATCCATCAACGTCAGAAAAGTCCTGTGGACCTGCGACGAGCTGGGCCTTTCCTACGAACGCGAGGATTGGGGCAGCGGGTATGCGTCGACCCACAGCCCCGAATTTGTCCGGCTCAACCCCAACGCACAGGTGCCGGTGATCATCGATGAGGCCGGCGTGCTGTGGGAGTCCAATACCATCTGCCGTTACCTGGCCGGAAAACACCCACACGCTGAATTGCTGCCGCACGAACCGGCGGCGCGCGCCCGGGTGGAGCAGTGGATGGATTGGCAAGCCACCGATCTCAATTCGTCCTGGAGCTACGCGTTCACGGCGCTGGTACGCAAAGACCCGGAGTTCCAGGACGCGCACCGGATTGCCACGGGCTTGCGCGGCTGGAATCAGAAGATGGGCATCCTCGAACATCAGCTCGCGACCACCAAAGCCTATGTTGCCGGGCCACGGTTCACGCTGGCCGATATCGTCATCGGGCTGTCAGTCAACCGTTGGCTGATGACGCCGATGGATCGACCGGACTTCCCGGCCATCGACGAATATTTCCAACGCCTGGCGCAACGCCCCGGTTTCCTCAAACACGGCTGCAACGGCCTGCCTTGATCGGTCGACCTCTGCCGTCGGGCGGCAAAGGTTGACCGCAACGCTTTCGTTTTCTGCACAAGAAAAAATATAACCAATTGAAAATAATAGGTTTTATTGCCTGGGCACGCTAATTGCTCAGGTCGCTGCACCGCAAACACCTACAAGGTCTACTCATCATGTTGGTCAGTGCAAAACAAAACCTAGTGACGCCGCTTCCCAAAAAGCCGGGCGACGAACCGACTGCGGACGCCGCCGCGGGTCTTCAAGGTGGCCTGCAAGCCGTGTTGATGCAGAGCGTGCAAAACAATATCCAGCTGCAAAACGTAAAGAACGATGGGAAGGTCCTGGCGTCTGCCTCCAAGCTCGCCACGGAACAGGTCAGCGCCGCCAATAAAATCAGCGACAACGTCGATGAAGCGTTCGCCAAGACCCGTGTCGCGCTGCAAGCCACCGATGCCTCGACAGTGCCAAAGGCCGGTGAAAGCACCGCCATGGCCGACTTCAAGGACTACATGAGCAAAACCCCGGAACAGCGGTTGCGCGACAGTATTCTGAAGGAGATGGGGATTACCGAAGAAGACCTGAAAGCCATGCCACCGGAGAAACAACTGGCGGTCGGTAAAGAGATTGCCGAGCGTCTGCAAGACAAGATAAAACTGGCGCAGGCCGAGAAAGAAAACGGCAGCAGCAGTGAGAAAAGCGGCGCCCAGGTGGTCGACAAGTTCCTCGCATCGCTCTGACCACGCGGATGCTTCTGTAGGAGCCAGCTTGCTGGCGATGGCGATCTTCAGGACGCCATCGCCGGCAAGCCGGCTCCTACAGGAATCGTGACGGATTCTGGATGTGGGCTCACCCAAGAACTGTAGGAGCCAGCTTGCTGGCGATAGCGATCTCGCGGACGCCATCGCCGGCAAGCCGGCTCCTACAGGGATCGTGACGGATTCTGGATTGTGGGTTCACCCAAGAACTGTAGGAGCCGGCTTGCTGGCGATGGCATCCGCAAGATCGCCATCGCCGGCAAGCCGGGCTCCTACAGGTCAGCGTTTCAATTCAATTGCAGCGTTGAATTGAACTGGCTGATCGCATCCACCACATGCCGCGAGCCTTGCTGGATTTCCAGGATCACCTCCCCCGCCTCGTTCGCCAGTTCCACCCCAAGGCCGGTTCGACTCAAGCTCGACTGCATGCTCGACACCGCGCTCAACGACAAATCGTGGTTTTTGCGCACCACGTCGACAATCTCCAGCGTCGCCTGGCTCGTGCGTGCCGCGAGGCTGCGAACCTCATCCGCCACCACGGCAAACCCTCGGCCGTGCTCCCCGGCCCGCGCCGCCTCGATGGCCGCGTTGAGCGCCAGCAGGTTGGTCTGGTCGGCAATGCCGCGAATGGTCTGAACGATGGTGCCGATGATGTCGGACTGTTTGCTCACCGCATCAATGCTCAGCGCCGCTTCGTTCAAGTCCCTGGAAATGTCCTGGATGATCTGCACCGTCTGCTGCACCACCTGAGATCCCTTCTGCGCGCAGGCGTCGTTCTGCACCGAAGTGCTGTGGGCCGACTCCGCAGCCGTTTGCAGCGTGGTCACTTGCTGCGTGATGTCGCTGGCGAACTTCACCACTTTGTACAAACGGCCCTTGGCGTCGAACAACGGGTTGTAGGAGGCTTCGAGAAAAATCGTATGACCGTGCTTGTCTCTGCGTTCGAAACGGTGCGAGTGATATTCGCCGCGATTCAGTGAAGCCCAGAATCCTTTGTAAGACGGCGATTCGGCTTCGGCGCGGTGGCAAAACAGGCTGTGATGCTGACCGACGATTTCGTTGAGCGCGTAATGCGTGGTCTTCAGGAAGTTTTCATTGGCGGTGATCACATTGCCGGCGGGGGTGAATTCGATCACCGCCATCGAACGACCGATTGCCGCGAGCATGCTTTCGTTTTCGTGTTCCTTGTTCACCCTGTCCGTAATGTCGGTGGCGACTTTGATCACACTGCTGACTCGCCGGTCGGGACCGATAACCGGCATGTAACTGGCTTCGAGCCAGATCTCCTTGCCGCCCTTGTTCAAGCGCAGGAAAGTCCCGCTGAGCGACTCGCCACGGGCCAGGTCACGCCACAATTTGGCGTAGGCTTCGCTGCGATAAAACGTTTCCTCGCAAAAGATCCGGTGATGTTTGCCGCGCACTTCTTCGGCGCTGTAACCCATGGCTTTGCAAAAGTTGTCGTTGGCATCGAGCACGATGCCGTCAGGGGTGAACTCAATCATCGCCATCGAACGACTGACGGCCGCCAACTTGGCGTTGGCCTCGGTCAGCGCACAGCTGTAGCGCTCGATTTCCTGCAGGTCAGCCTTGTGATGTAGGTTAAACATGGTCGTATCACCCTAAGCGCGGTCGTTTGATTGATGAAAGTTCTTCGGTCTTTCAACGTATCCACCACAACGTTCCATGGAACAGGCACACGCATTCCTCCACGGGAGGAACTGTCAGGTGATCAATGATGTTGAATCGGAGAGTCCATGTGGCAACGCTCTTATCAAGACATCCGTCTCTTGATAGCCCGGGACCGGGCCAGCCCTAACGTTTTCATAAGTAACTCCCTTTATCGTAAAACTCCTTGCCGCTCGCATCGGTGCCTTGGGGTGCGCACTCTGAAGCGTGCATGCCGGCCTTCACATGGCGACCGACATGGTTCGTCAGGACTGAGCATAGCCAGCCGCAATAGGCTTGCAAGGCCACTAGTCGGCCAGTATTGAGGACAAAAACGGTTCAGCTTGATTCAGTGTTCAGCCAGCATGCTCAACAACGCCTGCACCGCTGCCGAGGGTTGTTTGTTTGCGGCGACCACCAAGGCAAACTCACGATCGATACGCGGTTTGACCGGCACCACACGCAGCCCCTGGAGATGGCTGGGCAAGGTCATTTCCGGCACCAGGGTGACTCCGATGTTTTCGCGCACCAGCGTGAACGCACTGCTCCACTCGCGGACCTCGACCCGAACGTCGCGCAATTGCAGACCGGCATCGGCGGCCAGGCTGCGGGCGTTGGTCGAACAGCCGCCCGTGGCCAGCACAAACGGCTGGTCTGCCAACTCCGCGAGGGTGACGCCTTGTTCAATCGAGCGGCGTGCCAAGGGATGGCCACCGGGCAACACCGCGACCCAGGCATCGCACCCCAAACGCCCGGCATTGCGCTCCGGCGCCGGGTTCAGCACCACACCCACATCCACCAGGCCGGCGCCGAGCAGTGCTTCCACTTCATCGTCGCTGACTTCCAGCGCGACCACCTGAATGCCGGGGTAAAGCCGGCTGAATGTGCGCAGCAGCGGCGGCAGAAAGGTTGCCAGCACCATGGGAAAACTCGCCAGGCGAATCGTCCCGCGCTGGATGTCTTTCGCGGCATCGACGGTGCTGCGGATGTTTTCCAGGGCGCCGAGCATGGTCCGGGCCTGCTCGATGACCGGCAGGCCGATAGCGGTCGGCAGCGTTTGGCGATTCTCCCGAGTGAACAGCTGAACGCCGAGGGTATCTTCGATCAGCGCCAACGCTTGGCTCGCGCCTGACTGGGTCATGCCGACCCGTTCGGCCGCGCGGGTAATGTTGCCCGTATCGGCCACTGCCACCACCATTCGCCAGTGCATCAGATTCATCATGGCAGTAGCTTTCCTTATGGCAGTTTTCTTAAAGATTAATTTTACCGAGGGCGCCGCGCACTATGACACTGGCGCAAATCCCCAACCAGAGCCCTGCCGATGAAGTTGTATTACGCCCCTCAAGCCTGCTCGCTGGCACCGCACATTGTGCTGCGTGAACTGGACCTGCCGTTCGAGTTGATCCGCGTCGATAACCGCACCAAACGGACCGCGAGCGGTGCCGATTTCCTCGCCATCAACCCGAAGGGTTACGTCGCGGCGCTGCAACTCGACAACGGTGACGTGCTGACTGAAGGCCCGGCGATCCTGCAATACCTGGCGGACCTGCGACCCGAGGCGAACCTGGCGCCCGTGAACGGGACGTTCGAGCGACTGCGGTTGCAGGAGTGGCTGAATTTCGTTTCGACGGAGATTCATGGCGGGCTGGGTTGGCTGTTCAACGCGCAGCTCCCCGAGGAGGTGAAAGCGTTGATCAAGGAGAAGTTGTTCAAGCGCTTTGCGGTGTTGTGTCAGACGCTGGAGCGCCAGGATTATCTGCTGGCGGGTGGGTTCAGCGTGGCGGATGCTTACTTGTTTACGGTGTTGCGGTGGGCGCCGTTGTTTGCGATAGATTTGGATCAGTGGCCGGTGTTGATGCGGTTTCAGGCGCGGGTTGTTTTGCGCCCGGCGGTGCAAGCGGCGTTGGCCGTGGAGTTGGTGTAAGGTTTTAGATTGATTCGCGGGCAAGCCTCGCTCCTACAGGATTAACGATACCTTTGTAGGAGCGAGGCTTGCCCGCGAAATCGATGTAACAGACGCCGAAAAATTACAAACTCGCACTCACCTTGGTCGCCACCTCACCCGGCACCCAACCCTTCCAGATCTGCGGCTGATCGCGCAAAAACGCTTCCGCCACCTGACGCGGTTGCTGGCGTTTTTCGCTCATCTGCGCCAGCGTCTGGTTCAGCAGATCGATCGGGAAATCGACTTTCTCGAAGAACGACACCAAGTCCGGATACTGCGTCTTGAACGGTGCAGACACACCGATCGCCAGGCTCGCCGGCATCGAGCGCGTGCCTTTGGGGTTTGGGTTGTTGGCATCGGCCAGGGTCTTCCAGGCCTCGGCGTCGAAGGGCGGTTCTTCGAGTTTCACCAGTTTGAAGCGACCCAATAGCGGCGTCGGCGACCAGTAGTAGAACAACACCGGTTTGCCGCGACGGATCGACGAGGCCACTTCGGCATCCAGCGCCGCGCCGGAGCCGGTGCGGAAGTTGACGAAGCTGGTGGTCAGGTCGTAGGCCTTGAGTTTCTGACTGTTGACGATCTCCGAAGTCCAGCCGGTCGGGCTGTTGAGGAAGCGTCCGCGACTCGGGTCTTCGGGGTCGCGGAACACGTCTTTGTAGCGCGCCAGATCGGCGACGGATTTCAGCTCCGGCGCCAACGGTTTGATCCCGCGCTCCGGGTCGCCCTTGATCACGTATTCCGGCACCCACCAGCCTTCGGTGGCGCCTTTGACGGTGTCGCCCAGCCCGAACACTTTGCCTTCCGACGCCGCCTTGACCCACGCCGGACTACGCCCGGCCCACTCTTCGCCGATCACTTGAATGTCGTTCTTGGCCAATGCCGCTTCGAGGCTGACGGTGCTGCCCGGCAAAGTGTCGGTCGGGTAGCCGTAACCTTTTTCGACGATCAACCGCAGGATCTCGGTGATCAGGCTGCCGCTTTCCCAGGTGATGTCACCGAAGTGGATCGGCTTGGTTTGTTCCGCGGCGGGAACGTGGGTCGCCACAAGGCTCAGGGCCAGCAGCGAACTGCCGAGCAGGGTTTTGATCGATTTCATGCGGACCTCTGGTGCAAGGGTTCATTGGCGCTGTGCTGGGCGCACAACGCTTGGGAGCGGGTCATGTAGACGCTGACGGAGCGCTGGGAAATGCCCAGTTCGGCAGCGATTTGCGGGTACGTCAGGCCATCGATGCGCGACAACAGGAACGTCGCCCGGACTTTGCCCGGCAAACGCTCAAGCGTTCGGTCGAGACGGTGCAACGCCTGGGTCAGTTGCAGCAATTCCTCGGGCGAGGACGCTTGGGGCTGATCAAGGTGTTGCAGTTGATCGAGGTGCTGACGCTCCAGATCGCGACGGCGCCAGAGTTGATAAATCAACCGGCGGGCGATGGTGGTGAGCAAGGCGCGGGGCTCGCGGATCGGGGTCAGACCCGGCGATTCGAGCAGTTGCGCGAAAGTCTCGGCGGCGATGTCTTCGACGCTGGAACTGGCCCCGAGAAACTGGCGCAACCGAGCGCAGAGCCAGGGGTAATGGGCGCGGAACAATCCGCCCACATCGTTTCGATGGGATACGTCGGTGCCGGACATAGAGGCTCCAAGGGTTAGGGTCGCTGAATGTCCGGTGGTCCGGTGAGGCGAATCCTAGCAAGGAGCCTTATTCTTTAATAATACTTAAAATGCATTTTTATATTCCACAAAGGAATTAACGTTGTGTTTGATAGATTGCCTTCGCGGGCAAGCCTCGCTCCTACAGGATTTGTGTCGATCATCAATCCAGAGATCGACACAAATCCTGTAGGAGCGAGGCTTGCCCGCGAAGGCAATCTCCAGTCAACGCAACCGCCCAAACCCCAACGCCTCGGCTTCCTGCTGATAATCGAGAACGATTTGATAGTCGCTCTCGCCGGCCGGCAACACCTCGTGCAACCCAAGGACTTCGGCGACATCGGGCAATTCCCGCAGCGTCTCGTTCATCACCTGCCGCAGCGCCTCTACCTGTTTATCGGTCGCCGTCGCAACGGTGATATACGGCAAGGTCGGGCTGAACGCGCTACGCACCACCACGCGCAATCCCGCCACTTCCTCTTCGGCGTGCCGCGCCAGGTAGGCGAAGGTCACGCTGTCGATGGCGGCGAGGTCGGCTTGATCTTCACGCAGCCAGCGCAGGCTCTCGCGGTGGCTGCCGCTGATGCCGACGCTGGCGAAGAACTGACCGTCGCGGTGCAACGGCGCGAGTCGTTGACGCAGCAGGTTCATGCCGCTGTTGGAGTCTTCGCCGTTGATCACGCCACGGCTGCCGAAAAACGCGGGCAAGGTCCGGCGTGAATCATCGGCACGGCTGAGCAGCAGGCTGCAATGGTTGCCGCCGCTGCTGTCCGGCAGTTCGTAACGAGGCCGGCCGATAACCCGAACCTGGCCGCGCAATACGGTCATCAGCGGATAGCCGCAGGTTTGGGTCAGCAGCAACTGCGGGGACAGCCACAGGTCCATCAGCGATAGCCCATCGGCGTTGCGGCGGGTGGCGCCCAGACGTTCGAGGATTCGCGTCAGCCAACGCTCGTTGGCCTGGCGGATGGGTTCGGGGGCGACGTACATCAGTAATTCGGTGATGTGTTGAGTCATCAAAATCTCTCAAACAACAAACATCTACTGTAGGAGCCGGCTTGCCGGCGATGGCGGCGTATCAGTCCCATCAATGCAACATGACACACCGCCATCGCCAGCAAGCTGGCTCCTACAGGGGAATGTATTGGCAATCAGTGGAAGGGGTGTTTCGGGCTGTCGATCGCCTTTATCCCGTTCTCACGCCACAACTGAGCATAACCCTGCACCAGAAAGCCGCCGCTGCGCGCCACCCATTGCTCGCGGCGTGCGTGGTAGGCGCGGGGCAAGTCGTACCAGGGCAGACTCGGCAAGTCGTGATGCACCAGATGAAAATTCAGGTTCAGGAACAGCCAGCGCCATGGCCAGCCGGCTTCATTGAGCACGGTGCGTTGCTCGGGTTGCGCATGGGGACGGTGCTCATAGTAGGAGCGGATCATTGCAATCGACAGCGCCGGCACGCTGATCAGCAACAGGTAATGCCACACCGGCACCGCGCTGTAATGGGCGATGAACAGCAACATCGACACGGTCAGTGCGCCGTGGGTCAGCCACATCAACCAGGCCTGTCGATCACCCGATCTCAAGCGCTGCAGTTCTTCGCGCGCCAGCGCCAGCAAGGCCAGCGGCGCACCGATGATGAAGCGTCCGAGTACGGTTTTGTTCAGCCAGTGCAGGCTCTGTTCGAACACGGAACTGCCCTGCCACCGCTCGGCACTCAGGTAACGGCTTTCCGGATCGATGCCCGGCAAGGTCAGGTCTTCGTCGCGGTGATGCAGCAGATGGCTGTCGCGATACAACGTGTAGGGGTACCAGACGGCGAACGGTGCGTAACCGAGGATTTTGTTCAGCGTGGTCCAGCGGGTGGGATGACCGTGGAGCAATTCATGCTGCACCGACAACCACAGCACCACCAGCGGAATCAGCAGCAACGTGCTCCACCAGACGCCCAATCGATTGCTGGCCAGCATGATGCCGAACCAGCCGCCGTACACGCCGATCAGCAGCAACCAGGTCGGCCACTCGGTGCGAGCGGTCAGGCGCTGGCGCAGGGTTTCGATTTCTTCTCGGTGGGCACTATCGAAGTAATGGGGCATGGCGTTGCTCAGATCGGGGACCAGTCCCTTTCTGTGCAATGGCATCGGGAAATCTTGCAGATTATTTTGCCCCCCTCCTGTAGGAGCTGGCTTGCCGGCGATGGACTCTCAGACACCGCGTTTTTTTCTATGTAAACGCGTCATCGTTAACGGCCATCGCCGGCAAGCCGGCTCCTACAGGGAGAACGTGGGTTTCATGCTTACCGCTTAATGGCCGAACACACCCACCTTCTTGGCCTTCTTGTCCGCGCGTTTTTCATCGGCGGTTTTCGCCGGTTTCTTCTTCGCTGCTTTTTTTGAATCCATGCCTTTGGCCATGATACGTACTCCACTCATACGGGATGTGAGATCAGGTATACACCTATCCCCGGCCGCCCGTTCTTTTATAATCGCCCGCTTTGCGCACACACAGACCCGCCCCATGCCCGACACTCAATACACCTTGCTCGACGAGCCGTTATGGCCCCTGATGAACAAGTTTTATCGCGCCCACCAATCGTCGATGAAAGCGGTCCGCGACGCTCAATTGTGGGTGGCCCGGCGCAACGAGATCATTGCGGCGCTGTGCTTGCGTCCGGTCTCGGGCGGGCATTGGTTGACTGGTTTGTTTGTCGACCCGGCCTGTCGTGAACAAGGGATCGCAGCGACGCTGATTGCCGAAGCGGTGAACGGTCTCGACCAACCGGTGTGGCTGTTCTGCCACCCGGACTTGCGGGGCTTTTATGAGCGTCGCGGGTTTACCTTCGATCCGCCCATGCCATACGCGATGGTCGAACGCTTGAGCCGTTATGCGCGCAGCAAACCGATGATAGCGATGGGGCTGGAGCCGGTTGGATAGACATGAAGATCAACTGTAGGAGTGAGCCTGCTCGCGATGAGGCCGTGACAGTCAATACTTTTGGTGACTGACACGCCGCAATCGCGAGCAGGCTCGCTCCTACAGGGTTTGACGGTGAGGTCAATCGTCGGCGTTGGGATCTAGATCCGGAAACATCACTTCGGTGAACCCGAATTTGCTGAAGTCGGTAATCCGTGACGGGTACAACCGGCCGATCAGGTGATCACATTCGTGCTGCACCACACGAGCATGAAACCCTGAAGCGATGCGCACGATCGGCTCGCCTTTCGGGTCAAAACCTTCATAGCGAATTTGCTGGTAACGACTCACCGCGCCGCGTAATCCAGGCACCGACAGGCAGCCTTCAAACCCCTCTTCCATCACCGGACTCAACGGCGTGATCAGCGGATTGATCAGAATCGTCTGCGGCACCGCTTCAGCGTCCGGATAACGCTCGCTGTGCTCGAAGCCGAAGATCACCAGTTGCAGGTCGACGCCGATCTGCGGCGCGGCCAGGCCTACCCCGCCGACGCTTTCCATGGTCTGGAACATGTCGTCGATCAGTTGCCACAGCTCCGGGCTGTCGAACATCTCGGCGGGGACCGGCGGCGCAATGCGCAGCAGGCGCTCGTCGCCCATTTTCAGGATTTCACGGATCATTTGATGACTTCGTCAGTGGGTGGTTTCACCGAGTGATCCCGGCCCAGTCCGGAAACGTGATGTTTCTCTTCGTGGACAGGACCGTGCTCGCCGGGGACCTTTTCGCCAGGGTCCTTGCCTTCGGTCGACATGTGTTCGATCACCGCATTCATTTCCGCGCCGAGCAACAGCACCGCCGCGGAAATGTAGAAGTACAGCAACAGCACGATGATCGCGCCGATACTGCCATACATGGCGTTGTAGTTGGCGAAGGTCTTGACGTAAAACGCAAAGCCCAACGACGCGATGATCCACACCACCACCGCCAGCACCGAGCCTGGGGTGATGAAACGAAACTCCTGTTTTACGTCGGGCATGACGTAATAGATCAGCGCCACGGCAATCATCATCAGGATCACGATGACCGGCCAGCGAGCGATGGTCCAGACCGTGACAATAAAGTCTTCAAGGCCGACCTGCGCGGCGATCCAGCCCATCACTTGCGGCCCGAGCACCATCAGCGCGGCGGCAATCAGCAACATCCCGGCAATGCCGATCGTGTAGAAAACCGACAGCGGAAAACGCTTCCAGAACGGCCGGCCTTCGACCACGTCATACGCGGCGTTCATCGCGCTCATCATCAGTCGCACGCCGGCCGAGGCCGTATACAGCGCGATGACGATACCGACCGAGAGCAAGCCACCCTTGGATTGCTGGAGCTGGTCGATCACCGGGTTCACCTGCTCCAGCGCCTGGGGCGGCAGGACCAGTTCCGATTGCAGGCGCAGCCAGGAAAAGAAGTCCGGCAGGTGCAGGAAACCGATCAGGGCAATCAGGAAAAGAATGAAGGGAAACAACGAAAACAGCATTTGATAGGCCAACGCCGAGGCATAGGTCGACATCTCGTCGGCGACGAACTCGGTGACCGTGCGCACCATCACACGATGGAGGGGCACACCTTTCATGTCCGGGAAAATCATTAGCGTCTCCTTTCGCCGCAATGGGGTTGAAGTCGTGGCGACTCAGGGGCCGTTTTCTACATCAAAGTAGCCTACTTGGCGACTTTGAAACAATTTCCGTATGCAAGTTCAGACTGACACAAAAACGACATTTCATCGTTCCGTGCAGGTTGGGCTTTATGTTTGCCGACCAACCCCCGAGAATGCGCAACGTATTCAGGCTACGGCCCTGAAGATCCAATCCCGTAGGAATGTTATGAAACTCGATAAAAAGCAGGCCATTGCCCGCAGAAACCAGGAACTCGGCGGTGCTGTGCTTGGCGTCAACAACTGCCATTTCGCCGAATTGAACCGTAACCGCAACATCTGGTGGTTCGATCTCCCGGTGGCGCGCCTGGCCATTGGTCAGTACGAATGGATTCACCTGCTGATGCACACGCCGGACACCGACGAACTGCTGCACCTGAAAGTGCCGACGGTGTTCCTGCGCGAGAAGCTCGAAGGGCTGGTGGTGCGTAACCAGGGCAAGCGCAAGGCTGCGCTGAGCCTGGAACTGAGTGCGGACAAGGATTCGTACCTGCAGGACATGCGCCCGGCGGGCACCAACGTCAATTTCGCGCCGTTCCGCCAATAACATTGTAGGAGCCGGCTTGCCGGCGATGGCGGTACATCTGGCACATCAATGTTTACTGACACACCGCTATCGCCGGCAAGCCGGCTCCTACAGGTCCAACAAAAAGCCCCGCATCTGCGGGGCTTTTGTTTGTTACGCGCCTACTTTCTTCGCGTTGATCTTCTTCAGCTCTTCATCACGCAATTCCCGACGCAGGATCTTGCCAACGTTGGTCGTCGGCAGCGCATCGCGGAACTCGACGGCTTTCGGCACTTTGTAGCCGGTGACGTTCGCACGCATGTGCTCCATCACTTGCTCTTTGGTGAGGGTCACGCCCGGTTTGGCGACGATGAAAATCTTGATCGCCTCGCCCGACTTCTCGTCCGGCACACCGATGGCCGCACATTGCAGCACGCCCGGCAGGGTCGCGAGCACGTCTTCGAGCTCATTCGGGTACACGTTGAAACCGGACACCAGGATCATGTCTTTCTTGCGATCGACAATGCGCATGTAGCCGTCAGGCTGGATCAGCGCGATGTCACCGGTCTTCAACCAGCCTTCGCTGTCGAGCATTTCGTCGGTGGCTTCCTGACGCTGCCAGTAGCCCTTCATCACCTGCGGACCTTTCACACACAGCTCGCCGATTTCGCCCAACGGTTGCTCAACGCCGGCATCGTCGATGACTTTGCACAGGGTCGACGGCACCGGAATGCCGATGGTGCCGATCTGGATGTTCTGGATCGGGTTCACGGTGGCCACCGGGCTGGTTTCGGTCATGCCGTAACCTTCGCAGATAGCGCAACCGGTGACCGCTTTCCAGCGTTCGGCCGCGGCCAGTTGCAGGGCCATGCCGCCCGACAGGGTGACTTTCAGCGCCGAGAAATCCAGCTTGCGGAAGCCTTCGTTGTTGCACAGGGCCACGAACAGCGTGTTCAGGCCGACGAAGCCGCTGAACTTCCACTTCGACAGTTCCTTGACCATCGCCGTCAGGTCGCGCGGGTTGCTGATCAGGATGTTGTGGTTGCCGATCAGCATCATCGCCATGCAATGAAAGGTGAAGGCATAGATGTGGTACAGCGGCAGCGGCGTGATCAGGATCTCGCAACCTTCATTCAGGTTGGAACCCATCAGCGCCTTGCACTGCAACATGTTGGCGACGAGGTTGCGATGGGTCAGCATTGCGCCCTTGGCCACGCCGGTGGTGCCGCCGGTGTATTGCAGCACTGCCACGTCGCTGCTGGCCGGGTTGGCTTCAGCCACTGGCTGGCCATGGCCCTTGCTCAACACGTCGTTGAACTTGATGGCTTTGGGCAAGTGATACGCCGGCACCATCTTCTTCACGTACTTGATGACGCTGTTGATCAGCAGGCGCTTGAGCGGCGGCAGCAGGTCGGCGACTTCGGTGACGATGACGTGCTTGACGCCGGTTTTCGGCACGACGGCCTCGGCCAGATGCGCCATGTTGGCCAGGCAGACCAGGGCTTTGGCGCCGGAGTCGTTGAACTGGTGTTCCATTTCCCGCGCGGTGTACAGCGGGTTGGTGTTGACCACGATCAGCCCGGCGCGGATGGCACCGAACACAGCGACCGGGTACTGCAAGACGTTGGGCAGTTGCACGGCGATTCGATCGCCCGGCTGCAAGTCGGTATGCTGTTGCAGGTAAGCGGCAAAGGCACCGGACAATTCGTACAGTTCACCGTAGGTGATTGTCTTGCCCAGGTTACTGAATGCCGGCTTGTCGGCGAAGCGTTGGCAGGACTGTTTCAACACTGCCTGAATATTCGGATACTCGTCCGGATTGATGTCGGCAGCAATCCCGGCAGGGTACTTATCCTTCCAGAAGTCTTCGATCATGGAAGCCCACTCCTCAGCAACGCGAATTCAAATACCGCATTTGATGCGATTATTATTGGTGTTTGATTATTGGTGAGTCTGGGCTTTTTACAGAGGCCGAGAGGTCACAAAGCGCGCCGAGAGTAGCAGCTTTGCCAAGGGCCGACTAGAGCCAAAAGCGGCCTCTACAGTCACATTAGTGACTCAAGAATGACAAACGGTCATTTTAGAGCAAAAAACCTATATGTCGCTGAAAGCCCCGAAAATCGGGGCCTCCGCCTTAAAAGCATCGCGGGCAAGCCTCGCTCCTACAGGTTTTGTGTCGTTCATGACCTTATGAACAACACTGACCTTGTAGGAGCGAGGCTTGCCCGCGAACCGCGCGAAGCGCGGCCATTTATCGGTTACGCGATATCCCGCAACTCCCGCCGCAGAATCTTGCCCACCGGCGTCATCGGCAACGACTCACGCAACACGATGTGCTTGGGCACTTTGTACGCGGTGAAGTTTTCCTTGCAGTAAGCCTTCAACTCTTCAAGGCTGACCCCCGATTCACGCGCCACCACAAACAACTTCACCGCCTCGCCCGAACGTTCGTCCGGCACACCGATGACGGCGCAGTTGGCGACTTTCGGGTGAGCCATCACCACGTCTTCGATTTCGTTCGGGTACACGTTGAAACCCGAGACGATGATCATGTCTTTCTTGCGATCGACGATGCGCACAAAACCGTCCGGGTCGATCACCGCGATGTCGCCGGACTTGAACCAGCCTTCGGCATCCAGCACTTCGGCGGTGGCTTCGGGTTTCTGCCAGTAGCCCTTCATGATCTGCGGACCCTTGATGCACAGTTCGCCGCGCTCGCCCAACGGTTGCTCGACGCCTTCATCGTTGATGACTTTCAGCGTGGTGCCCGGCACCGGCAGTCCGACCGTGCCGATCCGCGATTTGTCACCGTACGGGTTGGTGCACGCCACCGGCGAGGTTTCGGTCAGGCCGTAACCTTCGGTGATGCGGCAACCGGTCAGTTGCTCCCAGCGCTCGGCGGTGGCCTTGACCAGCGCAGTGCCGCCGGAGTTGGTGAGCTTGAGGCTGGAGAAATCCAGGGTCTTGAAGTCCGGGTGGTCCATCAACGCGACGAACAGCGTGTTGAGCCCCAGCAACGCCGAGAACCGCCAGTTTTTCAGCTCCTTGATGAAGCCCTTGATGTCTCGTGGATTGGTGATCAGCACGTTGTGGTTGCCGGTCACCATCATGCACATGCAATTCGCCGTGAATGCATAGATGTGGTACAGCGGCAGCGGCGCGATCATCACTTCCTGCCCTTCGCGCAGCAACGGCTGACCGTCAGCGCCGAACTGGCCGAGGCAGGCGCGTGCCTGCTGCATGTTCGCCACCAGGTTGCCGTGGGTCAGCATCGCGCCCTTGGCCAGCCCGGTGGTGCCGCCGGTGTATTGCAGCACGGCGATATCGTTGAGGCCGGCGTTCAACGGCTTGATGCCCAGGCCCCGGCCCAGACGCAGCGCGCTCCTGAAGGAGATCGCCTGCGGCAAGGCGTAGTCCGGGACCATTTTCTTGACCTTGCTGACCAGCGTGTTGACCAGCCAGCCCTTGGCGGCAGGCATCAGGTCGCCCATCTTCGCTTCGATCAGGTACTGGATGTCGGTGTCGGCCAGCACTTCCTGGACCTTCTGCCCGAATACGTTCAGGTAAACCAGTGCCCGGGCACCGGAGTCCTTGAACTGATGACGCATTTCCCGCGCGGTGTACAGCGGGTTGGTGTTGACCACGATCAGCCCGGCGCGCAACGCGCCGAACACGGCAATCGGGTAATGCAGGACGTTGGGCATCTGCACCGCGATGCGATCGCCGGGCTCCAGGTCGGTGTGGGCTTGCAGGTAACCGGCGAACGCGGCGCTGTAGCGTTCCAGTTCGGCGTAGGTCAGGGTGACGCCCATGTTGCTGAAGGCCGGGCGGTCAGCAAATTTTTTGCAGGAACGCTCGAACACCTCGATCACCGACTTGTAAGCCCCTTGTTCGATGTCCAGGGGTACGCCGGCCGGGCGTTTGTCATTCCAGAAATCAGGTTGCATTGTTCTTGTCCTCTTTACCTGAACCTATCCGGGGCCGCTTTTGTGTCACCTTTGAAAAAGCGGAGCTTCACGGACACTAGCAGCTATGGCGAATCAGGCAAATATGCCAACAACCGTCATTGACCGTGTGAATCTCGGTGCCGTGGTGCGGCCTGATCAGACGGCAAGCGCAGGATGCGCTATACAATGGGCCGAGCCCATGCAAAGGAATCGCCATGATCCACGACACCTTCTGGCTGACCGCGAGTGACCGCAGCCGCCTCTTCGTCAACCAGTGGCTGCCCGCAGCGCCGTTGAAAGCGGTGATCCTGCTGGCCCACGGCATGGCCGAACACAGCGGTCGCTATGCGCGCCTGGCAGAAAAGTGCTGCGCACAGGACTACGGTGTGTACGCGCCGGACCTGCGTGGACATGGCAAAACTGCCGAAAACGGGACACTCGGTCATTTCGCCGACGACGATGGCTGGTGCAAGGTGGTCGGCGACCTCGCCAGCCTCAATCAGCACATTGGCCAGCATCATCCCGGCGTACCGATCGTGCTGCTCGGCCACAGCATGGGCAGCTACATCGCCCAGGCTTATCTGCTGCATCACAGCGCCAGCCTGCACGGCGCGGTGCTCAGCGGTTCGAACTTCCAGCCCGTGGCGCTTTATCGCGCGGCGCGGCAGATTGCCCGCCTGGAACGACTGCGCCAAGGGCCGAAGGGCCGCAGCGCGCTGATCGAATGGCTGTCGTTCGGCTCGTTCAACAAGGCCTTCAAACCGGCCCGCACCCGGTTCGACTGGCTCAGCCGCGACCCGGCGGAGGTCGATCTGTACGCCAACGACCCGCTCTGCGGCTTCCGCTGCACCAACCAACTGTGGATCGATTTGCTCGGCGGCTTGCAGCAAATCAGCAAAGCGTCCAATCTCGCTCAGATCGATCCGGGCCTGCCGTTGCTGGTGATAGGCGGTGAATGTGATCCGGTGAGCGAAGGCAAGCGTCTGAAAGATCTGGCCGATGCGCTACGCGCCGCGGGCAGCCAGAGCCTGCAACTGACGATTTATCCGCAGGCACGGCACGAACTGTTCAACGAGAGCAACCGTGATGAGGTGACGGCCGATGTGCTGGGCTGGATCGCACAAGCCCTGAGCCACCGCCGCCCGCCCCGATCCGAATAGTTTTTTTGTGGTTTTTTTATTTGTCACAGGAATTGAAACAGATGACCCAGGTTACCAACACCCCGTACGAAGCCCTCGAAGTCGGCCAGACCGCCAGCTACAGCAAGACGGTCGAAGAGCGTGACATTCAGCTGTTCGCCGCCATGTCGGGTGACCACAACCCGGTGCATCTGGACGCCGAATTCGCCGCCGGCACCATGTTCAAGGAGCGCATCGCGCACGGCATGTTCAGTGGCGCGTTGATCAGCGCTGCAGTTGCCTGCGAGTTGCCTGGGCCGGGGACTATTTATATCGGTCAGCAGATGAGCTTTCAGAAGCCGGTGAAGCTTGGCGATACGCTGACGGTGCGCCTGGAGATTCTGGAGAAGTTGCCGAAATTCCGTGTGCGCATTGCCACCCGCGTGTTCAACCAGCGCGATGAGTTGGTGGTGGATGGCGAGGCGGAGATTCTGGCACCGCGCAAACAGCAGACCGTGACGTTGACTAGTCTGCCGGCGATCAGCATCGGCTAAGTACGGCGCTCAACTGTAGGAGCCGGCTTGCTGGCGATGCGTACGCCTCGGTATCTCAGGGAAACCGCGTTGATCCCATCGCCAGCAAGCCGGCTCCTGCAGTGGCTGCGATCTTTTGATCTTATCGCCCCTCCTGCACCTGCACACTCGCCGTCATCCCCGAACTCAAATTGATCCCCTCGGGCACCTTGTCCAGTTTGATTCGCACCGGAATCCGTTGTGCCAGTCTCACCCAGTTGAATGTCGGTTCCACCTCTGCCAACAACTGCCCATCCGGCGTGGTGTTGCGATCGGTAATCCCGCGACTGATGCTTTCCACCTGCCCTTCCAGCGCCTCGCCCGCGCTCATCAACCAGACCTTCACCGGATCGCCGACGCGAATCCGCGGCAGTTTGGTTTCTTCGAAATACGCCTGCACATAAAACGTTGAATCATCGATCAACGCCATCACCGGTTGCCCGGCATTCACGTAATTGCCCTGGGCCAGGCGCAGGTTGGTGATGTGGCCGCTGCGGGGTGCGTGGACCTGACTGCGGGCAAGATTGAGTTCGGCGACCTTGGCTTCGGCCTGGGCTTCACGCAGTTCGCCACGAGCGATGCCGGCGTTGATTTGCGCATTTTCGCGCAGCTCGGCACTGATCGCTTGCGGCCCGAGGCTGGCGCGACGGCTGGCTTCGCGCTCACGCAGGTTGAGTTGCTGTTGACGGGTTTGCACCACCGCTTGCGCCTTCTCCAGCGCCGCTTCGAAACGGTCGCGGTCAATGCTCAATAACAGATCGCCGGCCTTCACCGGCTGGTTGTCGAAGGCCTTGAGTTCACGCACCCAGCCCGACACATCCGGGGCGATGACCACCACGTCGGCGCGAATCCGCGCGTCCCGGGTCCACGGCGTGAGCATGTAGTACTGCCACAAATGGAAACCGGCAAAAATCGCCAGCGCCACCAGGCACAGGGTTACCGCGACACGCACGGGTGTACGCATGTTCAACTCCTTATAAAGGTCCGAGGACGACGGTGATCAGGGTCAATACACAGACGTACAAGGCGCAATCGA
Source organism: Pseudomonas sp. BF-RE-21 (assembly GCF_019947305.1). NCBI lineage: Bacteria > Pseudomonadati > Pseudomonadota > Gammaproteobacteria > Pseudomonadales > Pseudomonadaceae > Pseudomonas > Pseudomonas sp. BF-RE-21. The sequence goes on along the minus strand of NZ_JAGYGF010000010.1, from coordinate 93,033 downwards.
ATAACGCTTCGTGCCAGATCCAGCGACCGGCCGGGGTCAGGCGCAGCAGCAGGCGCAAGACCCCGGTGACCAGCAGCGCCAGCACCACATAAATCAGAAACGGGCTGAGCAGCACGCCGCCCACCGACCATTCACGCAAGCCCATGGCTTTGCTCCTGTTGATGGCACCAGGCGCGCCAGCTGTTCTGCAATTGCAGCACCGCGCCCTGGGCCAGTTTCACCGGGTCGCTGGGTGGCAACGCGTACAAGGTTTTCAAGAATTCTTCGCTGGGTTGTTCCAGCGCATCCGCGCAGTGGCCGGCCGGGCCTTGTTCGAGGATGTTTTCCAGTTGTTCGAGATAACGCCGCTGCGCGGCATTGACCGGTGCCTGCGCCGCCGCCAGGCTCAAGCGCAAATGCAGCAGCTCGTCACCAATATCGAGACCGAGCAAGCCGTCGTCCCAGCGGCTGCGCGCCGGTTCCGGCAGTTCCGGGTAGTGCCGCGCCAGTTGCAGCAAGCGGTCGGCCATGCGTCCGCCGAACCAGCTTTCGGCACCGCGCAGATTGCGTCGGGTCAGGCGCACCAGATCGTCGAGGGTCGCCGCCAGCAAACGCCGACCGTGCCACGTCGGGTTGCGCAGGATCAGCAAGTGGAAGGCCAGCGCCGCCGCCCCGACGCCCACCACCATGGCTTGAGCGCTGTTGAAGAACGTCGCGACATCAAACTTCATCGCGTTGAGCGGTGACACCAGCACGATGAAATGCAGACAGAACGACGTGGCCGTGGCGCCGATCTGCGGCCTGGCCATGCCCAGCGCACCGAAAAACAACGGCACGCCCATGCCCATGCAGAGCAGCGCAAAACCACTCCATTGCGGCAGCAGAATCTGCCCGACAAAAAACGCCGCCGGGATCGCCAGAAAAATCCCGCGCATGAAACTCATGCCAATTTGCGCGCCGTTTTCGCGACTGGCGAACAGGCTGCACACCACACACGTCAGCACCAATGCGCCCGACGCGGCGGGCCATGCAGTGGCCAGCCAGAAACACGACACCACCAGAAACGCCAAGGCACTGCGCGCGCCGAACACCAGCGCCAACGACAGGTCGCGATGCGGTGTCAGGGTGCGCGGCGGGTCGACCGCTTCCTTGCCCTCCTCCACCGCCGTCAATGCCGCGCTCGCCGCCATCGCGGTATCCATCAGCAGGGTGAAACGGACCAGGCAGTAACTCTGCGCAGAGCTGATCTGCGGGTCATGGCTGGCGTCGAGCAAGCGCGGGCGCAAGGTTTGCAGCATTGCGGTGTCCGGGCTGGCGAGCGCTTGCTGAACCTCGTTCATCCACGGCATCAATTGCTCGGCTTCCTGCGGTTCAAGCTGCTTCCACTGCCGGCGCACCGAGCGTGCGATGCGCAGCAACATCAACAGTTTCTGGCTCAATCCGCTGATGGCCCGCGCACGTTGCCGACCCAGCCCGCCTTCGAACCAGGCATGTTCGCGCTGAGCATCCACCGCGACGATGCGACCGAGGATTTCCAGCAGCCCCTTGCGCGCCTGACCGTCGCCGGCCAGGGTTGCGCGTGCGGCGTTCATCCCACTCTGCCACGCCGTTCGCGCCTGATCCGCCAGTTGCCGCTCGACCCGCATCGGCCATAGCAGCGCGCTGGCGGCGGTGGCGCAGAGAATGCCCAGACAGATTTCCGTGCAGCGCGCCACGGCTTGGTCGAACACCGTCAGCGGGTGGCTGATGGCGGGTAATGCGATGATCGCCACCGTGTAACCGGCCAGCACAAACGAATAGGACCAGGCACTGCGCAGCAGCGTCGAACTCGCCGTACACAACCCGAGCCACAACGCCAATGCCAGCAAAAACAGCCACGGCGTCTGGGCGAACAGGCCCATGAACACCACCGACATGAACGTCCCGATCAGCGTCCCCAGCAGCCGCGCCAAACCCTTTTGCACCACCATCCCGGACAACGGTTGAGCGACGATGAACGCTGTCATCAACGCCCAGGCCGGTTGCTCCAGGCCCCAGCGCAATGCCAGCCACAATGCCAGGCCGCCACCGAGTAACGTCTTGATCGCGAACTGCAAGGCGCGGCGGTCAGGCGCGAATAAAGCCTGCAAAGTGATAGGCACGTAAAGCACTCTTGAAAGGACGATTTAACGATAGTCGGGTTCATCGAAGTGACCGGTAAATCAAATTATTAGCTGGCTATCTATCAGGCGTCCAGCGCTAAAACCCAGGCACAAAAAAACGCCAGGCTGGCTGGCGTTTTTGACAGGCTTTACGCGCTTACGAGCGTGCGCGAGCCTGGTTGCGCAGGGCTTTCACCTGATCGTGATTGCGTTGCACACCGTGATACTGACGTTCAACCAGGTCACGAATGCCCACCAGGTTGTGCTTGTTGATTTTCTCGATGGCTTCCCGGTAAGCCTTCAGTGCATGGTCTTCACCGCGTTCGGCTTCGTTCAGAACGGCTTCTTCATCCTTGCCGGTGAATACTGATTTCACGTCGACCCAGCGGCGGTGCAGGTCACCACTGACGCTGGTGGAAGTTTCCGGATCGCCGCCCATCGAACGCACCGCAGCCTGCAGTTCGGAAGCCGCAGTGGCGCAGTCGGTCGAGCGAGTGATGAACAGTGTTTTCAGTTCTGGATGCTTGATGTCTTCAGCGCAGGTCTTGAACCCTTCCTGACCGTCTTTGCTGGTTTCAATCAGGTCGTTGAGTACAGAGATCGCTTCTTTATTAATGTCGGTCATTTTTCAATTCCTTGCGGGTTGATGAAAGATGCAATAGGTATTGCACCCTGCATGCCAGCCTTGAACTGATAATTTATTTGTTAATTTTCAACAACTTAGTTTTAAAGAGAAAATCTGTATCCGTTTTTTTTGCATGATCTGTCAATTGGCCTGCATGCAGAATGCCTGTATTTTCCAAGGCTGTTGAATCAAGACGATCGATTGATGAACCCTGAAAAACTCGAACTGCTGATTACCCGCGAAATGCCCTTCGGCAAATACAAGGGCCGCATCATTGCCGACCTGCCCGGCCCCTACCTGAACTGGTTTGCCCGGGAAGGTTTCCCCCATGGCGAACTGGGCGGACTGCTGGCCCTGATGCAGGAAATCGATCACAACGGCTTGTCGGAACTGCTTGAACCGCTGCGCGCCAAACACGGCAAACCCGCCCCTCGCCACTGAGCCGTCCCCATGCCCGATAACACCCGCCGTGCCCGTGATGAAATGTTCTGGCAAACCTTTGCCGACCGCTATGCCGTCGAACCCGGCCCGATCAACCTCGAGAACGGTTACTTCGGCCGCATGTCGCGTACGGTGATCGAGGAATACCAGCGCAACATCGAACTCATCAACCGCGGCAACTCGGTGCATGTACGCCAGCGTTTTGAACAGGGTGAAAACCTCGCGATCGTGAAACGTCTCGCCGACCTGATGGGCGTAACAACCGAATCTGTCGCCTTCACCCGCAACGCCTCGGACGGTTTGCAATCGCTGATCCGCAATTACAATCGCCTGAAACCCGGTGACCAAGTGCTGATCTGCGACCTGGAATACGACACGGTCAAAGGCGCCATGCGTTGGCTGGCCCGGCATCGCGGCGTGGAAGTGATCGAGATCGAACACGCCCACCCCGCCAGTTTCGACAGCTTGTTGGCGACTTACCGCGACGCCTTCGTGCGTTACCCAAAGCTCAAATTGATGGCCCTGACTCACGTCACTCACCGCACCGGCCTGGTGATGCCGGTGCAGGCGATTGCGGCCGCCGCCAGGGAACACGGGATCGACGTGATCCTCGACGGCGCCCATGCGCTCGGCCAGATCGAGTTCAGCCTCGATGACCTCGGCATCGCGTTCGCCGGTTTCAACCTGCACAAGTGGATCGGTGCGCCGCTGACCCTGGGCTTCATCTACATCGCCCCGGAGCGCCTTGCCGACATCGACCCGGACATGGGCGAGATGCATTTCCCGATCACCGACATTCGCGCCCGCACGCCGTACAGCACACCCAACATCCCGGCGTTACTGACTCTGCCACTGGTGTTCGAAGAACATCGGGCGATGGGCGGTTCCGCGGCCAAGGGTGCCCGGCTCAATTACCTGCGCAACCGCTGGGTCAACGCCGTACGTGACTTGCCGGGCATCGACGTCATGACCCCGGACGATCCGCGACTGTATTGCGGCATCACGTCGATGCGCTTTACCCGGCATGCCGACCAACAAGCAATGGCCGGGCGGCTGCTCAAGGACTTCAACCTGTTTACCGTGGTGCGCAGCGGTGCAGCGAGTGGCCCGTGTATCCGCATCACGCCGGGGCTGACCACCACTGCAGCAGACATGGATGCGCTGAGCGAGGCACTGAACGAGCTGCGCTGACGTCACACGGTGTACTTGTCGAAGTCCTCCGGCTTGAGCTGTGATGAAATCGCGAACGTGTCGATGCCAATGGTCATCTGCCCGAAAAAACCGTCTTCTTTCGAATCTCGACCGAGGGTGTGAACGTTCAGGGTCGAGGCTTCGCCACCCATGCTGGTGTAGAAATAGTCTTCGTCGTTGGTCAGCGCGGTGACGGTTCGGCCGCTGTATTCCCTGGCATTGAGCACCGAGCGCGAGGCCACTTCGGGGAAGTACAGCTGGCCGACCCAGGCAACGTGGCGCTCTTCGAGGTAGTTGTTGCCGGCGGTCACTCGAATCGCGACGTGTATGTGCAGCGCGCGACCGGCATAGAACCCCGGATAGATCGTGGTGAAACGCACGATGCCCTTCTGGTCGGTGAATTGCCCGCCGCGCAGATACGTGTCGTCGTCGGTACGCGGGATCGCGCCGATATCGCCGACATCGACTTCCTTGTCCGGGTTGACCTTGCTCCACCCCGAATAGGCGCCGCGGGCATTGCAATGCCAGATATCGACGATGGCCCCGTTGACGGGCTCACGGGTCATCGCATCGATGATCGTCAACCGTAGGACCAGCGGAATACCGTCCAGGCCTTCGCTGATGTTTCGTCTGATCAGTTTCGGGTTGCGAAAATACGGACCGGCGATCTGTTCGGGTGACAGCAGGTAAGCCGGTTGTGCGGATGTCACTGAGGTGTTGTCGTCCATGACGTTCTCTCTTCCATAAGATGAACGCAGGTTAACGCGGGACCGGCGGCGAGATGCGGTAACTATGTATCGCATGATGTCCTTGTAGGAGCAAAGCTTGCTTGCGAAGGCGTCGGTACAGTCAGCATCGGATGTGACTGGACTGACGCCTTCGCAAGCAAGCTTTGCTCCTACGGGGGCTTTCTTTGGGCAAAAAAAAACGGTGCACCGACCAAGCGCACCGTAAAGCCGTAGAACACACAACGAAGTGTTGGGTAAAAGCAGGTCAGTCCAGCAGCGCCAAGGCCTCGGCGGTGCATTCCTGAATGCGGGCCCAGTCGCCGTTCTTGATCCACTCCGGATCAAGCATCCAGCTACCGCCCACGCACATCACGTTTTTCAACGCCATGTAGCTCTTGATGTTGGCCGGGCCGACGCCGCCAGTCGGGCAGAATTTCACTTCGCCAAACGGGCCGCCCAAGGCTTTGATTGCCGCAACGCCGCCGCTGACTTCCGCCGGGAACAGCTTGAAGCGGCGATAGCCCAGACCGTAGCCTTCCATGATGCCCGAGGCGTTGCTGATGCCTGGCAGCAGTGGAATCGGGCTGGCGACACTGGCTTCGAGCAGGTCACGGGTGATGCCCGGCGTCACGATGAATTGCGAACCGGCGGCTTCGGCAGCGGCCAGCATCTGGCGATCGAGCACGGTGCCGGCACCGGTCACCAGTTCCGGACGCTGCTCGCGCAGGATCTGGATGGCCTTGAGGCCGAACTGCGAACGCAGGGTCACTTCCAGGGCTGTAAGACCACCGGCAGCCAGGGCGTCGGCCAATGGCAGCACGTCCTGTTCGCGAGCGATGGTGATCACCGGCAGAATCCGCGCCTTGGCGCAGAGGCTGTCGATCAGGGCAACTTTGTCCGCCATGGAAACGGTCGGGGATGGGGTTGTCATAGCGGCTGTTCCTTGGCTCATGGGCACCAGTAAATCTCTAACGTGGGTTGCAGAAACGCGCGGATCGGCATTTCGGCGACATCGTCACCGGCCAGCGCGAAACTCAGGGTGGTCAGCTTGGACTGACCGGAAATCGACAGAATCTTGTGTTTGGCCGAGGCCAGCAGCGCACGACTCATGGTCAGGCGCTGATGCGGCACGGTTGGCGCCAGCATCGGGTAGCAACGACGCTTGCCGTCGGTTTTCAAGGCATCGGCCAGGTTCGGGCTGTTCGGGAACAGCGACGCGGTGTGGCCGTCGTCGCCCATGCCCAGCACCAACACGTCAATCGTCGGCAGCTCGGCGAGCAGGCGATCAGCCTGTTCGGCCGCTTGCTCCAGGTTCGCGGTGGCGCTGTACAGGCTCAGGAACTGAGCCTTGGCCGCCGGGCCTTGCAACAGGTAACGCTTGAGCAGACCGGCATTGCTGTCGGCATGTTCAACCGGTACCCAGCGCTCGTCCGCCAGGCTGACCACCACGTTCGACCAGTCCAGCGTCTGCTTGGCCAGGTGCTGGAAAAACGCCACCGGACTGCGCCCGCCGGACACCACCAGCGTGGCCGTGCCTCGAGCATCGATCGCCTCGCTCAGTTGCCTGGCCACCTGCAGTGCCAGGCCTTCGGCCAGCAACACCGGGCTTTTGAACGCATGGGCGCTGACGCCCTGCGGCAATTGCAAATTAGATATCGCCATACCACGACCTCCCGTCCCGCGTGATCAGAGCAATGGAGCTCATTGGTCCCCAGGACCCGGCCGCGTACGGCTTGGGCGCATCACCGGATTTTTTCCACCCGGCGATCAACTGGTCACACCACTTCCACGCGGCTTCGATTTCATCTTTACGGACAAACAGGTTCTGATTGCCACGCATCACTTCCAGCAACAACCGCTCGTAGGCATCGGGGATCCGTGCGCTGCGCCAGGTGTCGGAAAAATTCAGCTGCAACGGACCGCTGCGCAGCTGCATGCCCTTGTCCAGGCCTTGTTCTTTGGTCATCACACGCAAGGAAATGCCTTCGTCCGGTTGCAGGCGGATAATCAGCTTGTTGCTGATTTGCAGGCGCTGCTCCGGGGCGAAGATGTAGTGCGACGGTTCCTTGAAGTGGATGACGATCTGCGACAGCTTTTGCGGCATGCGCTTGCCGGTACGCAGGTAGAACGGCACGCCGGCCCAACGCCAGTTGCGGATGTCGGCACGCAGGGCGACGAAGGTTTCGGTGTCGCTCTGGGTGTTGGAATTCGGTTCTTCCAGGTAGCCAGGAACTGATTTGCCTTCGCTGTAACCGGCGATGTACTGGCCGCGCACCACTTGCGTGGTCAGGCCTTCCGGGCTGATCGGCGCCAGCGCCTTGAGCACTTTGACTTTCTCGTCACGGATGCTGTCGGCGGACAGGTCGGCCGGCGGGTCCATGGCGATCAGGCAGAGCAGTTGCAGCAGGTGATTCTGGATCATGTCCCGCAGCTGACCGGCCTTGTCGAAGTAGCCCCAGCGGCCTTCGATCCCGACCTTCTCGGCCACGGTGATTTCCACGTGGGAAATGTAATTCTGGTTCCACTGGGTTTCGAACAGGCTGTTGGCGAAACGCAGGGCGATGAGGTTTTGAACGGTCTCTTTGCCCAGGTAGTGGTCGATGCGGTAGGTGCGGTTCTCCGGGAAGAACTGCGCCACGGCGTCGTTGACCTTGCGCGAGGATTCGAGGTCCGAACCGATCGGCTTTTCCAGCACTACGCGGGTGTTCTCGGCCAGACCGACCTTCGCCAGGTTCTCGCAGATCGCGCCGTAAACGGCGGCCGGCGTGGCGAAATAGGCAATCACCCGCTGGGCGCTGCCGGCCAGTTCGGCCAGGGCGAGGTAATCGTCAGCCTTGAGGAAATCGACGTGCAGGTAGCTCAAACGAGACAGGAAGCGCTCGACCACCGCCTCGTCCAGCTCTTTGGCCCCGACGTAGCGACGCAGCTCGGACGCGATGAACGCCAGATGCTCCTGTTCGCTACCGGGCTCACGGGCCAGCGCGATGATGCGCGTGTCCTCATGCAGCAGGCCTGCGCCATCGAGTTGATAGAGGGCAGGAAACAGCTTGCGCAGGGCCAGATCGCCAAGCGCGCCGAACAAGGCAAAGGTGCACGGTTCAACCGTAATCGAAGGCATGATGTTTGTTCTTTTATCAAGTTAAGCTACAAATACCTTTTTTCAAGGCATCGCTCAAGAGAAAATGTAGTAATAACCACAACATTTTCGCAAAATACAGATTCCGAGTGGTGGTCGGTTGGTGCCATCAGTAGGATAGGCCACCGCTTGGGGCCCTATCAAAGGCCCAATTTGCATAGCAACACCCTTATTTGCATCGCAGTGCACTCGTGTAGGTGCACCAAGGAAATCATATGGACCGCGTGCGAAATTTACTGGAACAGATCCAGAATCGCCTTGAAGACCTGAACAAGGCTGAACGCAAAGTCGCCGAAGTGATCCTGCTCAACCCACAGCAGGCCACCCGGTTCAGCATCGCCGCCCTCGCCCAGGCCTCCAAGGTCAGCGAGCCGACGGTCAACCGTTTCTGCCGTTCGTTCGGCGTCAGCGGCTACCCGGAACTCAAGCTTCAGCTCGCCCAGAGCCTGGCCAGTGGCGCGGCGTATGTCAGCCGTGCGGTCGAGGCCGACGACAATCCGGAAGCCTATACCAAGAAGATTTTCGGCAGCGCCATCGCGTCGCTGGACAGTGCCTTGCAGGCGCTGGACCCGAACCTGATCAGCCGCGCCGTCGACTTGCTGATCCAGGCCCGGCAGATCCACTTCTTCGGCCTCGGCGCCTCAGCCCCGGTGGCGCTGGATGCGCAGCACAAATTCTTCCGCTTCAACTTGGCCGTCACCGCCCATGCGGACGTACTGATGCAGCGCATGATTGCCTCGGTGGCCCACACCGGCGAGTTGTTCGTGATCATTTCCTATACCGGTCGCACCCGCGAGCTGGTGGAAGTGGCGCGTATCGCCCGGGAAAACGGTGCATCGGTGCTCGGCTTGACCGCTGAAGGTTCGCCGCTGGCCAAGGCCAGTACCTTGAGCCTGAACATTCCGTTGCCGGAAGACACCGACATCTACATGCCGATGACTTCGCGGATCATTCAGCTCACCGTGCTGGACGTGCTGGCGACCGGCATGACGTTGCGCCGTGGCGTGGATTTCCAACCGCATTTGCGCAAGATCAAAGAGAGTTTGAATGCGAGCCGGTATCCGATTGGGGATGAGTTTAATTAATCAGGTTTGAGTAGTTTGTGGCTGATAGTCCGTCTTCGCGGGCAAGCCTCGCTCCTACAGGTTCAGGGTGACCTGTAGGAGCGAGGCTTGCCCGCGAAGAGGCCAGCGGCAACACCGCGAACCCTGAACTAAACCCCCACCCGCGCCTGCAAACTCAAATGCGCTTTCTGCCCCGGCGCCAGGCTCAAGCTATCAGTCCCGCCGCTCGCCGCTTCCACACACACAAACTCGGAAATCTCGTTCCAGCTCACCCCCAGCAATGGACGCGTCCCCGGATGCCAGACCACCGTGTCCGCATCATCCCCGGTATCGATGCACAATTGCCGCTGCCAGGCGTGGTCCTTGAGCTGCAATTCGCCGTCATGCTGGAACACCCGCTGACAGCCACCCTCTACCCGCAACTCGCCTTCCTGCTGACAAACCTGGCGGTTCAACTGGTCGTAACCTTGCGCCCCGTCAAGCCCAGACAGCGCTATCTCACCGACATCACCAATACGCCAATAGGCGTGCAATGCCTGGCTCAATTGGCACGGCAGGCTGTCCTGATGCTCGGTGCTCAGGCGCAACTCCATGCGCTCACCAAGGTGGGCATGCAGGTCCACTTGCCAGTCGCACAACTGCAATTGCCAGTGCAGGCGCACGCCGTCATCGTCATGACGGCTGTCGAGCAGCTTCCAGTCCAGCAAGCGCGCCCAGCCATGGGACGGCCAGGCGTTTTCGCTCGGATGGCGGCCATACCACGGCCAGCACACCGGCACGCCGCCGCGAATCGCACCGACATGCGGCCACTTCGCCGCGCACCAGAGCCAGGGCTTCTGGCCCTTGGGCTGAAAGTGCAGCAACTGCGCGCCCTGACGACTGAACACCGCCTGACACAGCGGGTGATCGATCACCAGAACGTCGCGCATCTGATAGCGCTCCCACGCAAACACCGGACGTTCGCGCAAGGATTTGAAGAAGCGTTGTAGCGGATGCTCATGCATGTGCCACGGTCCTGAAAATCAGCTGTCACCGGGGTGTGCCGCCCCCCAAAAAAAAGCGGACAGCCTGGGCTGTCCGCAAAAATGCGCACATAGAGAGGAGCTTATCGCAACAGCGTTAGAACACCGACTGAATTTTCAGGCCGGCGACCAGCGCGTTATCGACTTCATCCACACCGCCCGGGTGAGTGATGTATTGCAGGTTGGGACGCACGGTCAGCCAGTTGGTAACGTGGAAGCCGTAGTTGATCTCGTAGTTGTATTCGGTGGTACGCAGTGGCGAGAACCGTGGATCGTTGTAGTCCGTGACATTGTTGGCGGCGTTGACCAGCTCGGCGTTTTTCTTCACGTCATCGTTGACATGAATACGCGCGAAACCGATACCGACGTCATCTTTCGGACGAGCATCGAACGGGCCTTTGTACACAAACATCAACGACTGGTAGTTGTCGACGAAGTTGGTGTCCTTGTCGTGGAACGTGGCGTTGGCCGAAACGGTCAGGCCGCGGCTCTTGTCACCGTTGTGGTCGGTCAGCTGTTGCTGCGCCACGAACCAGTAGCCGGACTTGCTGTCGTGGCTGCGGTAAGCGTTGCCGCTGGTGGCAGCATCAGCACCGTTGTCGTCTTCACGAACGTCATTGGCATCAGCCGTGCTTTTGTAGTAACCGACACGGTATTCGCCCGGCAGGTTGTTAGGGTTAGGCAACCAGACCAGTTCGACCGGCAGGACAGTGCCGTTGGTACCACTGCCGCTGAGCTTGAAGCCGTTACCGTGCTCCAGTTGCGACGTGTTCTGGTTGTACGCGCCGATCTGCGCATAGAACTCAGGCGAGATGTTGTACTTCACGCGGACCGCAGCCTGCATGACCGGCCAGTTGTACCAGATGTTGGTCGCCCAGTTACCCACCTGGGAACCGCAGAACGCCAGGTTCTGGAACTCGCAAGGGAAGGTGTTGAAGTCTTCGCCTTCGCCGAAGTAACCGGCCTTGACGTCCAGTTTTCCGTCGAGGAACTGGTGCTTGATCCACAACTGGGTCAGACGGACCATATGGCCGCGACCGTAGACTTCCTGGGAAGAACTCAAGGTGCCGGCACGTGGGTCGCCGACACGGTCATTGGAGATGTTTTCGCCGTTACGGTTGGTCAGCTGGATCTTCGCCTGGGTGTTATCCCAGCCCCACAATTTTTGCAGGTCCAGTGCCACGCCCAAACCAAACTGGTCGGCATAACGCGCTGTCTTGTCGTCGTTGAAGCCGCCGTGAAGGTTGCTGCCCACTTCACCGACGTAGTCCATTTTGATGTCGATGCCTTGCTCGATCAGCTTGGTCCGCTCACCACCCCAATCACCGGTCATCCATTCGGAATCGGCGCTGAACGCGTCAGCCGCGTGCACACTACCGGCCAACATCATTGCCGCAATTGCCGACAACTGGCAGATAAGCTGAGCGTTGTTGTTCTTCTTCATCCCTACATCCTCGTTTTATTGTTATTAACTGTTTTTATCTAACGCGGTTACATCGGTTGCGATGCGCGACAGGCCGCCCACCGCATATCCCCCCTGTAGGAGCCAGGCTTGCCGGCGAAGGCGTCACTGAAATCGCTTTCGCCGGCAAGCCTGGCTCCTACAGTTTTTGATCTTCAGCGGTTTTTGAACTGGGTGACGTTGGCGCTGTGAACTTCGGTTTTTGGCAGACCGGCCACCCCCAGGCGCTCCCCGGTCTTGGCATCGAACAGCAGCACTTTCGATGGATCGAATTGCAGGGTCAGGGTCTCGCCCACGGCCGGCGCAACGTCCGGCGCCAGGCGGCAGCAGACTTTGGTTTCATTCAGATTGACGAACACCAACGTGTCCGGACCGGTCGGTTCGGTGACCTGCACTTCGGCGCGAATGGTCGGCAAACCATTGGCCTCGCTGCCCGCCAGCACGATCTGCTCAGGGCGCATGCCGAGGATCACTTCGCGATCTTCCAGACCGGCGTCCTGCATGCCCAACGGCAATTCGCAGCGCGCCTGACCGCTGTCGAGCAGCGCCAACAGACGACCGTCCTTGCGTTGCAAACGCAGGGGAATGAAGTTCATCGGCGGCGAACCGATGAAGCTCGCCACGAACAGGTTGGCCGGGTTGTTGTAGATGTCTTTCGGCGTGCCGAACTGCTGAATGATCCCGTCCTTCATCACCGCCACTTTGTCGCCCAGCGTCATCGCTTCGATCTGGTCGTGGGTCACGTAGACCGTGGTGGTTTTCAGGCGCTGGTGCATCAGTTTCATTTCGGTGCGCATCTCGACGCGCAGCTTGGCGTCGAGGTTGGACAGCGGTTCGTCGAACAGGTAAATCTTCGGCCGACGCGCCAGGGCACGGCCCATCGCCACACGCTGTTGCTGACCACCGGAGAGCTGGCCGGGCTTGCGGCTCAGCAGGTGCTCGATCTGCAATAGCTTGGAGACGCGAGCGACTTCTTCGTCGATTTCGGCGGCGGGCATTTTGCGAATCTTCAGGCCGAAGGCGATGTTGTCGCGCACGCTCATGGTCGGGTACAGCGCGTAGGACTGGAACACCATGGCGATGTCGCGATCCTTCGGGCTCATGCCGCTGATGTCGGCGTCATCCACCAGGATCGCGCCGCCGCTGATGGTTTCCAGGCCGGCGATGCAGTTCATCAGCGTGGATTTACCGCAGCCCGACGGACCGACCAGGATCAGGAATTCCCCGTCATCGATCTTCAGTTCGATGTTTTTCAGGGTGTCCGGCAAACCGGCGCCGTAGGTCTTGTTGACGTTGCGTAATTCGAGAGTTGCCATGTTTCTACCCCTTGACCGCGCCGGACGTCAGCCCACGCAGGAAATACTTGCCAGCGAATATGTAGACCAGCAGTGTCGGCAGCCCGGCGATCATCGCGGCGGCCATATCAACGTTGTATTCCTTGGCCCCGGTGCTGGTGTTGACCAGGTTGTTCAGGGCCACGGTAATTGGCTGGGCATCGCCACTGGCGAAGACCACGCCGAACAGGAAGTCATTCCAGATCTGGGTGAACTGCCAGATCAGGCAGACCATCACGATCGGGATCGACATCGGCAGCAGGATCTTCCAGAAAATCGTGAAGAAGCCTGCGCCGTCCAGGCGTGCAGCCTTGACCAGCGCATCCGGGATGCTCACGTAGTAGTTACGGAAGAACAGCGTGGTGAACGCCAGCCCGTAGACCACGTGCACCAGCACCAGACCGGTGGTGGTGTTGGCCAAGCCGAACTTGCCGAGGGTGAACGAAGCCGGCAGCAGCACGGTCTGGAACGGCAGGAAGCAGCCGAACAGCAGCAGGCCGAAGAACAACTGCGAGCCACGGAAGCGCCACATCGACAGCACGTAGCCGTTCATGGCACCGATGAAGGTCGAGATAAAAACCGCCGGCACGGTGATTTTCACCGAGTTCCAGAAGTACCCGCCGACCACGTCCCAGGCCTTGATCCAGCCGATGCCGTCAATGACGGTCGGCCAGCTCAGCAGGTTGCCGGTACGGATGTCTTCCGGGGATTTGAAGCTGGTCAGCAGCATCACGATCAGCGGAATCAGGTACACCGCAGCGGCCAGCAGAAGCGTGGCGTAAATCGCGATGCGGCTGAAACTCAGCGTTGGTTTTCCGAGTTGATTAGTCATGGCGTTTGCCTCGCAGCTCGGAGTACAGGTACGGCACGAGGATGGTCAGCACGGCACCGAGCATCAGCATGGCGCTGGCCGAACCGATGCCCATCTGGCCACGGCTGAAGGTGAAGGAATACATGAACATCGCCGGCAGGTCGGACGAGTAGCCGGGACCGCCCGCCGTCATCGCCGCCACCAGGTCGAAGCTCTTGATCGCGATGTGCGCGAGGATCATGAAGGCGCTGAAAAACACCGGGCGCAGGCTCGGCAGGACGATCTTCAAATAGATGGTCGGCAGGCTCGCACCGTCGACTTGCGCGGCACGGATGATCGATTGATCGACACCGCGCAGACCGGCCAGGAACATCGCCATCACAAACCCGGAGGCTTGCCACACGGCAGCGATCACCAGGCAGTACACCACGCGATCCTGATCCACCAGCCAGTCGAGACGGAAGCCTTCCCAGCCCCAGTCACGCAGCATCTTGTCCAGGCCCAGGCCAGGGTTGAGCAGCCATTTCCAGGCCGTACCGGTGACGATCATCGACAGCGCCATCGGGTACAGGTAAACGGTGCGAATGAAGCCTTCCTTGCGAATGCGCTGGTCCAGCAGCACCGCGAGGAACACGCCCAATACCAGGCTGATGCCGATGAACATGCCACCGAAGAGCGCGAGGTTCTTGCTCGCGACCCACCAGCGATCGTTGTCCATCAGGCGCATGTATTGCTGCAGGCCGACCCATTTGTAGCTCGGCATGAAGCTGGAATTGGTGAAGGACAGTATGAATGTCCAAATGATGTAACCGTAGAAACCAACCAACACGATGAGCATGCTTGGCGCGAGTACCAACTTGGGTAACCAGCGTTGCAGCGCATCGAACGGTGAGGCTTTGCTGAAAACCGCCACAGAGCTCATCGGGATAATCCATTGGAGAAGTGAGTATCTGTAGGAGCGAGGCTTGCCCGCGAAGGCGGCGTAACTGTCGACAACTCTGTTGAATGTCAGACTGCTTTCGCGGGCAAGCCTCGCCCCTACAAGGGGAACGGTCCCAGAAAATTGCCGCAGGCGAGCCCGCGGCCTCAGGGATTACTGGGCGGCTTTGACAGCCGATGCCAGTTGGGCGCTGGCCTTGGCCGGGTCAGCGTCCTTGTCGTTCATGAAGTTGGTGACCACGTCGAAGATCGCGCCTTGCACGGCCAGGGAAGTGGCCATGTTGTGCGCCATGCTTGGTTGCAGGCCGCCGGTCTTCTCGTCCGCCAGGAAGTCCTTGGCGGCGGTTTGAGCGCAGGCGTCGAAACCGAGCTTGTCCATCTCGTTCAGCATGTCGGTACGGACCGGGATCGAACCCTTGTTGATGCTGAAGACTTTCTGGAAGTCGGTACCCAGAGCGACCTTGGCCAGGTCTTGCTGGGCGGCGATGTCACCCTTGCGATCAGCTTTCAACTTGAATACAGCCATCGAGTCGATGTTGTAGGTGAAGGCTTTTTCGGTGCCCGGGAACGGCACGCACTGGTAGTCCTTGCCGGCGATTTTCTTCGCCGCAGTCCATTCGCTTTTCGCCCAGTCGCCCATCATCTGCATACCGGCCTTGCCGTTGATGACCTCAGCGGCAGCGATGTTCCAGTCACGACCGGCGCGGTTCGGGTCCATGTAGCCGGTGAGTTTTTTCAGCTCGGTGAACGACTTGGTCATTTCCGGCCCGGACAGGGTTTTCTGATCCAGGTCTACCAACGCTTTTTTGTAACCATCGGCGCCCATGACCGAGAGCACCACGTCTTCAAACACGGTGCTGTCTTGCCAAGGCTGACCACCGTGGGCGAGCGCGATGAAGCCGGCGGCTTTGAGCTTGTCGCCGGCGGCGTAGAATTCTTCGAGGGTGGTCGGGGCTTTGTCGATCCCGGCTTTCTTGAACACTTCCGGGTTGATCCACAGCCAGTTCACACGGTGAATGTTCACCGGAACGGCCACGTAGTCGCCTTCGTATTTGACGGTGTCGGAGACTTTCTTGATCAGCAGGTTATCCCAGCCTTCGGACTTGGAAACGTCTTTCAGGGTGTCGGTGCTGAGCAGGCCAGTGCTGCCCCACTCCTGGATGTCCGGACCCTTGATCTGGGCAACGCCCGGCGGGTTACCGGCGACTGCGCGGCTTTTCAGTACGGTCATGGCCGTGGAACCGCCACCACCGGCGACTGCGCCGTCCTTCCAGGTGAAGCCGTCTTTTTCGACTTGAGCCTTGAGGACATCGACCGCTGCTTTTTCACCACCCGACGTCCACCAGTGAACAACTTCCACCGAACCTTTGGAATCGGCGGCAAGGCCACTGAGAGGAAATGCACTGAGGGGAAGCAGCGACGCGAGAGAAATGACAGTAGCGAGGCGAGAAATCGCATTCATCTAGTAGTACCTTTCTTGTTGTTATGCATGCAAGTCTGGTGCTTGCGCTGCATAGGATTTTAAACAGGAGTCATCCCCTCGCAGGTAACGAAGGGACGCGTGAATGTCACCGCATGGTTACATAGAACCGCTCTGGGACAGACTCGCCAAGGCACTGGCCATGCTCGGCGCCAGCGGCAGGCGCGGAATCAACACGGCTTGCCAGGCGTGATAGAGATCGGGTTTGCCGGCCCAGATATCGGCGCTCGGACGGTTCTGCGGATCGAGCTCGTGATACCAACTGCCCTCGCAGCGGTCGATGAAATGACTGTCACAAAATTCCCAGAACAGTCGGTACCAGGTTTCATATTGCTCATCGCCCGTGCGTTTAAGCAGCGCGCTGGCGGCGGCGCTGGCTTCGCAATGGGTCCAGTGCAAGCGATGGCGAACCACCGCGCGATTATCCCAATCGAGGGTGTAGACAATCCCGGGCAGCCCGTCGATATCCCAGCCGTGGCGGCAGTTGTGCTCGAAGAGTTTTTGCGCGTCAGTGGCGAGCCAACCGGGCGTCAGCATCCCGGCCTGTACTCGCGCAGCTTCGAGGTGCAGCAACAGCCGGGCCCATTCGAAGCCGTGTCCCGGCGTGGTGCCGTAAGGACGGAAACCGTCGGCCGGGTTGTCGTGGTTGTAGTCGCGCAACGGCTGCCAGTCGCGGTCGAAATGTTCGACCACCAGGTAATCGTTGGCGGCGGCGTGACCATGGATCACGCGCTCGACGATCCGTTGCGCGCGGCACAACCAGCGATTGTCTTGCGTGACATCGGCCAGGGCGAGAAAGGCTTCGGTGGCGTGCATGTTGCTGTTGGCGCCGCGATAACGTTCCTCTTCACGCCAGTCGCGATTGAAGGATTCGCGCATTGCGCCCTCCTCCTCACTCCAGAAATACGTGTCGATGATGTGGATCGCGTCATCGAGCAAGGCCTGTGCGCCGGGACGCCGCGCCACCACGGCGGAACTGGCGGCCAGGGCAACGAAGGCGTGCAGGTAAGCGGCCTTGCCGGTGTTGTCGTCAAGGTGATGCGCGGTGGCGAACCAGCCACCATGCTCGGCATCGCGCAACGGCCCGCGAAGGGCATTGATGCCGTGATCCACCAGCTCGGCGAAACCCGGCAGGCCCTGGATGTGCGCCATGGCGAAGCTGTGGGTCATGCGCGCGGTGTTCATGGTTTCGGCATGGGCGTTGGTCGGGAGACAGCCCTTTTCGTCGAGATTGCCGAAGCCCTCGGGGAGCTTCGATGCCTTGGCGAATGCCAGCAGACGCAAGCCTTCGGCGGCGAGCCATTGCTGATGGGCCGGTGCGTTCAGCCAACTGCTGAAAGCGGGTTGGAAGGTGTCCATGGGGTGCCTTTTTTGTTGTTATGACTGCGGGCAGTCTAAACAACGGGCGGTGGCGGGCTTGTAACGAAGGGGGCGAGTTATGTCACCGAATGGTGACATTTTGTAGGAGCCAGCTTGCTGGCGATGGCGTTTTCAATGACGCTATCGCCAGCAAGCTGGCTCCTACAGGGATTTGTGTTTTTTCAGTCGATTGATCGAGGCAATTGGAGCGTCACCCGCAACCCACCTTCACGCAGGTTTTGCAGGCTGACTTCCCCGCCATGGCTATGGGCAATGTTGCGCGCAATGCCCAATCCCAACCCATAACCCTGCTGCTGCCCGGCCAGACGAAAGTGCGGCTCGAACACCTGCTCCAGTCGCTGCTCCGGCACGCCCGGCCCCTCGTCATCGACATGCAGGACAAACGCGTTCTCGTCGTCATCGATGTGTAGGTGCGCGTTCTGACCGTACTTCAAGGCGTTGTCGATCAGGTTGCCGATGCAGCGCTTGAGCGCCAGCGGTTTACCCGGATACGCCGCCAGCGCCCGCCCCTGCTGGGTCACGCGACCATTGCCGTTAGGCGCCAGATACGGTTCCACCAGGCAATCGAGCACATGGTTGAGGTCCACCTGCTCGATGTTTTCGTGGATGTCAGTGTCTTTCACGCATTGCAGCGCGCCTTTGACCAGAAGCTCCAATTCATCGAGATCACGACCGAATTTGGCTTGCAGCTTTTCGTCCTCAAGCAATTCCACCCGCAGGCGCAAGCGGGTAATCGGCGTGCGCAAATCATGGGAAATAGCGCTGAACAACTGGCTGCGTTCAGTCAGGTAACGGCTGATACGTTCGCGCATCGCATTGAAGGCGCGCCCCACTTCCACCACTTCACTGCCGCCGCCCTCCGCCACCGGCTCGACTTCCGCCCCGAGGGACATGTCCCGCGCCGCCCGTGCCAAACGCTTGAGCGGTCGGCTCTGCCAATGCACCAGCAAGCCGATGAACAACAGCAAAAAGCCGCTGGTGAGGACGATGAACCAGACTTGCTGCGCCGGCAGGCCTTGCTCTTCAAGGCTGGTGTAGGGCTCGGGCAACAGCGAGGCGATGTACAGCCACTCGCCCGGTGCCATCTGGATTTGCGTGACCAGCACCGGCGGATTCACCGGCTCAAGGGTCAATGCGTAGTGCGCCCAGGAACGCGGCAGCTCATCCAGTTTCAGGCCACCGTTGAAGATCCGCAGATCTTCGGGGCTGACAAAAGTCACCGAGATATCGGTGTCCTGGCCGAGCGACTGGCGCAGCACTTCGTCCACGGCTTTGAGCACCGCCTCTTTGCGCGGGGTGATCGGCAGCACTTCCATGCCAAGCGGTTTGTCGTTGAGGGTCACCACAAAACGGGTGCCGCCCATGCTGCGCAACTGGTCGAGCACCAGCGGCCTGAACGCCACCGGCAACGAGCGAAAATAACTGACACTGGCGGTCATCGAATGGGCAAGGCTGCGGGCGCTGGTGACCAGGCCTTCCAACTGCGTGGCACGCAATTGCGAGACCCAGATCACGCTCGACAACGTCTGCGCGAACAACACCGCCAGCAAGGTCAGCAGCAACATCCGCCCGAGCAGCGAACGTGGGACCGGAACCTTTGCCGCGAGCTTGCGCAACACCTCAGTGACCATTGCTGGCAACCACATTGGCCGCCAACTGATAACCGCTGCCGCGCACGGTGCGAATCAGTCGCGGCGGTTTTTCGGTATCGCGCAGGCGTTGGCGTAAACGGCTGACGGCCATGTCGACGATCCGGTCCAGCGGCATCAGGTCGCGGCCACGGGTGGCGTTGCCGATGGTGTCGCGGTCGAGGATTTCCTGGGGGTGATCGAGGAACAGTTTCAGCAGGGCGAAATCGGCGCCGGAGAGAATCACCTCTTCGCCATCGATGTGGAACAGCCGATGGCTGACCATGTCCAGCCGCCAGTCATCGAAGGCCAGCACTTCACTGCCGGAACGTTCCTGGCCGAATTGCGCACGACGCAACAAGGCTTTGATCCGCGCCTGCAATTCACGAGGGCTGAAGGGTTTGCCGAGGTAGTCGTCGGCGCCCAGTTCCAGGCCGATGACGCGGTCGGCTTCGTCGGAGCTGGCGGTGAGCATGATGATCGGTACTTGCGCCTGACGCGGGTGCTGGCGAATCCAGCGGCAGAGGCTGAAACCGTCTTCGTCGGGCAGCATCACGTCGAGGATCACCAGATCGCTCGGCGCATCGTTCAACGCCTGGCGGAAACCGGCGCCGTCGGGCGTGGTACGTACCTGGAAACCCGCGCGGGTCAGGTAGGTGTCCAGCAACTCGCGTATCTCTTGATCGTCATCGACCAACAAAATCGACTTGTTGACTGAGCTCACGGGGCGGCGTCCTTGTTGTTTGAATTGGAGGATTATGCCTGATCGATCATAAATCTATGTGTCTGTTCCGGCCTCTTCGCGGGCAAGCCTCGCTCCTACAGAAGCACCGGAGCAACCTGTAGGAGCGAGCGGTGCGGCGTCCGACTTGCCCGCGAAGAGAACGACGCGGTCCTTATGCCTGGTCGAGGGCCACACCCGCACCCACCAACCCGGAATACGGCGCCGTCACCAGCCACACCGGAATCCCCTTGAAGTAATCGCTCATGCAACCCTTGTCGGCAAAGCACCGCGCAAAACCGCTTTCGAGGAAGAAATCGGCAAACCGCGGGATCACCCCACCGACGATAAACACGCCACCGCGCGCGCCCGTGGTGAGCACGTTGTTGCCCGCCACGCGACCGAGCCAGCAACAGAACTGTTCCAGCACTTCCAGCGCAATCGGATCACCCGCCAGGCCGGCGGCGGTGATCGCTTCCGGCGTTTCGAGCACAGGCGTGTGCCCGTCCACCGCGCAAATCGCCCGATAGACTCGTGGCAAGCCGCTGCCACTCAACGCCGTTTCCGCGCTGACATGCCCAATCTCGTTGAAGATGTGCTGCCACAACTGAGTTTCACGCGGGCTGCTCAACGGCAAATCGACGTGGCCACCCTCGCCCGGCAATGCAGCGAAACGTCCTTCGCCCAAGTCGAGCAAAGTACCGACGCCCAACCCCGTGCCCGGGCCAATCACCACCGCCGGGCGCAACGGTTCCGGCGTGCCTTCGCAAACCACGCGGAATTCGCCCGGCTGCAAACGGGTCATGCCCAGCGCCATCGCCGAGAAGTCGTTGACCAACAGCAGTTGCTCGACTTGCAAGGTCTGGCAGAACGCCTTGCGACTGAGGCGCCAGTGATTGTTGGTGAACTTGAATTCATCACCGCTCACCGGGCCGGCCACTGACAGACACACGGAACCAATCGAACCCGGCGCCAGCCCCTGCCCGTTCAGATAGACGCTGATCGCCTCTTCCGGGCTGGGAAAATCTGCCGTTGCCAGCACCTGGACCGATTCCAGCTGCTGGTTTTTCCACAACGCGAAACGTGCGTTGGTCCCACCGATGTCACCGACCAAAGCCAGTTTCAATTAAGCGTCTCCAGGGCAGAAGTAAAGGCGCTGGCGCCCTGCTCTGCGGAGCTAAAGGCCATGCGCATGAAACCAAACAGCTCGCGACCGGTGCCAATGTTGTTGCCCAACAGGCCTTTGGCCGGCGTGCGCGCTGCGAATTCTTCGGCGTCCACCTTAAGCTCCAGGGTGCCTTTGACGCCATCGACGCGGATGATATCGCCCTCTTGGACTCGCGCCAAAGCGCCGCCCACGTAAGCTTCGGGGCTGACGTGAATCGCCGCCGGGATTTTCCCCGAGGCGCCGGACATGCGCCCGTCGGTGACCAGCGCGACTTTGAAGCCGCGATCCTGCAGCACGCCGAGGAACGGCGTCATTTTGTGCAGTTCCGGCATGCCGTTGGAGCGCGGGCCCTGGAAGCGCATCACCGCGACAAAGTCCTTCTCCAGCAAACCGGCCTTGAACGCATCGGCCAGATCCTGTTGATCCTGGAACACCATTGCCGGTGCTTCGACGATCTGGTTTTCCAAGGCGACTGCCGAGACTTTCATCACGCCACGACCGAGGTTGCCTTCCATCACGCGCAAGCCGCCCTCGGGCGAGAACGCTCGAGCGACTGGACGCAGGATGGTTTCATCGAGGCTGTCGGTGACGCCTTCGCGCCATACCAGCTCACCGTTATCGAGGAACGGTTCCTTGGTGTAGCGGCTCAGGCCGTGGCCCAGAACCGTGTTGACGTTTTCGTGGAGCAGGCCGGCTTCCAGCAGTTCGCGGATCAGGAACGACATGCCGCCCGCCGCCTGGAAGTGGTTGATGTCGGCTTTGCCGTTCGGGTAGACGTGGCTCAGGGTCGGCACGACTTCGGAGAGGTCGGCCATGTCCTGCCAGGTCAGTTGAATGCCCGCCGCCATGGCAATCGCCGGCATGTGCAAAGTGTGGTTGGTCGAACCGCCGGTGGCGTGCAGCGCCACGATGGAGTTGACCAGCGAACGCTCATCGACGATTTCGCCGATCGGCATGAAGTTGCCATTCTGCTTGGTCAGGCGCGTGACCTGATGCGCCGCTTCGCGGGTCAGGGCATCGCGCAACGGCGTGTTCGGGTTGACGAAAGAAGCGCCCGGCAAGTGCAGGCCCATGACTTCCATCAGCAACTGGTTGGTGTTGGCGGTGCCGTAGAAGGTGCAGGTGCCGGGGCTGTGGTAGGAATTCATTTCCGATTCCAGCAGCTCTTCACGCGAGGCCTTGCCTTCGGCATAGCGCTGACGCACATCGGCTTTCTGCTTGTTGGAAATGCCCGAGACCATCGGCCCGCCCGGTACGAAAATCATCGGCAGATGACCGAAGCGCAACGCGCCCATCATCAGGCCCGGCACGATCTTGTCGCAGATGCCGAGCATCAGCGCGCCATCGAACATGTTGTGGGAAAGGGCAACAGCGGTGGACAGCGCGATCACTTCACGGCTTGGCAGGCTCAGTTCCATGCCCGGCTCGCCTTGGGTCACCCCATCGCACATCGCCGGGGTGCCGCCGGCGAACTGGCCGACGGAGCCGATTTCGCGCAGGGCTTTTTTGATCAGTTCAGGAAAGACTTCGTACGGCTGATGCGCCGAGAGCATGTCGTTATATGACGAAACAATCGCGATGTTCGCGGAGTTCATCATTCGCAGGCTGTTCTTGTCTTCGGTGCCGCAACCGGCCACGCCGTGGGCGAAGTTGGCGCATTGCAGCTTGCCGCGCATCGGACCGTCGCTGGCTGCACCGCGAATGAGCGCAAGGTAAGCCTCGCGGGTTGCGCGGCTGCGGGCGATAAGCCGTTCGGTGACCTCAAGGACGCGGGGATGCATGTGTAGAACTCCAGGCTAACGGATGTGGCGACCTGATTGTCTATGCTGAACAAGAGCCGTTGTTGATGGGATGACAAACGGCTTTCTTGATCATTCGGACCAGTTGATTCAGGTCACTCGTTGTAGATTGAACAAAATATTGCCACTAAAAAGGCTTGTTTTCTATTTTTATGCGAATAATCTTGTAATTCCAACAACAAAACGACGGCGGCCCTGTTAAATGACTCTTCGAATCGCAATCAATGGTTTTGGCCGTATCGGCCGCAACGTCCTTCGCGCACTGTATACCCAAGGCTACCGTCAGGATTTGCAGATCGTTGCAATCAATGACCTGGGCGACAGCGCGATGAACGCTCATCTGCTCAAGTACGACACTGTTCACGGCACGTTCGACGCCGATGTCCAGCATGATCAGGAAAGCCTGACCGTCAACGGCGACCGGATTTCCGTCAGCGCCATTCGTAACCCGGCCGAGCTGCCTTGGGCCGCGGAAAAGATTGATGTCGTGTTTGAATGCACCGGTTTGTTCACCGACCGGGCCAAAGCCGCCGCGCATATTACGGCCGGCGCGCGCAAAGTGATCATCTCTGCACCGGCCAAAGGCGCCGACGCCACCGTGGTGTATGGGGTGAACCACGACATTCTGCGCCAATCGCACCAGATTATTTCCAACGCGTCGTGCACCACCAACTGCCTGGCCCCGGTGGCCCAGGTGCTGCACCGCGAGCTGGGCATCGAAAGTGGTTTGATGACCACCATCCACGCCTACACCAACGATCAAAACCTGACCGACGTCTACCACACCGACCCGTACCGCGCCCGTTCGGCCACCCAGAACATGATCCCGAGCAAGACCGGTGCGGCCGAAGCGGTCGGCCTGGTGCTGCCGGAACTGGCGGGCAAACTGACCGGCATGGCCGTGCGTGTGCCGGTGATCAACGTGTCGCTGGTGGACCTGACCGTGCAACTGAAGCGCGAGGCGTCGGCCGATGAAGTGAATGCGCTGCTCAAGGAAGCCAGCCAGCATTCGAAGATTCTGGGCTACAACACGTTGCCGCTGGTCTCGAGCGACTTCAACCACAACCCGCTGTCGTCGATCTTCGACGCCAACCACACCAAGTCCAGCGGCAAGCTGCTCAAGGTGCTGGCCTGGTACGACAACGAGTGGGGCTTCTCCAACCGCATGCTCGATAACTGCCTGGCGCTTTGCAACGCTGAGTAACTCTGTGCCTGTTGCGCCGTACCCGACTCTGTAGGAGCCAGGCTTGCCGGCGAAGAACGATGACGCGGTCTAACAGATACATCGCGCCGCTCGGTTCGCGGGCAAGCCTCGCTCCTACAGGCGATGGCGTACTCAACCATCGTCGGTAACCTGCCTACGGAACATCCCATGATCGGTATCAGCTTCACGCAAAAAACCGTCGCCGCGCGCAAACGCATCGCCCTGGTCGCCCATGACCACTGCAAGGTGTTCCTGCTGGACTGGGCCGAGCGGCACAAAGACAAGCTCGCGCAACATGAACTGGTCGCCACCGGCACCACGGGTTTGTTACTGCAACAACGCCTCGACCTGCCCGTGGAAAGCATGATCAGCGGCCCCTTGGGCGGCGACCAACAACTCGGCGCGCAAATCGCCGAACAGCGGGTCGACATGCTGGTGTTCTTCTGGGACCCGTTCGAACCGCAACCCCATGACCCGGACATCAAAGCATTGCTGCGGGTCGCGGCAGTCTGGAACATTCCCGTTGCCTGCAATGAATGCAGCGCCGACTACCTGCTCAGCAGCCCGTTGATGGATCAGGCGCATTCCCATCGCATTCCCGATTACGCGACCTATTTGCTGGGCCGCGCATAAACCTTCACAAATCAGGACTTGACCATTGCAGCGGATGATAAGCATTATCATTTGATCGAAATGGATCAGGTCCTCCCGTGAGTCAATCGCGCTTCAATCACGTCTTCATCGCCCAGCGCGTCTCTCTGCTGCGCACGCTGGAGCGGATGGTCAACAATCACAGCACCGCCGAAGACCTCTTGCAGGAGACCTACCTGCGCGTGACCCGTGCGCTCAGCGAACGGGCCATCGACCACCTTGAACCCTTTGTTTTCCAGACCGCCCGCAACCTGGCGCTGGACCATTTGCGTGCGCGGCGCATTCAGTCACGGACGATGCTCGACGACGTGCCGATGGACGTGGTGGAAAGCATTGCCGCACCGGCCAGCAGTGCCGAGGACGCCGCCCATGCCAAACAATTGCTGGAGCGTTTGAACGTGAGCCTCAGTGAACTCAGCGCCCGTCAGCAGCAGATTTTCATTCTCAGCCGTTTGCACGGGCACAGCTATCTGGAGATTTCCGAGAAGCTCGGCGTGTCATTGAGCACGGTGCAAAAGGAGTTGAAGCTGATCATGGCCATCTGCATCGGTGTCGCCGAACGGTTAAACGGCGACTGAGCAAGCAAGGCTTTGCTACCCTTGCCCACTTTCAAGCTCCACTAAAAAACAGCCGTGCACAGACACTGCCGAGGAAACACCGTGACGGACACCCACCGCTCCCCTCCGCCCTCCCCGGCGCGGGACCCCGCAAGTGCGATGGACCAGGCCCTGGACTGGCTGATCGTGCTGGGCAGTCCGAGCGAAGAACAGTCTCGCCAGTTCCAGGCATGGCTGGACGCCGACCCTTTGCATGCACAAGCGTTCGCCAAGGCCCAGGCCATCTGGGACGGCCCGCAAGTCGTGCAATGCGCGCAACACCTGGCCGCGCTGCCACCAAAAGTCACCGTGTTGTCGCGCCTGCGCCCGCACTGGAAACCGTTGGCCACCGCTGCCGTGTTGATCCTCGGCCTGTTCAGTTTCAGCAACCTGCCCCTGCGTCTCCAGGCCGATCACCTGACGGTGGTCGGTGAGCGTCAGCGCCTGCAACTGGAGGACGGCTCGAAAGTCCTGCTCAATACCAACTCGGCGTTTTCCAGCACCATCAACGATCAGCAGCGCGTCGCCCGTCTTTATCAGGGCGAAGCGTTTTTCGAAGTGCCGGCCCATCGCGGCCAGCCGCTGGAAATCGACGCCGGACCGGTGAAGGCCAGCGTGCACGACACCGCATTTGCGGTGCGCTACCTCGATGGCGTGACGCAGGTTCAAGTGCAGCGTGGTGATGTCGACTTGCGGGCGACCCGCGACGACGCACGGATTCGCCTGTCTGCCGGCGAAAGCATCCGCATCGGCCCCAACGGTTTCGACCGGCCGGCCAGGCTCGACGCCGCGACTGACCTGGCATGGGTCCAGGGCCGATTGGTGTTTGAAAATTGCCCGATGAGCCAGGTGCTGGCGGAGCTGCGTCGCTACTATCCCGGCTGGATCATCAACAACAACGAGCAATTGGCCGACGTCGCCGTGACCGGCAATTACCGTCTCGACCAGCCGCTGGACGTGGTCCGCTCGCTGGCGCACATCACCTCGGCGCGGCTCCAGGAATTCCCGGCGCTGGTGATTTTGAACTAAATGAGAATTATTTTTACTCGATAGCTGAAGCTCGTACGTCTCGTTATAGCCAATGCAATTGATTCGCATCTTCATATGCCAATCAGCACCTATAAAGATTCGTGCGACTCGGAGCGCTATCGATGTCCTCTCGCCTTACCCGCCACTCCTCTTCACCGTCCCGCGTGCTCTCGCTGCTGACCGCCGCCATCCTCATGGCTGGTAGCGCGCCGCTGATGGCCGCCACCGCCGCCGAACAACCGACGCGCAACATGGGCGATTACGCGTTTGCGATCCCGCAACAGTCGCTGGTCTCGGCACTCAATGCCTTTACCGCGGTGACGGGCTGGCAGGTCGGCTTGCCGGCAGAACTTGGGCAAGGCGTGGCCTCGCCGGGTGTGCGCGGGTCCTTGTCGCCGGAGAAAGCCCTGGATCGCCTGTTGGTGGGGACCAACCTGAGCTATCGCAAACTGGGCAACAACAACATCGTCCTGGAAAAGCGCCCGAGCAGCAGCGCGCTCAATCTGCAACAGGTGACCATCAGCGCCACCCGCCAGGAACAAACCGTGGAAAGCGTGCCGGGCACCGTCACCGTTCACACCCGCGAAGAGCTGGACCGCAACAACGTCAACACCATCAAGAACCTCGTGCGTTACGAACCGGGCGTTTCGGTCGGTGGTGCGGGCCAGCGCGGCGGGATCAGCGGCTACAACATCCGCGGCATCGACGGCGACCGGATCCTGACCCAGGTCGATGGCGTCGAAGTGCCCAACGATTTCTTCAACGGCCCTTACGCCAAGACCCAGCGCAACTACGTCGACCCGGAGATCATCAAACGCGTCGAAATCCTCCGTGGGCCGGCCTCGGTGCTGTACGGCAGCAACGCCATCGGCGGCGCGGTCAGCTATTTCACCCTCGACCCGGACGACATCATCAAACCCGGCAAAGACGTCGGCGCCCGCCTGAAAACCGGCTACAGCTCCGCCGACGAGAGCTGGTTGAAGTCCGCGACGGTGGCCGGCCGCGCCGATCAGTTCGATGGCTTGCTGCATTACAGCCAGCGCGACGGTCATGAAACCGAATCCTACGGCAGCAACAACGGCACCGGCCTGGCGCGCACTGCGGCCAACCCGGAGGACGTGCGAACCTACAACGTGCTGGCCAAGATCGGCTGGAACTACAACGAAGATTCGCGCCTGGGCCTGACGTATGAAAAGTACAAGGACGACCGCGACACCGATCAGAAAAGCGCCTACGGCGGTCCGTTCGACAAAGGCCAGCCGGCGATTCCGGCCAGCGTCCTGCCGGGCGGCATGTACCAGTGGCGCACCGGTAACGACACCGTCACCCGCGAGCGTTTCGGCCTGGAACACAGCTTCGCCCTCGACAGTCTGCTGGCAGACAACGTCAAGTGGAGCCTGAACCACCAAGTCGCCAAGACCGACCAGAGCACCGAAGAGTTCTACTACCCGATCTCACGCAAAGTGCTGCGCACCCGCGAAACCCTTTATGAAGAAAAGCAGTGGGTGTTTGACGCGCAACTGGACAAGGCTTTCAGTCTTGCCGACACCGAGCACCTGTTGACCTACGGCACCACGATCAAGCAGCAGAAAGTCACCGGTTCGCGCAGCGGCAACGGCACCTGCCTCGCGGTCTTTGGCTCCTGCCGAACCCTCGGCGCCGTCAGCACCGCAGACGTGCTGAAAAAATCCAGCGACTTCCCCGATCCGACCGTCAACACCTACAGCCTGTTCGCCCAGGATCAGATCAGCTGGGACAAATGGACCTTCCTGCCGGGGCTGCGCTACGACTACACCGAGCTCAAGCCGCACATCACCCAGGAGTTCTTGAACACCGTGGCGGCCGATGGCCGCGGCACCGTCAGCAACGACTCAAAAACCTGGCATCGCGTGTCGCCGAAATTCGGCCTGACCTACGCCCTGACTGACCAGTACACCTGGTATGGCCAGTACGCCGAAGGTTTCCGCACACCGACCGCCAAGGCGTTGTACGGACGCTTCGAGAACACCACCACCGGTTATCGCGTGGAACCCAACCCGAACCTCGACCCGGAAACCAGCAAAGGTTTTGAAACCGGTCTGCGCGGTCAATTTGAATCGGGCTCCTTCGATGTGGCCGTGTTCTACAACAAGTACCGCGACTTCATCGAAGAGGATGCCATCTCCCCCGGTTACAACGAGCTGACCTTCCAGAGCGCCAACATCAAGCGCGCCACGATCAAGGGCGCAGAGGTCAAGGGACGTCTGAACCTCGACGTCTTCGGCGCGCCACAAGGTCTGTACACCCAGGGCTCGGTGGCCTACGCCTACGGTCGCAACAACGACAACGGCGAACCGATCAACAGCGTCAACCCGCTGACCGGCGTGTTCGGCCTCGGTTACGACCAGGACAACTACGGTGGTTTGCTCAGCTGGACGCTGGTGAAAAAGAAGGATCGCGTCGACGACACCAAATTCAAGTCGCCGGACGGCGTCAGCAGCCAGTTCAAATCGCCGGGCTTCGGCGTGCTGGACCTGACCGGTTTCTACAAAGTGACGGACGATGTGACCGTCAGCGCCGGGGTCTACAACCTGACCGACAAGAAGTACTGGCTGTGGGATGACGTGCGCGGTTACGACGGCGTCGGCGAGGCGTCGGTCCTCAGCCCGGCCAACCTTGATCGCCTGACTCAGCCGGGTCGCAACTTCGCGGTCAATCTGGTCTGGGACATCTGACCCTGCACGCTCACTGCGCGGCTTTTTATAGCGCCGCGCGGTGAGGTTTTTTTACGCTCAGGCGTCTTCTTGTTCGTCTCGTTACCAAGCGCCTCTTTTCTTCAAGGATTTCTCATGACTAACCAGGACACTGCTCAACGCCCGG
Organism: Pseudomonas sp. BF-RE-21; assembly: GCF_019947305.1. NCBI lineage: Bacteria > Pseudomonadati > Pseudomonadota > Gammaproteobacteria > Pseudomonadales > Pseudomonadaceae > Pseudomonas > Pseudomonas sp. BF-RE-21. Next base: position 63,645 of record NZ_JAGYGF010000010.1, on the reverse strand, counting down.
CTTTGCGCTCGCAACGCTTGAACCAGATCACCCATGAGCCCCACACCAAACTCGATGCACTGGTCAAAGCCCACGCGCCGTTCGAAACCCAGGCCAATTTCGCCCGTTTCGTGGTGGCGCAGTATCTGTTCCAGTCGGAGCTGGTGGCGCTGTACAACGATGCCGAACTGATCGCCATCGTTCCCGATCTGGCAGCGCGCTGCCGTGCCGAGGCGGCCAAGGCAGACTTGGCCGATCTGGACACCGAAGTGCCGGCGCCTGTCGCGGGCGCAGTGAACACCCCGAACAAAGCCGAAGCGCTGGGTTGGTTGTTTGTGTCCGAAGGCTCGAAGCTCGGTGCAGCGTTCCTGATCAAACGGGCTGTCGGCCTGGGCCTGAGCGAAACCTTCGGCGCCCGTCACCTCGGCGAACCGGCCGGTGGCCGCGCTGAAGGCTGGAAAAGCTTCGTCAAGACGCTGGACGGTCTGGAACTCACCGAACAGGAAGAAGCCGAGCTGGATAGAGGCGCAATTAATGCGTTCAACCGCTTCACCGTGTTGCTGGAACACGCCTACGCCACCACCCCCGAACTCGCCTGATAACCCCGCCCTTGTAGGAGCGAGGCTTGCCCGCGAAGAACGATAACGCGGTTTTTCTGACAGACCGCGTTATCGTTCTTCGCGGGCAAGCCTCGCTCCTACAGGTCATAAATCGATCTTATGACTCGCGCCTCCTCCAAACTCGCCCGTTTCCTGTTCGGTCTCTTGGCCTACATCAGCCTAGCCATCGGCCTGATCGCCATCGTCGTGCCAGGCCTGCCGACCACCGAGTTCGTCCTGCTCGCCGCCTGGGCCGCGACCAAGAGTTCGCCGCGCCTGAGTGCCTGGCTGGAAAACCATCGGCTGTTCGGTCCGATCCTCTGCAACTGGCGCAACGGTAAAATCGTCACGCGTCGAGCCAAGGTCAGTGCCACCGTGAGCATGCTGCTGTGCGCCGGGTTGATGCTGGTCATGCTCGATCACGGTTGGCCGGTTTACCTCGCCATCGCCGGCATGAGCCTGGGCAATCTGTGGATCTGGTCACGACCGGAATCACTGCCGCAAACCACCTGACACACTCCGCGATTTATCCCCGTTTTAAAGCGCTTTTCGGCACTTTTTCCCGCGCAAACGTTCAACCATGACCGTTCGTCGGGGTCACCTTCATGCATCCTCGCCCCACGCCGATGCGCAGAGATTGGCGCTGAATGGATTTGGCGAACCGGGTCGACTTCGACTCGCAGCCAACACTTCATCCCTTCGCGAGTTCGTCCTATGTTCGACTCTCTGTCCATCCGCCTGAAAATCGTTCTGCTCTCCGGTCTATGCCTGTTGGGCGTGGTCGTCCTGATCGTCAGCATGAACTTCTACCAGACCAACCAGAACGATGAGCTGGTCAGCGCCTCCAGCAGCAAAATGCTCACCGACAGCGTGCAAGACCTGCTTCAGGCCAAGGCCGCCGAGCAAGCGGTGCGGGTGCAGAAAACCTTTGGCGAAAGCCTGTTGGTGGTGACCGCCCTGGCGGACCAGATCAAGGACATGCGCACCCTGGCCGCCAAGCGCTCGCTCGAGGCCGGCGCCCTGCGTGAAGAGTTGAACCAGAGCCTGAAAACCGCCTTCGAGCGCAACAGCAAAGTGCTGGGGATCTGGCTGGCGTTCGAACCCAACGGTCTGGACGGCAAGGACAGCGAGTTCGCCAATGACGCCGCTCGCCAGTCCAACGAAGCCGGTCGTTTCGCCAGTTACTGGAGCCGCGCCGGTGGTACCGCGCTCAACACGATCATGGTCGAAGACGACATGACCAAAACCACCTTGAGCCTCAGCGGCACGCCTTACAACAGCTGGTACACCTGCCCTCGCGACAACAAGCGCACCTGCTTGCTGGACCCGTACGCCGACACCGTCGGCGGCAAGGAAATGCTGATGACCACCATTTCCGTTCCGCTGCTGGTGGACGGTAAATCCATCGGCGTGGTCGGTGTGGACATCGCCCTCGACGCCCTTCAGGCAGCGGCTGTCGATTCCCAGCGTGATCTGTTCAACAGCGCCGGGCACATGCTGATTGTCTCTGGCAGCGGCGTGCTCGCCGCTTACAGCGTCGACGCGAGCAAGGTCGGCAAAAGCATCGGTGAGACCCTGGGCGCAGAAGGCAAGGATGTCCTGCAATTGCTCAGCGGCGGCGCACCGAAAATCCTCGAACAAGGTGATTTGATTCGTGCGGTGTACCCGGTCAGCCCGATCAGCGATTCCAAAGCCTGGGGCGTGGTGATCGACCTGCCCAAGCAAGTGCTGCTGGCCGATTCGGTGAAGCTGCAAACGGTGCTCGATGATGCCCAGCAAAGCGGCACGATCAAAGCCGTGCTGGTGGCGGTCGCTGCCGGCCTCGTCGGTCTGCTGCTGATCTGGCTCACCGCGTCGGGCGTGACCCGGCCGATCAACAGCGTCGCCGAGATGCTCAAGGCCATTGCCAGCGGCGACGGCGACCTGACCCAGCGCCTGCATTACAGCAAGCAGGATGAACTGGGCGAACTGGTGAGTTGGTTCAACCGCTTCCTCGACAAGCTGCAACCGACCATCGCGCAGATCAAACAGAGCATCACCGATGCCCGTGGCACCGCCGACCAGTCTTCGGAAATCGCCCGCCAGACCAGCGAAGGCATGCAGGTGCAGTTCCGCGAAATCGACCAGGTCGCCACCGCGTCCAACGAAATGAGTGCCACGGCCCATGACGTGGCCAACAGTGCGTCGAACGCGGCAAACGCGGCCAAGGGCGCTGACCAGTCGGCTCGCGATGGCATGTCGATCATCGAACGCAGCACCCGCGACATCAATCAACTGGCCGACGAAGTCAGCAAGGCGGTGACCGAAGTCGAAGCGCTGGCGGTCAACAGCGAGCAGATCGGTTCGGTGCTGGAAGTCATCCGCAGCATCGCCGAGCAAACCAACCTGCTGGCGCTCAACGCCGCCATCGAAGCCGCCCGTGCCGGCGAGAGCGGTCGCGGTTTTGCGGTGGTGGCCGATGAAGTGCGCAACCTGGCCAAACGCACGCAGGATTCGGTGGAAGAGATTCGTATCGTCATCGAACGCATCCAGACCGGCACCCGCGGCGTAGTCGCTACCATGCATTCGAGCCAGACCCAGGCGCACAGCAACGCCGGACAGATTCAACAAGCGGTGCAAGCCTTGAGCAAAATCAGCGACGCGGTCACGGTGATCAGCGACATGAACCTGCAAATCGCCAGCGCCGCCGAACAGCAAAGCGCCGTGGCCGAAGAGGTCAACCGCAACGTCTCGGCGATCCGCACCGTCACCGAAACCCTGACCGGCCAGGCCACCGAATCGGCGCAGATCAGCAGCCAGCTCAACTCCCTGACCACCCACCAGATGAAATTGATGGATCAGTTCCGCGTGTAAAGCCACACCGCAAATCCCTGTAGGAGCCGGCTTGCCGGCGATGGCGATGTGTCAGCCAACGTAGATGTCAACTGACACACCGCTATCGCCGGCAAGCCGGCTCCTACAGGTTCGTGCTCGGCAGGCTAATGGGTTTTCATCTAATTGAGCGGTGTTTTGTTCTATGCTCTGGCCCTCTTCCGGAGGGCCTTCGATGACTGATTTACTCACGTCCATTCAAGCCGCACTCGGCTTGCCCCACACCCCGATTCCGTTCACCTCGAAGGGCGCCCTGCCCTCGGCGTTCGCCGTCACTGACCTGGCGAGCGCCAGCATTGCCGCTGCCGGCCAGGCGGTCAGCGAGTTACTGCACCAGCACACCGGTCGTTTGCCCGGCCTTGAAGTCGACCGTCGCCTCGCGTCTTTCTGGTTCGCGACGTCGATCCGTCCCGACGGCTGGAGCGTTCCTCCACTCTGGGACCCGGTGGCCGGAGACTACCCGACCAGCGACGGCTGGATCCGCCTGCACACCAATGCGCCACATCACCGTGCGGCGGCCGAAAAAGTGCTCGGTGCCTGTGCCGACCGCGCCGCCGTGGCGAGCAAGGTTGCGCAATGGGCGAAAACCGATCTGGAACAGGCCGTGGTCGAGGCCGGTGGCTGTGCCGCCGAAATGCGCAGTTGGGCGCAATGGCAAACGCATCCCCAGGGCCAGGCGGTGAATTCTGAGCCACTGATTCAGTTCAGCGCCGGCAACCCTGAACCGCCGCGATCGTGGCAAGGATCGGTGGCGCAACCACTGGCCGGAATCAAGGTGCTGGATTTGACCCGCGTGCTCGCCGGCCCGGTCGCCAGTCGCTTTCTTGCCGGCCTCGGCGCCGACGTTTTGCGCATCGACCCACCGACCTGGAACGAGCCCGGCGTGGTGCCGGAAGTCACCTTGGGCAAACGCTGCGCACGCCTGGACTTGCATGACAAAGCAGATCGCATCCTGTTCGAAAGCCTGCTCAAGGACGCCGACATTCTGCTCCACGGCTACCGCGCCGATGCCCTGGAACGGCTGGGTTACGGCGTCGCCGAACGGCAGGCACTCGCGCCCGGCCTGATCGACGTTTGCCTGAACGCCTACGGCTGGAGCGGACCATGGCAGAACCGCCGCGGCTTCGACAGCCTGGTGCAGATGAGCAGCGGGATTGCCGAAGCGGGGATGCAATGGAAGAAGGCGGACAAGCCAACGCCGTTGCCGGTGCAGGCGCTGGATCATGCCACCGGGTATTTGATGGCGGCTGCGGCGATCACGTTGTTGGGACGGGGTGGGTCGGCACGGTTGTCGCTGGCGCGGACGGCGAAGTTGTTGATTGAACAGGGTGCGGGGACGAGTGAGCCGTTGCGGGCAGAGGATGAAAACGACCAGGACTTGCTGGTTGAACAGACGCCCTGGGGGCCGGCGCATCGGCTTCATGTGCCACTGAAAATCACCGGGACGCCGTTGCAGTGGGCGATTCCGGCGTCTGAATTGGGTTCACATCGCGCGCAGTGGTGGTGACTTTCAAATAGCTATCGCCGGCAAGCCGGTCTCGCTCCCACACTGGATCACCGTCGATCACAAAACCTGTGGGAGCGAGACCGGCTTGCCGGCGATAGCGGTCGAACAGTCACTAAAAATCCCGGATCAGCTCAGTCCGCCCGACTCAGTGATGTCCACAAAAGCTGCGCCGCATACCCTCGACAAGGCCGCCAACCCTCGGCCCGCGCCAACAACTCCCGAGCCGTCACCCGCTCCCCCTCAAGCGCCGACAACGCATTGATCAACCCCACATCCCCACCCGGAAACGCATCCATCTCGCGCAATTGTCGCAAGGCAATGTACTGCGCCGTCCAGTCGCCAATCCCGTGCAACGCCAGCAACCGCGCCACACCACCCTCACGCCCCGGTTCAAACAATAACGGATCATCAAGCAACGCCTGGGCCACACCCGACAACGTCCGGCCCCGGCTTTTCGGCATGCCCAGCGCCGCCAGATCCGCCTGCGCCAATACATCAGCCGCCGGGAACACCTGCGTGATACCGGGCAAAACCGACGCCAAAGGCGGCCCATATTGCACCACCAGTTTCCCCGCCAACCTGATCGCCGCAACCACGCTGATCTGCTGCCCCAACACCGCACGAATCGCCAGTTCCAGACCGTCCCACGTCCCCGGAACTCGCAACCCCGGCCGCTCGGCGATCAACCGCGCCATCAACGGGTCAGCCTCCAGCGGCCGATGAATCGCCGCTAAATCCGCATCCAGATCAAACATCCGCCGCAACCGCGCAACGATCTCCGGTACCGCCGCCGGGTCAGGAAAATCCAGCGTCACTTCCAGCGCATCGCCCGCCACCGGCCTTATCGAAAACGTGCCGTGATCGCCGTCCAGGCCAATGCTGCGCGAATACACGCCATCCACCACCGTTTCCATACCCGCCACGGCCCGCGCCGACAAGAAGCCCAGCATCGCCGGCCAGTCATAGGGCGGCAGATAGGCCAGCCGCAACCTCACAACGAGAGAAATCCGCTGTACAAACCATACGCCGCCAAACCGGCGCCGCTGATGACCGCGGTAAATATCCCTTTCTCGATCGCTGTAAACAGCGGTTCACCCTGCTCGCGTTTGGCCTTGGCGAACAGAATCACCCCCGGCGCATACAACAACGCCGACAACAGCAAATACTTGACCCCGCCGGCGTACAACAGCCACACCGCATAACTCAGCGCGATGCCGCCGATCAGCAAGTCCTTGGTGCGTTCCGCCGACGCGTGCTCGTACGTTTCGCCGCGCCCGCTCAACAACACCGCATACGCTGCCGACCACAGATACGGCACCAGAATCATCGACGACGCGAGGTAGATCAGGCTGGTGTAAGTCCCGGCGGAAAACAGCGTGATCAGCAGGAAAAGCTGGATCATCACGTTGGTCAGCCACAGCGCATTGACCGGCACATGGTTGGCGTTTTCCTTTTTCAGGAAGGCCGGCATGGTCTTGTCCTTGGCCGTGGCGAAGAGGATTTCGGCGCAAAGCAGCGCCCAGGAGAGCAACGCGCCGAGCAGCGAAATCGCCAGGCCAATGCTGATCAACAACGCGCCCCAGGGCCCGACGATGTGTTCCAGCACCGCCGCCAGTGACGGGTTCTGCAGGTTGGCCAGTTCCGGCTGGCTCATGATCCCCAGCGACAACACGTTCACCAGCACCAACAGCGCCAGCACGCCAATAAAACCGATGACCGTCGCCCGGCCGACATCCGAACGTTTCTCCGCCCGCGCCGAATACACACTGGCGCCCTCGATGCCGATGAACACAAACACGGTGACCAGCATCATGTTGCGCACCTGATCCATCACGCCGCCGAAATTCGGGTTGCTGCGGCCCCAGATGTCACGGGTAAAGATGTCGGCCTTGAACGCCACGGCGGCGATGACGATGAACATGATCAGCGGCACGATCTTGGCCACGGTGGTCAACTGATTGATGAACGTCGCCTCCTTGATCCCGCGCAGCACCAGAAAATGCACGGCCCACAGCAGGACCGAGGCGCAACCGATGGCGATGGGCGTGTTGCCCTGGCCAAACACCGGAAAGAAGTACCCGAGAGTGCTGAACAGCAGAACGAAGTAACCGACGTTGCCCAGCCAGGCGCTGATCCAGTACCCCCACGCGGACGAGAAACCCATGTAGTCGCCGAACCCTGCCTTCGCGTAGGCGTACACCCCGGAATCCAGCTCGGGTTTGCGATTGGCCAGCGTCTGGAACACGAAGGCCAGCGTCAGCATTCCGACGGCGGTGATGGCCCAACCGATCAATATCGCGCCGGCATCGGCACGGGCGGCCATGTTCTGCGGCAAGGAAAAGATCCCGCCACCAATCATCGATCCAACCACCAGCGCGATCAGTGCGCTCAGGCGAAGTTTTTGCGTCGGTTGCGACATGCCTGCGTCTCCATTTTTCCCGATGTGACCGGGGAATGACCACGGCCGGGAAACCGTCACATGGTTGGTTTTAACTAAATAGGTACAGCGTAATAACGTTTATTAGAAAACGCCAAGTCATGTCCATTATTTATAGCGGATGATTCTATTAGCGTCTTGGCAAAGAGCGAATTTGTGGGTCAATCTTAATTAATCGATTCCATACCTGAAACCGGCGTCAAAAATTTGCGGAACGCAGAAAACGAACTAGCGTAAAAGTTCCAAGCAATTGGAGTTATTCCTTTTGTATGAGTCGAGGCCTCTGGACCGGGCTTTTCCGGAAATACCGTTATGCCCGGAAAAGGTTCATAAGTCTTTCATTAACAATGGAATGTAGCCATGCACTGATCTAAGTCAGCTGACTGAATTGCTAACAGAACTACTCTGTTGTCTCTCTTCTCCTGCATTGGAGTCATGCAATGTCTGAATCCCCCGGAAAACTGAAACTCGGTGCACTTGTTGCGTTGGTTGTCGGCTCTATGATTGGTGGCGGGATCTTTTCTTTGCCCCAGAACATGGCCGCCAGTGCCGACGTCGGCGCGGTGCTGATCGGTTGGGCCATCACTGCCGTAGGCATGCTGACACTCGCCTTCGTGTTCCAGACACTCGCCAATCGCAAACCTGACTTGGACGGCGGGGTCTACGCGTACGCCAAGGCCGGATTCGGCGACTACATGGGTTTCTCCTCCGCGTGGGGTTACTGGATCAGTGCCTGGCTCGGTAACGTCGGTTACTTCGTCCTGCTGTTCAGCACCCTCGGCTACTTCTTCCCGATCTTCGGCGAAGGCAATACCGTTGCCGCTGTGATTGGTGCATCGCTGCTGCTCTGGGGCGTGCACTTCCTCGTGCTGCGCGGGATCAAGGAAGCGGCGTTCATCAACCTGGTGACCACCGTCGCCAAGGTCGTGCCGCTGCTGCTGTTTGTGCTGATCGCGATCTTCGCCTTCAAGCTCGACATCTTCACCGCTGACATCTGGGGCGTGAAAAACCCCGACCTGGGCAGCGTGATGAACCAGGTGCGCAAAATGATGCTGGTCACCGTCTGGGTGTTCATCGGCATCGAAGGCGCGAGCATCTTCTCGGCGCGGGCGGAAAAGCGCAGCGACGTCGGTAAAGCCACCGTGATCGGCTTCATCACCGTGCTGTTGTTCCTGGTGCTGGTGAACGTGCTGTCGCTGGGCATCATGACCCAACCGGAACTGGCAAAACTGCAGAACCCGTCGATGGCCGCGGTGCTGGAGCACGTGGTCGGTCACTGGGGCGCGGTGCTGATCAGCGTCGGCCTGATCATTTCCCTGCTCGGTGCGTTGCTGTCATGGGTGCTGTTGTGTGCGGAGATCATGTTCGCCGCCGCCAAGGACCACACCATGCCGGAATTCCTGCGCAAGGAGAACGCCAACCATGTGCCGGTCAATGCCTTGTGGCTGACCAACGCGATGGTGCAGCTGTTCCTGATCATCACGTTGTTTTCCGCCAGTACTTACCTGTCGCTGATCTACCTCGCCACTTCAATGATTCTGGTGCCGTATCTGTGGTCCGCGGCTTATGCACTGCTGCTGGCGGTGCGCGGCGAGAGTTATGAAAACGACTCGGGCGAACGCTCGAAGGATTTGCTCATCGGTGCCATCGCGGTGATCTACGCGGTCTGGCTGGTCTACGCAGGGGGCACCAAATACTTGCTGTTGTCTGCCCTGCTCTATGCGCCCGGGGTCATCCTGTTCGCCAAGGCCAAGCGAGAACTCGGCAAACCGATTTTCACCAACGTCGAGAAGCTGATTTTTGCAGCCGTCATCGTGGGCGCCCTGGTGGCAGCTTACGGGCTGTATGACGGCTTCCTGACCCTGTAATACCCGATTGTTTTGTCATCTGGAGGATCACTGTAATGACCACGGAAAAAGTTAAGTACGGCGTACATTCCGAAGCCGGCAAACTGCGCAAAGTCATGGTTTGCTCCCCCGGCCTGGCCCACCAGCGGCTGACCCCGAACAACTGCGACGAACTGCTTTTCGATGATGTGCTGTGGGTCGCCCAGGCCAAGCGTGACCATTTCGATTTCGTCACCAAGATGCGTGAACGCGGGGTCGACGTGCTGGAAATGCACAACCTGCTGACCGACATCGTCGCGATTCCTGAAGCCCTCGACTGGATTCTGGAACGCAAGGTCACCGCCAATTCGGTCGGTTTGGGGTTGATCGATGAAACGAAGTCATGGCTGCGCAGCCTGGAGCCGCGCAAGATCGCTGAGTTCCTGATTGGCGGCGTCTCCGCCGATGACCTGCCGGACAGTTTCGGCGGCAAGACCATCCAGATGTTCCGCGATTTCCTCGGCCACTCCAGCTTCATTCTGCCGCCGCTGCCCAACACCCAGTTCACCCGCGACACCACGTGCTGGATCTACGGCGGCGTGACGCTGAACCCGATGTACTGGCCGGCGCGCCGTCAGGAAACCTTGCTGACCACCGCCATCTACAAATTCCACCCGCAGTTCACCAATGCCGACTTCGAAATCTGGTACGGCGATCCGGACCAGGAACACGGCAGTTCCACCCTTGAAGGCGGCGACGTCATGCCGATCGGCAACGGCGTGGTGTTGATCGGCATGGGCGAACGCTCATCCCGTCAGGCCATCGGCCTGTTGGCCCTGAACCTGTTCAAGAACAAGGCCGTGGAAAAAGTCATTGTCGCCGGTCTGCCGAAGTCCCGCGCGGCCATGCACCTGGACACCGTGTTCAGCTTCTGCGACCGCGACCTGGTGACGATTTTCCCGGAAGTGGTGAATCAGATCGTCGGCTTCACCCTGCGTCCGGATGAAGGCAAACAAGGGGGCATCGACATCCGTCGCGAAGAAGGCAACTTCCTCGATGTGGTGGCCAAGGCATTGAACCTCAAAGCGTTGCGCGTGGTGGAAACCGGCGGCAACAGCTTCGCCGCCGAACGCGAGCAGTGGGACGACGGCAACAACGTGGTGGCCGTGGAACCTGGCGTGGTGATCGGCTATGACCGCAACACCTACACCAACACCCTGCTGCGCAAGGCCGGTGTGGAAGTCATCACCATCAGCGCCGGTGAACTGGGGCGCGGGCGTGGCGGCGGCCACTGCATGACCTGCCCGATCATCCGCGACCCAATCGACTACTAAACGACCATCCCCCCGGCCGCACTGACCCGGTAGCGGCCGGGCCGATTACCGAACTCAAGGAGAATCATCATGGCGTTCAACATCCACAACCGTAACCTGCTCAGCCTGGAGCACCACACGCCCCGTGAGCTGCGTTACCTGCTCGACCTGTCCCGTGACCTCAAACGCGCGAAGTACACCGGCACCGAGCAACAACACCTCAAAGGCAACAACATCGCGCTGATCTTCGAAAAAACCTCGACCCGCACCCGTTGCGCCTTCGAAGTCGCGGCCTATGATCAGGGCGCCAATGTCACCTACATCGACCCGAATTCCTCGCAAATCGGCCACAAGGAAAGCATGAAGGACACCGCCCGAGTACTGGGGCGCATGTACGACGCTATCGAATACCGTGGCTTCAAGCAGGAAATCGTCGAGGAACTGGCCAAGTTCGCCGGCGTGCCGGTGTTCAACGGGCTGACCGACGAATACCACCCAACGCAAATGATCGCCGACGTGCTGACCATGCGTGAACACGCGGACAAGCCGATCCACGAAATCAGCTACGCCTACCTGGGCGACGCGCGCAACAACATGGGCAACTCGCTGCTGCTGATCGGCGCCAAGCTGGGCATGGACGTGCGCATCTGCGCGCCGAAAGCCCTGTGGCCCCTTGATGATCTGGTCTCGCGCTGCAAGAAATACGCGGAAGAAAGCGGCGCCCGCATCACCTTGACCGAAGACCCGAAAGCAGCGGTCAAGGGCGTGGACTTCATCCACACCGACGTTTGGGTGTCGATGGGCGAGCCGGTCGAAGCCTGGGCCGAACGCATCCAGCAACTGTTGCCCTACCAGGTCAACGCGGAACTGATGAAAGCCACCGGCAACCCGCGCACCAAGTTCATGCACTGTCTGCCGGCGTTCCATAACAGCGACACCAAGGTCGGTAAACAGATTGCCGAGCAGTATCCGCACCTGTCCAACGGCATCGAGGTCACCGATGACGTGTTCGAGTCGCCAGCGTGCATCGCCTTCGAGCAAGCGGAAAACCGCATGCACACGATCAAGGCGATCCTGGTGTCGACCCTGGCTGACCTGTAACGGCTGACCCGGCCTCCTGTAGGAGCCGGCTTGCCGGCGATGGCATCTCCTCGGTCTGTCAGATTCACCGCGGTGATGTCATCGCCGGCAAGCCGGCTCCTACAAGGACATCCGCAACTTCTCTGCTTTAGAAGGACTGAATCATGCGTATCGTCGTTGCTCTGGGCGGTAACGCCCTGCTCCGCCGTGGTGAACCCATGACCGCGGACAACCAACGCGCCAACATCCGGATCGCCACCGAACAGATCGCCAAGATCCATGCCGGCAACGAACTGGTCATCGCCCACGGCAACGGCCCGCAGGTCGGCCTGCTGTCGTTGCAGGCGGCGGCCTACACCTCGGTGTCGCCTTACCCGCTGGACGTGCTCGGCGCCGAAACCGAAGGCATGATCGGCTACATCATCGAACAGGAACTGGGCAACCTGCTGGACTTCGAAGTGCCCTTCGCCACGCTCCTGACCCAGGTCGAAGTCGACGCCAACGACCCGGCCTTCCAGAACCCGACCAAACCCATCGGCCCGGTGTACGCCAAGGCTGAAGCAGAAAAACTCGCCGCCGAAAAAGGCTGGGCGATTGCCCCGGACGGCGACAAATTCCGTCGCGTGGTGGCCAGCCCGAGACCGAAACGCATCTTCGAAATCCGCCCGATCAAGTGGCTGCTGGAAAAAGGCAGCATCGTGATTTGCGCCGGCGGTGGCGGCATCCCGACCATGTACGGCGCCCACGGCAAGCTGCAAGGCGTGGAAGCGGTGATCGACAAAGACCTGTGCTCGGCGCTGCTGGCCGAACAGCTGGACAGCGATTTGCTGGTGATTGCCACCGACGTCAGCGCGGCCTTCATCGACTACGGTAAACCCACGCAAAAGGCCATCGGCCAGGCGCACCCGGACGAAATGGAAAAACTCGGCTTCGCCGCCGGCTCCATGGGACCCAAGGTTCAGGCAGCCTGCGAGTTCGCGCGCCATACTGGAAAGGTCGCGGTGATCGGTTCACTCTCGGACATCGAGGCGATCGTCCAGGGCACGGCCGGCACCCGCATCAGCACGGCAAAACCTGGCATTACTTATTTATAAGGAGAACCGTCAATGGCACAGTTCGAGCCCGGTCACCTGCACATTGAGCGCCATGCACTGACACCGGACGATGTCAGCTACAACGTGCACCTCGACTATGAAGTCAGCAAGAATCCCAAGGGGGAGAAAGGAATTCAGTTCACCCTGCATGGCAGTATTCAAGGAAAGGACGTGAAGGAGCCCTTCTTTCTGCGCAAGGAGGAAGCCTACAACTTCGCCAACAACGTAACGAAAATCGCCGAGAAGTACGGGATTCCGAAGACCCATAGTCAGATCGGCTCGGTTCACAAGCATTACGATCTGATGTTCGAAGACATCCGCAAGCAGTTGGATATGAAATCCGGCGACCCGGTGAACATCGAACACTTCGAATAACCCACGCCCCTGCACAACACAAAACCTGTAGGAGCCAGCTTGCTGGCGATAGCATCGCCTCGGTGAATCAGACAAACCGAGGTGATGCTATCGCCAGCAAGCTGGCTCCTACAGAGTGGCGATCCCATCAGCGGATTTCACCTGAACCCCTCCTCCAAGGCATACTTGCCACCCTCCGCACGTCAGATAAAAAAACCGCCCCATGCGTATCCACGTCAGCTTCATCGACCGCGTCGGCATCACCCAGGAAGTCCTGGCCCTGCTCGGTGGGCGCAATCTCAATCTGGATGCGGTGGAAATGGTTCCGCCCAACGTCTACATCGACGCCCCGACCCTGAGCCCGGACGTGCTCGAAGAGCTGCACGACGCCTTGCTCAGCGTGCGCGGCGTGCAGGCGATGACGGTGGTCGACATCCTTCCCGGCCAACGTCGGCACTTGCAACTCGATGCGCTGCTCGCGGCCATGACCGACCCGGTACTGGCCCTGGACAGCGCCGGCAAGGTGCTGCTGGCCAACCCGGCATTGATTGCCTTGTACGGTCGCGAACCGGCCGGTGAAAGTGTCGCTGACCTGTTTGCCGATCCCGCATTGCTCGACGCCCTGCTGGAACACGGCTTTCGCCTGCCGCTGCGGGAGATTACCGTCAACGGTCAGACCTTGTTGCTGGACGCCACGCCGATCACCGACGCCGGCGCGCTGCTGACGCTGTATCAACCGAACCGCATCGGCGAACGCCTCTCGGCGCTGCACCACGACCATGCCGAAGGGTTCGATGCGCTGCTCGGCGAATCCCCGGCGATTCGTACGCTCAAGGCCCGCGCGCAGCGGGTTGCAGCCCTCGATGCGCCGCTGTTGATCCAGGGCGAAACCGGCACCGGCAAAGAACTCGTCGCCCGGGCCTGTCACGCCATCAGCGCGCGGCACAGTTCACCGTTCCTGGCACTGAACTGCGCGGCATTGCCAGAGAACCTCGCCGAAAGCGAGCTGTTCGGCTACGCCCCCGGCGCCTTCACCGGCGCGCAACGGGGCGGCAAGCCGGGGCTGATGGAATTGGCCAACCAGGGCACGGTGTTTCTCGATGAGATCGGCGAAATGTCGCCGTATTTGCAGGCGAAATTGCTGCGTTTCCTCAACGACGGCAGTTTCCGTCGGGTGGGCGGTGATCGTGAAGTGAAGGTCAACGTGCGGATCCTCAGCGCCACGCACCGCGATCTGGAAAAAATGGTCAGCGAAGGCTCGTTCCGCGAAGACCTGTTCTATCGCCTCAACGTGCTCAACGTCGAAGTCCCGCCGCTGCGCGAACGCGGCCAGGACATTCTGCTGCTGGCGCGCTATTTCATGCAGCAGGCCTGCGCGCAGATTCAGCGACCGGTGTGTCGCCTGGCGCCGGGCACTTACCCGGCGTTGCTGGGCAACCGCTGGCCGGGCAACGTGCGGCAACTGCAGAACGTGATCTTTCGCGCCGCGGCGATTTGCGAAAGCAGCCTGGTGGACATCGGCGACCTCGACATCGCCGGCACCTCCGTGGCGCGCCAGAGCGACACAGAAGTCGATAGCCTGGAGCAGGCGATGGAAGAGTTCGAAAAGACCCTGCTGGAAAAACTCTACGTCAGCTACCCCTCCACGCGGCAACTGGCCAGCCGCCTGCAAACCTCCCACACCGCGATTGCCCATCGGTTGCGTAAGTACGGCATTCCCAATAAGCCGTAACTCACCACAACCTGTAGGAGCCGGCTTGCCGGCGATGGTATCTCCTCGGTCTGTCAGATACACCGCGGTGATGCCATCGCCGGCAAGCCGGCTCCTACAGATTGTGGATCATCTGAAAACGACCTCCATCTGTACTGAAAGCGCTACAGCGGAACGATATCGATACACCCTCATCGGATCACCGCTGCACAAGGCTTTGATCCACCTATACTTTTTTGTTCGCATTCGACTGTAGCGATTTCGCTACACCGATCAAAAAGCCATCTCCAAAACAAACTCCTAACCAGTTGATTTATAACAATAAAATCAAATTGGCCGCGAAATTGCTTAGTAACCACTCATAAATCAGGGCTTACGCCCAAGCATTCAATCGCGTCCACCAGACGAGTCTGGCCCCCTTAGGAGTTTCCATGAGCGAGTTGCGTTTTACTGAAGATCACGAATGGCTGCGTACCGAAGCTGATGGCTCTGTCACCGTCGGCATCACCGCTTTCGCGCAGAACGCTTTGGGCGACGTGGTTTTCGTACAACTGCCTGAGCTGCAGTCCTACGACAAAGGCGCAGAAGCCGCCACCGTGGAATCGGTAAAAGCCGCCAGCGGCGTGTACATGCCACTCGACGGTGAAGTGCTTGAAGTAAACCCGGCGCTGGACAGCAGCCCGGAACTGGTCAACGAAGATCCGCTGGGCGAAGGCTGGTTCTTCCGCTTCCAGCCAACTGACGCCTCGGCTGTCGCCAAACTGCTGGATCAGGACGCCTACGACCGTCTGATCAAAGCCAACGCCGAAGCCTGAGGAGCACGCACATGACTCAAATCAATCTGAGCACTGCCAACGAATTCATCGCGCGCCACATCGGCCCGCGTTCCGGCGATGAGCAAGCGATGCTCAACAGCCTCGGTTTCGACTCGCTGGAAGCCCTGAGCGCCAGCGTCATTCCGGACAGCATCAAAGGCACCAGCGTGCTCGGCCTCGAAGACGGCCTGAGCGAAGCCGACGCCCTGGCGTTGATCAAAGGCATCGCTGCCAAGAACCAGCTGTTCAAGACTTACATCGGCCAGGGCTACTACGGCACCCACACACCGTCGCCGATCCTGCGCAACCTGCTGGAAAACCCGGCCTGGTACACCGCCTACACCCCGTACCAGCCAGAAATCTCCCAGGGCCGTCTCGAAGCGCTGTTGAACTTCCAGACCCTGATCAGCGACCTGACCGGTTTGCCGATCGCCAACGCCTCGCTGCTCGACGAAGCCACTGCCGCCGCCGAAGCCATGACCTTCTGCAAGCGCCTGAGCAAGAACAAAGGCAGCCACGCGTTCTTCGCCTCCGTGCATTGCCACCCGCAAACCCTCGACGTGCTGCGCACCCGTGCCGAGCCGTTGGGCATCGACGTGGTTGTCGGCGACGAGCTTGAACTGACTGACGTGACGCCGTTCTTCGGCGCCCTGCTGCAATACCCGGCCAGTAACGGTGACGTTTTCGACTACCGCGCACTGACCGAGCGCTTCCACGCCGCCAACGCACTGGTTGCCGTCGCTGCCGACCTGCTGGCCCTGACCGTGCTGACCCCGCCGGGCGAGTTCGGTGCCGACGTGGCCATCGGCAGCGCACAACGCTTCGGCGTGCCGCTGGGCTTCGGTGGCCCGCACGCGGCTTACTTCTCTACCAAAGATGCGTTCAAGCGCGACATGCCGGGCCGTCTGGTCGGTGTCTCCGTGGACCGTTTCGGCAAGCCGGCCCTGCGCCTGGCCATGCAGACCCGCGAGCAACACATCCGCCGCGAGAAGGCCACCAGCAACATCTGCACCGCGCAGGTTCTACTGGCCAACATCGCCAGCATGTACGCCGTGTATCACGGCCCGAAAGGCCTGACGCAGATTGCCAACCGCATTCATCACCTGACCGCGATCCTCGCCAAGGGCTTGAGTGCACTGGGCCTGACCGTCGAGCAAGCCAGCTTCTTCGACACCCTGACCCTGAACACCGGCGCCAACACCGCCAAACTGCATGACAAGGCGCGTGCGCAGCAGATCAACCTGCGCGTAGTCGATGGCGAGCGTCTGGGCCTGTCCCTCGACGAAACCACTTCGCAAGCTGACGTCGAAACCCTGTGGGCCTTGTTCGCCGACGGCAAAGCACTGCCGGACTTCGCTGCCATCGCAGCGGCAGTGGTCAGCGCGATCCCGGCTGCACTGGTTCGCCAATCGCCGATCCTCAGCCACCCGGTGTTCAACCGTTATCACTCGGAAACCGAGCTGATGCGCTACCTGCGCAAGCTCGCCGACAAGGACCTGGCCCTGGATCGCACCATGATCCCGCTGGGTTCGTGCACCATGAAACTCAACGCCGCCAGCGAAATGATCCCGGTGACCTGGGCTGAGTTCGGTGCCCTGCACCCGTTCGCCCCAGCCGAACAAAGCGCCGGTTACCAGCAACTGACCGACGAACTGGAAGCGATGCTCTGCGCCGCCACCGGTTACGACTCGATCTCGCTGCAACCGAACGCCGGTTCGCAAGGTGAATACGCCGGTCTGCTGGCCATTCGTGCTTACCACCAGAGCCGTGGCGAAGACCGTCGCGACATCTGCCTGATCCCGTCGTCCGCCCACGGCACCAACCCGGCCACCGCCAACATGGCTGGCATGCGCGTGGTCGTGACCGCCTGCGACGCCCGTGGCAACGTCGACATCGAAGACCTGCGCGCCAAGGCCATCGAGCACCGCGAACACCTCGCGGCGCTGATGATCACTTACCCGTCGACCCACGGCGTGTTCGAAGAAGGCATCCGCGAAATCTGCGGCATCATTCATGACAACGGCGGCCAGGTATACATCGACGGCGCCAACATGAACGCGATGGTCGGCCTCTGCGCGCCGGGCAAGTTCGGCGGCGACGTGTCCCACCTGAACCTGCACAAAACCTTCTGCATCCCTCACGGTGGTGGCGGCCCGGGCGTCGGCCCGATCGGCGTGAAATCGCACCTGACCCCGTTCCTGCCGGGCCACGCCCAGATGGAGCGCAAGGAAGGCGCGGTCTGCGCGGCACCGTTCGGCAGCGCGAGCATTCTGCCGATCACCTGGATGTACATTCGGATGATGGGTGGCGCGGGTCTCAAGCGCGCTTCGCAACTGGCGATCCTCAATGCCAACTACATTTCCCGTCGCCTCGAAGAGCACTATCCAGTGCTGTACACCGGCAGCAACGGCCTGGTTGCGCACGAATGCATCCTCGACCTGCGTCCGTTGAAAGACAGCAGTGGCATCAGCGTCGATGACGTTGCCAAGCGCCTGATCGACTTCGGCTTCCACGCCCCGACCATGTCGTTCCCGGTCGCCGGCACGCTGATGATCGAGCCGACCGAAAGCGAATCCAAGGAAGAACTGGACCGCTTCTGCGACGCCATGATCCGCATCCGCGAAGAAATCCGCGCAGTGGAAAACGGCACCCTGGACAAGGACGACAACCCGCTGAAAAACGCGCCGCACACTGCGGCGGAACTGGTCGGCGAGTGGTCCCATCCGTACAGCCGTGAGCAAGCGGTGTACCCGGTCGCGTCGTTGATCGAAGGCAAATACTGGCCGCCGGTCGGTCGCGTCGACAACGTCTTCGGTGATCGCAACCTGGTTTGCGCTTGCCCGTCGATCGAAAGCTACGCTTGATCTATAGGGGGCGGACTCTCTCGCCCCACTAGGACGCCACAAAAACCCGTAGGAGCGAGGCTTGCCCGCGAAGAGGCCATCAAGGTCGCCAAAAGCTTCGCGGGCAAGCCTCGCTCCTACGGGGTCGCGGTGCTCCTCATAACAAGAAACCGGAGAACAACCATGTCGTTAAGCGTGTTCGACCTGTTCAAGATTGGCATCGGCCCCTCCAGCTCCCATACCGTCGGCCCGATGCGCGCTGCTGCGCGTTTCGTCGAAGGTTTGCGCCGTGAAGGGCTGCTGGCCGCGACCACCTGCGTCAAAGTCGAGCTCTACGGCTCGCTCGGCGCCACCGGCAAGGGCCACGGCAGCGACAAGGCTGTGCTGCTTGGCCTGGAAGGTGAACACCCGGACACCGTTAACACCGAAACCGTCGCCGCCCGTCTGCAAGACATTCGTGGCAACGGTCGCTTGAACCTGCTCGGCGAACACAGCATTGCGTTCAACGAGAAAGAACACCTGGCGATGATCCGCAAACCGTTGGCCTATCACCCCAACGGCATGATCTTTCGCGCGTTCGACGCGGCGGGCCTGCAGATCCGCAGCCGCGAGTACTACTCGGTCGGCGGCGGTTTCGTCGTCGATGAAGACGCCGCCGGCGCCGACCGTATCGTCGAAGATGCGACACCACTGACCTTCCCGTTCAAAAGCGCAAAGGATCTGCTCGGTCATTGCACCACTTACGGCCTGTCCATCAGCCAGGTGATGCTGACCAACGAAAGCGCCTGGCGCCCGGAAGCGGAAACCCGCGCCGGCCTGCTGAAAATCTGGCAAGTGATGCAGGATTGCGTCGACGCCGGTTGCCGCAACGAAGGCATCCTGCCCGGCGGTTTGAAGGTCAAGCGGCGGGCGGCAGCGCTGCATCGGCAACTGTGCAAAAACCCCGAATCGTCGCTGCGTGATCCGTTGTCGGTGCTGGACTGGGTCAACCTGTACGCCTTGGCGGTCAACGAAGAAAACGCCAATGGCGGGCGCGTGGTCACCGCGCCGACCAACGGCGCGGCGGGCATCGTCCCGGCGGTTTTGCACTACTACATGCGCTTCATCCCCGGCGCCAACGAAGACGGCGTCGTACGTTTTCTGCTGACGGCTGCCGCCATCGGCATTCTCTATAAAGAAAACGCCTCGATCTCCGGCGCTGAAGTCGGTTGTCAGGGTGAAGTCGGCGTGGCCTGTTCGATGGCAGCCGGCGCGTTGTGCGAAGTGCTTGGCGGCACCGTGCAGCAAGTGGAAAACGCCGCCGAAATCGGCATGGAACACAACCTCGGCCTGACCTGCGACCCGATCGGTGGGCTGGTGCAAGTGCCTTGCATTGAGCGCAACGCCATGGGCTCGGTGAAAGCCATCAATGCCGTGCGTATGGCCCTGCGTGGCGACGGTCAGCACTTCGTCTCCCTCGACAAAGTCATCCGCACCATGCGCCAGACCGGCGCCGACATGAAAAGCAAATACAAGGAAACCGCCCGAGGCGGTTTGGCGGTCAACATTATCGAGTGCTGATGCGCGCTCACTGCATCTGCACACTTTTTCAGGAGCTGGATATGTCCACCGAACAACTGTTGAAAACCCCGTTGCACGCACTGCACATCGAACTCGGCGCCCGTATGGTGCCGTTTGCCGGCTATGACATGCCGGTGCAGTACCCGCTGGGCGTCATGAAGGAACACCAGCACACCCGTGATCAGGCCGGGCTGTTCGATGTTTCGCACATGGGCCAGATCCGCCTGACCGGCGCCAATGCCGCCAAGGCCCTGGAAACCCTGGTGCCGGTGGACATTATCGACCTGCCGGTGGGCATGCAGCGCTACGCCATGTTCACTAACGAGACGGGCGGCATCCTCGATGACCTGATGGTCGCCAACCTCGGTAACGACGAACTGTTCCTGGTGGTCAACGCCGCCTGCAAGGATCAGGACCTCGCGCACCTGCGCAAACACATCGGCGACCAATGCACCATCGAGCCGCTGTTCGAAGAGCGCGCACTGCTGGCCCTGCAAGGTCCGGCCGCCGTCACGGTGCTCGCGCGCCTGGCGCCGGAAGTGGCGAAAATGACGTTCATGCAGTTCGCCCGCGTGAAGTTGCTGGGCGTGGACTGCTTTGTCAGCCGCTCGGGTTACACCGGCGAAGACGGTTTCGAAATCTCCGTGCCGGCTGCCAATGCCGAAGCGTTGGCCCGCGCCCTGCTGGCCGAACCGGAAGTCGCGGCCATTGGCCTGGGCGCTCGTGATTCGCTGCGTCTGGAAGCCGGCCTGTGCCTCTACGGCCACGATATGAACACCGACACCACTCCGATTGAAGCGAGCCTGCTGTGGGCCATCTCCAAGCCTCGACGTGCCGATGGCGCGCGGGCCGGCGGCTTCCCTGGCGCTGAAACCGTGTTCGCCCAGCAGCAAGCCGGTGTCAGCCGCAAGCGCGTAGGCCTGTTACCGCAGGAACGCACACCCGTGCGCGAGGGTGCAGAGATCGTCAACGAAGCAGGCGAGATCATCGGTAGCGTTTGCAGCGGCGGTTTCGGTCCGACCTTGAGCGGTCCTTTGGCCATGGGTTACCTCGACAGCGCATACATCGCCATCGACACACCTGTGTTCGCAATTGTTCGTGGGAAAAAGGTACCTTTGCTTGTAAGCAAAATGCCATTCGTTGCACAACGCTACTATCGCGGTTGATTGACTGTTTCTATAAGTAACGCGGTTGCGTTAACAATGCACTAATGTGTAACGCAACCGCCATAAAACAGTGCAAGCTTTCGTTTATGAACGCTGCTTATAACAATCGAAAACAATTGAACCGCCGCATCGAATAAGCCGGAACTAGTGAAACACTAATGGCCAGCAACCTGAGTAAAACCGGGCCTCTCACAGGGCTTGTTTTTTCTCCCGTAGTTGGCGTAGAGTTTGTTCACTGTGTTTGCATGGGTCGCTTGGAATCGTGACCTGGGCAGTAGCCTACAAGTTAGCTACATCCCGTTCGACGTCTTCTTACTCTCCTGCAACCAGCCCCAGTACTCTTTCATGAGAAGGAGACTGTCATTAATTTTTGCGTCAAAGGAAATAAGAAATGTCCCAACGTCAGAGCGGTACCGTCAAGTGGTTTAACGACGAGAAAGGTTTTGGTTTTATCACTCCAGAAAGCGGTCCGGATCTGTTCGTGCATTTCCGCGCTATTCAGGGCAACGGCTTCAAGAGCCTGAAAGAAGGCCAGAAAGTGACCTTCATCGCCGTGCAAGGCCAGAAAGGCATGCAGGCTGACGAAGTACAAGCAGAAGCCTAACCTTCTGTTACGAAAAAGCCCCTGATGCTGACATCAGGGGCTTTTTTGTGCGCGTAAATCCGTAAAATGGCTTCTTTTTCCGTCGAGAGCCCTGCCATGTCGAAACACCTGCTCAACCCTCAGGGCGACTTTCCCGCCGCGACCCTGGGCCGTCGCCTGGCAGCGATGTTCTATGACTTTCTGTTGTGCACTGCCCTGCTGATCGTCACCAGCGGCCTCTACAAGATGATCCAGATGGCGATCATCGGCGAAGACAAAATGCGCACCCTGACCGAAGCCGGCGCGCTGGACGGTGACCCGTTGCTCTCGACGGTGTTGCTGTTCGTGCTGTTCGGCTTCTTCGCCAAGTTCTGGACCTGGTCCGGGCAGACCCTGGGCATGCAGGTTTGGTGCATCCGCGTGCAGAACGCCGATGGCTCATCCATCAGCCTGTGGCAGGCACTGCTGCGTTTTGTCGTGTCGATCGCATCCTTGCTGTGCGTCGGCCTTGGATTCATCTGGTCGCTGTTCGACAAACAGAAACGTAGCTGGCATGACATCTATTCGGGCACCCAGCTGGTGCGGATCCCGAAGAAGACCAAATAATCGGATAGCGTAAAACCATTGCGGGAGCGAGCCTGCTCGCGATGACGGAGTGTCAGCCGACATTAATGTTTGCTGACATTCCGCCATCGCGAGCAGGCTCGCTCCCACAGGTTTTTCAATTTGCCTGACAGCTATCAGGCGTTCCCGGCCAGCTTCATCCGCGCAGCCTGAGTGAAGTCGAGCATCCGCTTCAACGGGCGAATCGCCTGAGGGATCAACGCCGGATCGACAAAGATCTCGTTCGCCCCTTCCTTCAAGGCCTTCAGCGTGCGCTCAAGCGTATTCATCGCCATCCACGGGCAGTGCGCGCAACTGCGGCACGCCGCGCCGTTACCCGCTGTTGGCGCCTCGATGAACACCTTGTCCGGGCACAACTGCTGCATCTTGTAGAAGATGCCACGGTCGGTGGCAACGATAAGCGTCTTGTTCGGCAGGCTCTGCGCCGCTGCGATCAACTGACTGGTGGAACCGACAGCGTCCGCCAGCTCGATCACCGACGTCGGTGATTCCGGGTGCACCAGAATCGCCGCGTCCGGGTACAGCGCTTTCATGTCTTCGAGCTGCTTGGACTTGAACTCTTCGTGAACGATGCAGGCCCCGTCCCACAGCAACATGTCCGCACCGGTCTGGCGCTGAATGTAGGTGCCCAGGTGCTTGTCCGGGCCCCAGATGATCGTTTCGCCGTTATCCATCAGGCTTTCAACGATCTCCAGCGCACAACTTGAGGTCACAACCCAGTCCGCCCGGGCCTTGACCGCTGCCGAGGTGTTGGCATACACCACCACGGTACGTTCCGGGTGCTGATCGCAGAACGCCGAGAACTCGTCCACCGGGCAACCCAGGTCCAGCGAACAGGTCGCTTCCAGGGTCGGCATCAGCACACGTTTTTCAGGGTTGAGGATCTTGGCGGTTTCGCCCATGAATTTCACACCGGCGACCACAACGGTCTTGGCCGGGTGAGCATTGCCGAAACGGGCCATCTCCAGCGAGTCGGAGACACAGCCACCGGTTTCTTCAGCCAGGGCTTGAATAACCGGATCACAATAGAAGTGTGCAACCAGCACCGCGTCCTGAGCCTTGAGCTCGGCAGCAATGGCAGCGCGATAATAGGCCTCTTCCTCGACCGTCAGCGGCTTGGGCTGCTTGGCGTCGAGGTGGGCTTGAACCAGAAGGCGTTCGGAAATCTGCGTCATGTTCGCAAGACCTGCAAGCGCTTACGCGCGAAAGTCGAGTATACACCCGGCTCCGGACCCTTCAGGGGTACCGCCGGGAAAGTGAGTATTCATCAGGCATGGACAGCGTTGAAGCTGCGCAAGGCTACAGAATATCCCCTGGAGACAAAAGACCATTTCAAGCTGATTCCGATACACAACGCCTTGCCGGTCATGATTCTTGAAGCGAGAAATCTGCCAGTACTAACAGATTGAGTGGTGGCGGACGATTAAAAACCCGGCCACCACCGCTTTTCGGTGCACGAATCAAAATAACTTGATGGTGATCCAGCCGTTATCCTTGAATTGAGCATCTAGCACTTTGACATCCCCATCCATGGGCAGTTTTTTGCAAATCACGTTTGCGGGGAAATCCCTTTGCTTTTCAAGCGGCACATACTTCTGTCCCGAAAACGCTTTGATCGAAGCGTCAAAATAGTCAACTTTCAACGATGAATCGCCTTGTGAACGGCTCTTCAAAGTATCGGCAACTGTTTCCATTCGTTCAAGAACAGCACGACATCCGTTAGCAACCAAAGGAAAGTTGTACTGATAGGAGAATAGTGGCACCGCCATCATCGAAACCGAGTAAGGCAGCTTGGCAGACAAATCACTGTCTTGAATAACGATCGACATCGGATCGCCTGAGGCTGCCTTATATTCTTCAACCGATTTGAACTGCAAACCACGGAAATACGTGTACTCCCGTTCACTGAAGTTGAACCCATAAGCCTTGAACGTAAGATATAAAATAATCGAGGCGACAGCAAAACAAGCAAGCCTCGCACCGTTGATCGCATGACACCTTAGAAAATCAAGAAAAATAATTATTGCCACCCCAGCCACAAGACTGGTGGAGTAATCAATATAATTCTTGTACGACAGCATAACCCCAGAGACAACGTGCACATTACAAACAAGGAACAACGAAAGAGCAATAAAAAACTGGCTATATAGATGCCAAGTGTCTTTTATCGCGTATCGACGGGAAAGAGCAATCTGAACCAAGAAAAAACCAAGCGCTACAAGGCCGGAAACTGGCAACATCGGCACATGGCTTTTTATATAACCATCCGACATCGCGGAAATAAATGGATCTTTTGACAAAAACAGAAAATCAAAAAACATAAAACCGAAAGACATAGCCAAATAAGACGCCACGCAGGCGATACCTATTCGCAAATAGCTCAGGCTCTTATTAAAGAACCATGAATGCAGCAAGATAAAACCACAGACGAGGAAGTACGCATAAGATACCCCCACATAGAAATATAACAACGGCAACAACACAAACAAACAAAGCAAGCGCCCGGTTTTTAAAAAAGCCGAAACCGCCAACACAACAAAAAAATATGACAACTGTGGCTCCGGCGTTCTCAACGCCGATTGGTAATATTCCCAGCCGTAACCGAATACACCATAATCCCTGGTCAGATGCGCTATAAGCGGATTACCGAAATTAAAAATAATAGGAGAAAACAAAACTATCGCTGCGTATATCAATGCCCGCCCATAGTTGACATTCAACCGACGAAGAATAAATACAAGCAAGAAAAATGTGGCTGGCGTCAAGAGACAATCAAACAGAATATTGATTTCCCCCCCACTCAACCCCAGATTCTGTAGGGTATAAACGATCGCCCCGGATGCCCAATACCCAGGCACTGTCAAAGAACCCAATGCGCCTTGATAGCTAAGATAAGTCTCCTCATCCCAGGCGTTTACATAGATGAAATTGACAGATTCAAAGTAGGCGTAAATCATGGGAAAGGCGTAAGACAAATATGCCAGCACCACAAAAACTATCTTCAGAGCCAAACTGGCCGAAATTCTTTCAGATACCTGCTTTAGCACCGCAAAAAACATAATGTCTAAATCTCTGTTATGAAAACGAACTTCAATATGCCTGTTCCGGAGATATTAACCTCACGCACCATAGGCACGGATGCCACGAATGGCACCCTGTTCGCCATTGAATCTCACTGCAACTCTTCACAAAACACGTAGATTAACTAATAGCCCGCGCCAAGACGTCCACGACTTTATCTTGCTGCTCTGGTGCCAAGCCGACCCAAAGAGGTAGTCGCAATAAAGACTCTGAAAGTGCATCCGTATTGTCCATGGAACCATGAACTCGTCCGTAGCGCAGGCCGCCTGGTGACGAATGAAGAGGAACATAATGGAATACTGCGGATATATCGTTTTGCTTCAACGCTTCCAGGACAGCCTGTCGATCAACACCTGGCGCCAGCAACACGTAGTACATATGCGCATTGTGCTGACAGTCTTCCGGCACAATTGGACGACGCAACAAGCCCTTTTGCTCCAAAGGAGCAAGGGCAGCATGATAGTAGTCCCAGACTGCCAATCGTCGATCGGTGATACTTTTGGCCTCTTCCAGTTGAGCCCAAAGAAATGCGGCAATCAACTCTCCTGGCAAAAATGAAGAACCTACTTCCTGCCAGGTATATTTATCTACCAGCCCACGAAAGAAGCGACTGCGATCAGTGCCTTTCTCACGAATAATTTCAGCGCGCAACGAAAGCTGTGGCTCGTTAACTAAAAGCGCACCGCCCTCACCCGAAATCACATTCTTTGTTTCGTGAAAGCTGAATGCACCGAGATCACCAATACTCCCAAGTGCACGCCCCTTATAGCTGGACATTACACCCTGGGCAGCATCCTCCACTACTTTGAGACCATGCTTGCGAGCAATATGCATGATCGTATCCATCTCACAGGACACGCCCGCATAATGAACAGGAACAATAGCTTTGGTCCGGGGAGTAATGGCTGCTTCAATCAGCTTCTCATCCAGATTCAATGTATCTTTACGAATATCCACAAATACAGGGATCGCACCGCGCAGTACAAAGGCATTGGCGGTTGAAACGAACGTATAGGAAGGCAAGATCACTTCATCGCCAGGCTGTATATCCAGCAACAATGCAGCCATTTCAAGTGCGGCGGTGCATGAATGAGTGAGGAGCGCGGTATTACAGCCCGTGCTTTGTTCAATCCATTGATGACAACGCTTGGTGAAGGAGCCATCACCCGCCAGCATATTCCCAAACTTGGCTTCTGCGATGTAGTACAGCTCTTTACCCGTCATGTATGGACGATTGAAGAGTATTTTTTCAGTGCTCATGCCTGCTCCGACTGGGTAAGTTTTGGCCTTGGCTCATTAGGTTTTCGGAGTTTCAATGAAAACCACGGTGAGAAAAAGTTGAAACCCTATTGCCTGGACGGCAGAAGGAGAGCCCCGATCCGGGCTTTCATCTCTTTATGTCTCTGCCAATTCCACTTTGTCACAGTATGTCAGATGAGCCTGTCATTCTGAACATCCATGTCGAAAATGGCGCCTGCCATGGCCCTTACGAAGTCACACGCCTACGAAAGCCATACACCTCTGCTCCGTCCGCGCCGCGCACTTTCTTCCAGGCAAAAAAAAATCCGGAAATCCTCACTTTCGTGGGCCTTCCAGACTTTTAAAACTGCTATAAAAATGGTGGGTCGTGTGGGATTCGAACCTACGACCAATTGGTTAAAAGCCAACTGCTCTACCAACTGAGCTAACGACCCGCTGTGTGGTGGCGCGTATAATACTGATTTTTAAGGACTATTCAACACCTAATTTGAAATAAATCAAAAATAAGGTGTTGGATCGCTGATTCCGGCTGCTGCGAAGCCTTCCGCACGCAGTCGGCAGCTGTCGCATTTGCCGCACGCGTAGCCTTTATCGTCCGCCTGATAGCAGGAAACGGTCAGACCGTAATCGACGCCGAGCTTCACGCCCGCCTGGACAATCTGCGCCTTGCTCAGGTTTTGCAGGGGCGCCTGAATGCGGAAGCCATTGCCTTCGACACCGGCCTTGGTCGCCAGATTGGCCATGCGCTCGAAGGACTCGATGAACTCAGGACGGCAATCCGGATAGCCGGAGTAATCGACAGCGTTAACGCCAATGAAGATGTCGCGCGCCCCGAGCACTTCGGCCCAGCCTAGCGCCAGGGACAGAAACACGGTGTTGCGAGCAGGCACGTAAGTCACAGGGATGCCTTCACCTGCCTCTTCCGGCACATCAATGCTGCTGTCGGTCAGTGCCGAGCCACCGATGCCGTTCAGGTTCAAACCGATGACCTTGTGCTCGACCACACCCAAGTCCCGGGCAACACGCTCAGCGGCGTGTAATTCAGCGTGAGACCGCTGACCGTAATCGAAGCTCATCGTGTAGCAGCTGTAGCCTTCAGCGCGAGCCATGGCCACGACCGTCGCCGAGTCGAGGCCGCCGGACAGCAGGATGACCGCACGTTTTTCAGCAGTATTCGTTTGTTCAGTCATATCAGCGCCCCGGCTCGTCATTCCAAAGATATTTATGCAGCTGCAGTTGCAGACGTACTGGCAGGTTGTCCGCCACCACCCAGTCAGCCAGATCCCGAGCATTCAGGTCATGGTGGCTTGGCGAGAACAGCACTTCACCGGCTCGGCGATCCAGACCGTACTGAATCAGCTTCGACACGGCCCAGTCGTAGTCTTCCCGCGAGCAGATGACAAACTTCACCTGGTCGTTGGGGGTGAGCAGCTCGATGTTCTCATAGCGGTTGCGATGCGCTTCCTTCGAACCCGGGGTTTTCAGGTCGACAACGCGACTCACGCGTGAATCTACCGCCGAGATATCAAGCGCACCACTGGTTTCCAGTGACACTTCGTAACCGGCGTCGCACAACTGCTTGAGCAATGGGATGGCATTAGGTTGCGCCAGCGGCTCTCCGCCGGTGACACACACATAACGCGGGCGGAAACCGGCCACTTGCTCGAGGATGTCGTCGAGCGTTCGGACAGTACCGCCAGTGAACGCATAGGCGCTGTCGCAGTATTGGCAACGCAATGGGCAACCGGTCAGGCGCACAAATACTGTGGGCAGCCCGGCAGTCCGCGTTTCCCCCTGCAACGAGTAGAAAACTTCGGTGATTCTCAATGTGTCTTGCATAGTCGCCACGGGCGTAACAGCTAAACAGGCTGTCCGCCTCCGTCAGCACTTCAAGGAACCTCGCCAACGCGCAGGCCCCAAAAAGCGTATTTCATAAAAAGGGCGTGAATTCTAACGAAAAAACCCGCGACAAGCGCGGGTTTCTTCGAAATGGGTCAAGCAGGCTTACATGCGTTGCAGATCACGTTGGGCCAGCTGAGCGGCGGAAGTGCCCGGATATTGGGACACAACCTGTTGCAGAATGCCTTTTACCTTGTCGGGATGACCGAGGCGGCGTTCTACATCAGCCAGCTTGTACAGCGAATCAGGCACTTTGTTGTGCTTTGGGTACAGCTGCGAAACCTTGGCAAATGCCTGACCTGCACCTTGCAGATCGCCTTTGGCCAGGTTTACTTCGCCCAACCAGTACTGGGCATTGCCCGCGTATTGGCTGTTCGGGTATTTGCGCAGGAAAGCGGAGAAAGCCTGACTGGCCTTGTCGAAATCCTTGGCCTTGATCAAGTCGAAGGCTGCATCGTAATACAGTTTTTCCTTCGCTGGATCCGCCGGCTCGCTACCCGCGGCAGGAGCCTGAGCGGCTGCCGCCCCTGCACCCGCTGCTGCGCCGGGGGCATTCAGATCGCCACCGGTAGAAGAATTCTCAGGAGTCGCGGCTGGTGCAACGCCGGTTCCTATGCGCCGATCAAGATCCTGGTATCGCTCCAGGTTTTCCTGCTTCATGCGCGCTACATCATTTTGCAGAACTTCAATCACACCTTGTTGGCGCGAGATCTGCTCCTGCATCGATTGCAGTTGGTTGAACAGCTCGCCCTGTGCCGAGACAGGGGCCGAAACCCCTCCCCCGGCATAGGCGCCGTTCGTACCGTAACCCGCAGGCGGATAACTACTCCCGCTATTGTTATAGCCGGAGTCATTATCGACCACAGGAACCGCAGCCCACACCGCAAGCGGTGCGAGGCTGAGAGCCAAAACAGTTACAGCACGACGGCACGTTCGCATGACGAATTACTTACGCAGTTCGACGCGACGGTTTTGAGCCCAGGACTGCTCGTCGTTGCCGGTAGCAACTGGACGCTCTTCGCCGTAGGAAACCAGTTCCAGCTGAGCTGGGGAAACACCTTGCAGTACCAGGTAGCGTTGAACGGCTTTCGCACGACGCTCGCCCAGTGCCAGGTTGTACTCACGAGTACCACGTTCGTCGGTGTTGCCTTCCAGAACAACGCGAGCGCCGTTTGCTTTCAGGTCTTTGGCGTGAACGTCCAGAGCGCGCATGGCTTCTGGCTTCAGGTCCGAGCTATCGTATTCGAAGTAGAAGGTGGTGATTGCGCGCAGAGCAGCTTCTTCGCTCAGGGAGCCATCAACGGCACCAGTGTTAGCGCCGTAACCAGCGTTTGGATCAACAGCGCCTTCACCGGCGTTGTCGCCGCCTTTGGACGAGCAACCTACAGCTACAGCCATGGCCAGAGCCAGCGCAGCAAATTTACCAAACTTCAGCATTTCCATCGTGAAACTCCTAATGAACCCCAGTGTGTTAAGTACAACGTGTAGCGCCGCGTCAGTTCAGGTAAGGGGACCAGGAAGGTTCTCTGACTTCGCCTTGTGCGGTAGGAAGCGGGAGCCTTACGCGTCCATTAATGGACACGAGCATCAAGACTCCCCGGCCCTGCTGGCGGGTGGCGTAGATTACCATGGTGCCGTTGGGCGCAACAGTAGGCGACTCGTCCAGAGTGCTATCAGTGAGGATTTTTACGCTTCCGCGCTGCAAATCCTGGGCCGCCACCTTGAAATTAGTGAAGCCATCCTGGCGGTGAATCATCACCAGGGTCTTTTCATCAGCCGAAAGCTTCGGATTGGCGTTGTAGTTGCCGATGAAAGTCACACGCTCCGCACCACCGCCACTGGCGCTGGTTTTGTAGATTTGTGGCTTGCCGCCACGGTCGGAGGTGAAGTAAAGGGTATTACCATCCTTGCCCCAGAACGGTTCGGTGTTGATGCCAGGACCGTTGGTAACACGGGTCAGCTGACGCGAACCCAGGTTCATCACATAGATATCCGGGTTACCGTCTTTCGACAGAACCAACGCCAGGCGATTGCCATCCGGCGACCAGGCTGGCGCGCCATTCAGGCCTTCGAAGTTGGTGATCTGCTCACGGCGACCGGTATCGATGTTCTGCATGAAGATGCGCGGACGCTTCTGCTCGAACGACACATAAGCGATGCGCTTGCCATCCGGTGCAAAACGCGGCGACAGGATCGGCTCGCGCGATTGCAGCAGGGTCACGGCGCGGGCACCGTCATAGTCAGAACGTTGCAGCGTGTAGCGCGTGTTCTTCTCGGAGAAACGCTCTGCAGTCACGTACAGCAGACGTGTCGAGAACGCACCTTTGATACCGGTGAGTTTTTCGAACGACTGGTCCGCGATGTAGTGCGACATGTCACGCAGTTGATCAACGCTGCCCGACACGCTGCCGGTCAGCACTTGCTGTTCGGTGGCGACGTTGAACAGAGCGTATTGAACCTGCAGGCGACCGCCCGCCGGAGCAATGCTGCCGACCATGACGTACTGGGCGCCGAGCGCCTTGAAGTCACGGAAGATGATTTCGCTGGCCTGGCTCGGCTGGCTGATCATGTTCTGCTTTGGAATCGGCGAGTAGTAACCCGAGTTGCGCAGGTCGTTACCGATGATTTCGGCCATGTCGTCCGGCAACACGCTGCCGCCCTGGTTGCCAAACGGTACGACGGCGATCGGAGTAGCCCGATCGCTGCCGCTGGTGACCAGAATGTTTTTTTCATCTGCCGTCGCAATCCCTGCCAGGCAGCAGATCACGACAAGCATTCCTCGAAGAAGGTTTCTCACAAGGCTAGATCCTCAGGTGTGAATGTCATCTTGAATGAACGATACGGAGCGAAATCACTCGGCTTCATTCCCTGCATTTCTGTCAAACGTCCAATATTCTTGACCGCAGCAACTGCCGACGCGTCAAACGGACCGTCACCACTGGACTTGGACACGCTGACCGAAGTCACCGTACCGTCCGGCAACATGCCGATTTGCAACACGACCGTCATGCCTTTGCGTGCCGAAGGTGGACGAGCCCAGCCTTCCGCTGCACGAGCACGAATCAGGTCATCGAAACTGCCGGCGACTTCGTCACCCTGCTCATCCGCCAAGGCCTGCTGACGCTGAGGCGTGTCGGAAAGCAAATCTGCCAGGGCCTGAGCCTTTTTCTCTTCGGCGGATTTACGTGCCGCTTCCTGCGATTTCTTTTTCGCAGCATCGGCAGCAGCTTTCTTCTTCGCATCTTCGGCGACTTTCTTCTTCGCCTCTTCAGCTTCAGATTTCTTCTTGGCGTCTTCCGCGGCTTTCTTCTTCGCGTCTTCGACGATCTTTTTCTTGGCTTCTTCAGCGGCCGCTTTCTTGGCCTCTTCTTCAGCAGCCTTCTTGGCTTCTTCTTCAGACTTCTTCTTGGCTATATCAGCCAATTGTTTCTCTTCAGCCTTTTTGGCCTCGGCGGTCTTCTTCGCTTCATCGGCTTTTTTGGCTTCATCAGCCTTTTTAGCCTCTTCCGCTTTCTTGGTCTCGTCGGCCTTCTTGGATTCTTCGGCTTTTTGAGCCGCGTCTTCCTTCTTTTGTTCCGCAGCCTTGATCGCTTCCTGCTCGATCAACTTCTGTTCCATCTGCTCGACTTCGGTCTGGCGCGCGGCGGATTTCTTCGCCTCACCCGCAATCTTCTGATTGGTCTGGGTGGTCGCCTGACTTTTCGACTTCAGTTGGTACAGGGTCGCCTGGACAATCGGCTTGGCCGGCGGCAGCTCCGGCGTGAAGGCAAAACTGACGAACAGCATGCCGAAAACCAGCACGTGCAAGACAATCGCCAGGACACTAGGCCAGAAGTAGCTTTCCGAGGCGGATGGCTCTCGCATTTGCTGCATCAGGGTGCCTCGGTAATCAAGCCAACATTACCGACCCCGGCCTTCTGCAATCCGCCCATGGCACCCATGACGGAACCGTAATCGACGGTTTTGTCGCCGCGGATGAACACCTGGGTACGTTTGCCGCCTTCAGTCCCGGCGCGAATGATCTTGGTCACCGCATCAGTCATCTGAGGCAAGGTCATTGCCCTGTCCTGCTGCTTTTCAGTGTCGACTTCGCTGCCAAGGTTCCAGTAGTAGGTCTTGTCAGCCTTGATCGAAATGGTCAGGACCTGGGTGTTGTTGTCCTGCGGCAAGGCTTCGCTGGAAACCTTGGGCAGATCAACTTTCACGCCCTGATTGAGCATCGGCGCGGTCACCATGAAGATGA
The DNA here is from genome assembly GCF_019947305.1 of Pseudomonas sp. BF-RE-21. Taxonomy (NCBI): domain Bacteria; kingdom Pseudomonadati; phylum Pseudomonadota; class Gammaproteobacteria; order Pseudomonadales; family Pseudomonadaceae; genus Pseudomonas; species Pseudomonas sp. BF-RE-21. The sequence continues at coordinate 30,800 of NZ_JAGYGF010000010.1, read as the reverse complement.
CCAGCAGTACCAGCATCACGTCGATGTAAGGCACTACGTTCATCTCGGCAACCGGCTTGCGCTTTTTGCGAGCTCGAGCGATTAAAGCCATTGGAAATTACCTGCTTATTCTTCGCTGGTGTGCACTTTGCGGTGCAGGATCGCCTGGAATTCATCGGCGAAGGTGTAGTAACGGCCGATCAGCGTTTCGCTGCGAGCGGCAAAACGGTTGTAAGCGATAACGGCAGGGATGGCGGCGAACAGGCCGATCGCAGTTGCAATCAGTGCCTCGGCGATACCTGGAGCCACAGTGGCCAGGGTCGCTTGCTGGGCAGTTGCCAGGCCACGGAAGGAGTTCATGATGCCCCAGACCGTACCGAACAGACCGATGTAAGGGCTGACGGAACCGACGGTGGCGAGGAACGGCAGGCTCTGCTCGAGCTTTTCTTCTTCGCGGGAGATGGCGACGCGCATGGCGCGGGCCACACCTTCCATGACCGCTTCCGGGTCAACGCCTGGCTGCTGACGCAGACGGGAGAATTCCTTGAAGCCGGCACGGAAGATCTGCTCGACGCCCGAATCCGGGTCCGGGTTGCTGCCGGCCTGACGGTACAGTTTGGACAGGTCGATACCCGACCAGAAGCGCTCTTCGAAGCTCTCCAGGGCGCGTCGACCGGCGCGCAGCAAGTTGCTGCGCTGAAAGATCATGATCCATGAGGTCACCGATGCGGCTACCAGGATCAGCATTACCAGTTGCACCACGATACTGGCATTGCTGACCAGGCTCCACATGGAGGAATGGTCGACGACGTTAGCTTCCACGCTTTATCTCCTGCTTTGAGTGTGTACCCGCGCCGCTCACGTCGGCAAAGGCCGCACGTAGAGCTTCGGGAATGGCCCGGGGTTTTAAACTTTCAGTGCGCACACAGGCCACCAAAAACTGCCCTTCACAGAGCAGCGCATTATCCGTGGCTCGCCTGACCTGCTGTTTAAAGCGCAGGCTGACACGGTTCAATTCGATTACTTCAGCGCTTACCAGTAGCTCGTCGTCCAGTCGCGCCGGCGCGTGGTAACGCGCTTCGCTGGAATGCACGACAAACAACAGGTCCTCCCCTGCCAGCTGGGATTGGGCAAAGCCCAGCTCCCGGAGCCGCTCGGTTCGAGCCCGTTCCATAAACTTGAGGTAATTAACGTAATACACGATGCCGCCCGCATCGGTGTCCTCGTAATAAACGCGACAACGATGTGCGAAAGGCTCAAGCCCGTTTTGCGCGCGCATACTCTAGTGCTTACTCCTCAGGTTGCCAATCCGGCCAGGCAACTGTTTTTCATTGATCTGCGGCTTTCTCGCGAAAGTACGGTCCTGGGACAGCACAATGCCCGAAAAATAAGCGCGCAAAGATTAATTAATCGTCCACTGCATCAAGGAACTCGTCTACCACGGGCATCTCGCCCAATCGTGACGGAATGTTTAAACCAAAGTGCAGGTACGCATGCCGGGTGACCACCCGCCCCCGCGGCGTGCGCATGATGTAGCCTTGCTGGATCAGGTACGGTTCCAGCACGTCCTCAATGGTGTGCCGTTCTTCGCTGATCGCGGCGGCCAGACTGTCGACGCCCACCGGTCCACCGTCGAACTTCTCGATCATGGTCAGCAGCAGACGCCGGTCCTGGTGATCGAAGCCACGCTCGTCGACATCCAGCAGATTCAAGGCAAGATCGGCAATCGGTTTGGTGATGTGGCCCTTGGCGCGAACTTCGGCGAAATCACGCACCCGGCGCAACAGTCGGTTGGCGATCCGCGGAGTGCCACGAGCCCGGCGGGCGATTTCGAATGCGCCTTCGGGATCCAGTGGCAAGCCAAGAATGTTCGCCGAACGGCTGACAATCGTCGCCAGGTCGGCGGTGCTATAGAACTCAAGACGCTGGACGATGCCGAAGCGGTCGCGCAGCGGGTTGGTCAGCATGCCGGCGCGCGTCGTCGCCCCCACCAACGTGAACGGCGGCAGATCCAGCTTGATCGAACGGGCAGCCGGGCCTTCGCCGATCATGATGTCGAGCTGGAAATCTTCCATGGCCGGGTACAGCACTTCTTCGACAATCGGCGACAGCCGATGGATTTCGTCGATAAACAGCACGTCGTGCGGCTCGAGGTTGGTCAGCAGCGCAGCCAGATCCCCCGGGCGTTCAAGGACCGGGCCCGAGGTGCTTTTGATCGACACACCCATTTCCTGGGCGATGATGTTGGCCAGGGTGGTTTTACCCAGGCCCGGCGGGCCGAAGATCAAAGTGTGGTCCAGGGATTCGTTACGCCCACGGGCAGCCTGGATGAACAGCTCCATTTGCTCGCGAACGGTCGGCTGGCCAATGTATTCGGCCAGACTGACAGGACGAATCGCCCGATCCTGGACTTCCTCGCGGTCGCGCGGGCCCGGCGTGGCGGCTATCAGACGATCAGCTTCAATCACTTAGATCATTCCCTTCAGGGCACGGCGAATCATGTCTTCACTGCTCAAACCTTTCTCCTTGATCGCGGAAATCGCCTTGCTGGCTTCCTGCGGCTTGTAGCCCAGGGAAATCAGCGCACTGACGGCGTCATTTTCCGCAGTGGCGACCGGCGCAATATCCGGCCCGCCTGGTTGGTTTGGCACCAGGGCAAACATCGCCGGCACGGTTTCCCACGCCTTGAAGCGATCCTTGAGTTCCACCAGCAAACGCTCGGCGGTCTTCTTGCCCACGCCCGGCACCTTGGTCAGGGCCGAGGTGTCCTGGGACTGCACGCAACGTACCAGTTCATCGACTTCCAGACTCGACATCAACGCCAGGGCCAATTTCGGCCCTACACCATTGAGACGAATCAACTCGCGAAAAAAGTCTCGCTCACGCTTGCTGGCGAAACCATAGAGTAACTGCGCGTCTTCGCGTACGACCAAATGGGTGTGCAACGTCAGCGGTTCACCGACCGACGGCAAGCGATACAGCGTGGTCATGGGCACTTCAAGCTCATACCCCAGACCGTTTACATCCAGAATCAGGTGCGGCGGCTGTTTCTCAGCCAGTGTGCCGCGCAAGCGTCCAATCACGTTTCAGATCCTTGAGCGTTGGCCAGTTCGGTGGCTGGCGACTGACAGAACAAGGGTGTTGCGCCGACAACACAGGCACAAAACCCTCATTCCGTAAAAATGACTGCTGATGCTATCAGAGACGCAGGCGCCCGCCACGACTGCGTGCCGTGCCCAGACCATGAGGCAACAGGCTGGAACGGGTGTGAGCATGGCAAATGGCAATGGCCAGGGCGTCCGAGGCATCGATTTGCGGTTTGCTGGTGAGTTTCAACATGTGCATCACCATCATTTGCACCTGCTCTTTATTCGCCGCGCCGGTCCCGGTTACTGCCTGTTTGACCTGGGTGGCCGTGTATTCGGCGATTTCCAGATTTTCTTCGGCGCCGGCAACGATTGCCGCGCCTCGGGCCTGACCGAGTTTCAGCGCGGAATCGGCGTTGCGCGCCATGAACACCTTTTCGATGCCCATGGTCACCGGGCCGTAGGTCTGGATGACTTCACGCACGCCGCGATAGACGATTTGCAAACGCTCATGCAACTCGCCGGAACCGGTACGAATACAGCCCGACGCCACGTACACGCAGCCACGCCCCGTATCGCGTACCACGCCATAGCCGGTGATGCGCGAACCGGGGTCGATACCAAGAATTAAAGTCATAACGCCTGCGGCTTAAGAGGGTGGGGCCTGCTGATGACACATTACGGGAAAGCGACCCGATCTGTAGGAGCCGGCTCCTACATGATGGTGTGAGCCCTTAGCCGAGCTGTGCGGCCACCGACTCGGGGATATCCGCGTTGGAATAGACGTTCTGCACGTCATCCAGGTCTTCGAGCATGTCGATCAGCTTGAGGACTTTCTCGGCACCTTCCAGGTCCAGTTCGGCACTGGTGGTCGGCAGCATGACGATTTCCGCGTCATCACCTTTGAAACCGGCGGCTTCCAGAGCGTTACGCACGGAGTAGAAACCGGCGAACGAGGTGAACACGTCAATGGAGCCGTCTTCGTTCGTGACCACGTCATCGGCGTCGGCTTCCATCGCCGCTTCCATCAAGGCGTCTTCATCCACGCCCGGCGCGAAGGAAATCTGCCCTTTGCGCTCGAACAGATAAGCCACGGAACCGTCGGTACCCAGGTTACCGCCGCACTTGCTGAACGCATGGCGAACAGCCGCTGCAGTGCGGTTGCGGTTGTCGGTCATGCACTCGACCATCACCGCCACGCCGCCCGGGCCGTAGCCTTCGTAGGTCAGCTCGACCATGTCATCGGTGTCGGCTGCACCGGCACCTCGAGCCACCGCGCGATCGATGATGTCGCGGCTCATGTTCGCGCCCAGCGCCTTGTCCAGGGCCAGTCGCAGACGCGGGTTGGAGCCCGGATCACTGCCGCCCTGACGGGCAGCAACGGTCAGTTCACGAATCCACTTGGTGAAAATCTTGCCCTTCTTGGCATCCTGACGTTCTTTGCGGTGCTTGATGTTCGCCCACTTGGAATGACCCGCCATAACTCGCTCCGAATTCTCTTTGAAACATTGCCCGCCACACACGGAGTGCCGGCCAGCAAACAAAAAATCTCGACCTGAAGAAAAGGCGCATCCCATGAGGATGCGCCTTCAGGGTCAGCCTTACTCAGCCTTTGGCGTTTCGCGCAGACGAATGTGCAGTTCGCGCAATGCCTTGGCATCGACCACACCCGGTGCTTGCGTCATCACGTCGGCAGCACTCTGGGTTTTCGGGAAGGCGATCACTTCACGGATCGACTGGGCGCCGGTCATCAGCATCACCAGACGGTCCAGACCGAAGGCCAGACCACCGTGCGGCGGCGCGCCGTATTTCAGGGCGTCGAGCAGGAAGCCGAATTTCTCCTCCTGTTCCGCTTCGTTGATACCCAGCAGGCGGAATACCGTCTGTTGCATTTCCTTGCGGTGGATACGGATCGAACCGCCACCCAGCTCGGTGCCGTTCAGAACCATGTCGTAGGCACGGGACAGGGCGGTCGCCGGGTTGGCTTCCAGCTCTTCCGGGGTGCATTTCGGCGCGGTGAACGGGTGGTGCAAGGCAGTGAAGCTGCCGTCGTCGTTTTCTTCGAACATCGGGAAGTCGACGACCCACATTGGCGCCCACTTGCAGGTCAGCAGGTCCAGGTCGTTACCGACCTTGATCCGCAGTGCACCCAAGGCTTCGCTGACGATCTTGGCTTTGTCGGCACCGAAGAACACGATGTCGCCATCCACTGCGCCAACGCGATCGAGGATCACGTTGAGGTTGGCTTCAGGGATGTTCTTGACGATTGGCGACTGCAGGCCTTCAACGCCTTTGGCGCGCTCGTTGACCTTGATGTACGCCAGGCCCTTGGCACCGTAGATGCCGACGAACTTGGTGTAGTCGTCGATCTGCTTGCGCGGCATGCTCGCTGCGCCAGGAACACGCAGGGCAGCGATACGGCATTTCGGATCGTTGGCCGGGCCACTGAAGACCTTGAAGTCGACTTCTTTCAGTTGATCGGCAACGTCCACCAGTTCCAGCGGGTTACGCAGGTCCGGTTTGTCGGAACCGTAACGACGCATGGCCTCTTCGAAGGTCATGTGCGGGAATTCACCGAATTCCAGATCCAGCACTTCCTTGAACAGGTTGCGGATCATGCCTTCGGTGAGGCCCATGATGTCTTTTTCATCGAGGAAGCTGGTTTCGATGTCGATCTGGGTGAATTCAGGCTGACGGTCGGCACGCAGGTCTTCGTCGCGGAAGCACTTGGCGATCTGGTAGTAACGGTCGAAGCCGGCCACCATCAGCAGCTGCTTGAACAGCTGTGGCGATTGCGGCAAGGCGAAGAACGAGCCAGCGTGAGTACGGCTCGGCACCAGGTAGTCACGTGCGCCTTCAGGGGTGGCACGGGTCAGGATCGGCGTTTCGACGTCGAGGAAACCGTTCTCGTCGAGGTAACGACGGATGCTGGTGGTCATGCGCGAACGCAGACGCAGCTTCTCGGCCATTTCCGGGCGACGCAGGTCAAGGAAGCGATAGCGCAGACGGGTTTCTTCGCCCACTTCGGAATATTCGTTGAGCGGGAACGGCGGGGTTTCCGATTCGTTCAGTACTTCCAGCTCGTAGCCCAGCACTTCGATCATGCCCGACGCCATGTTGGCGTTGCCGGCACCGGCCGGACGCAGGCGGACCTTGCCGGTCACTTTAACCACGTATTCGCTGCGCACGCGGTCGGCGGCGGCGAAGGTTTCAGCGCGGTCCGGGTCGAACACCACCTGGGCCAGACCGTCACGATCACGGATATCGAGGAAAATCACCCCACCGTGGTCACGGCGACGGTGAACCCATCCGCAAAGGGTAATTTCCTGGCCTTCCAGGCTTTCGTTCAGTTGGCCGCAATAATGGCTGCGCATCATGGTAGTGGTTTCACTTCTCGTAATTCGAAATTCGGTTAGAGGCCTTGCACACGGGATGGTGCAAGAGCTCGCACGTGTCGTTCAACTCAGGTTCCAGACCCTAGTCGGCTTTATCGCCGCCGGCCAGGTTCTTCTTGGAACCGGTCTTGAAATCGGTTTCGTACCAGCCGGTGCCGCTAAGGCGGAAGCCCGGCATGGACAGCATCTTCTTGAGCTCTGGCGCCTGGCAGGCAGGGCAGTCGACCAGCGGTGCTGCGCTGATCTTTTGAATGGCTTCCAACTGATGACCACAGGAAGCACATTGATAGTCGTACATCGGCATGGGGGTTGTCTCGGCGATCAGATTGCTACCGCGCACGCTGGGTTTTGCGGCAAAGAGCGGGATTATATCCATTAAATGCAGCCTGTGCAGCCGTAAGACTGCACAGACTGACACACGATGCATTCCGCCATCACGGCTAGGCCATGACGACGCAACTCCCTTCCTTCAGGCTGTGCACAACGCAGACAACCCGCACCAGCCCGCTGAAATTCTTCACCCCGCCGTGACGCAAATGCACTTCTCGATCCACGTGAGACAACAACGCACTGACCGAACAGCAATTGATCCTGGCCATTTCCCCCAAAATATCCCAATACACCTGCTCAAGCCGCAAGCAGGTGGCAAAGCCATTCAAGCGTACGGATCGGGATAATGGCTGGGCCAGGCCCATATCGAACTCACTGACAAACGGATCGATCCTTACATCCTTGAATGAACCGTTCCTCCCCTCGCTTCGCCTGTCTTCATAAACCATACCGTTGACACTCCTTTGCCATCCCTGGTTCTTATAAGAGTCATGCTGTGATTCTTATAAAAGCGCAGGCGCAAAGTTATATCCAGATGACTTTTTGACCATCCACGTAGGATAAGCCAACAACTGAAGGCGGATCATGGAGACCGTCCTAGTCCGGACAATTTCCTACACCTACTGACGTAAGATCATTCAACGAAGAGAGGCCGAAACGACAGCGCGCGGATAACACCTGCAAGGCTCCATCCGCGCACTGAACGCGTTACTCATCCAGCAAGGCGCGCAACATCCATGCGGTTTTCTCGTGAACCTGCATACGCTGGGTCAGCAAATCCGCCGTGGGCTCGTCGCTGACTTTGTCGAGCAGGGGAAAGATCCCCCGCGCCGTACGCGTGACGACCTCCTGCCCTTCGACCAGTTGCTTGATCATGCCTTCTGCGCTGGGCACGCCCGGTTCCTCCTTGATAGAAGAAAGGCGCGCATAAATGGAATAGGCACCCGGAGCAGGAAAGCCCAGCGCGCGAATGCGCTCGGCAATCGAATCGACCGCCAGGGCCAACTCGTTATATTGCTCCTCGAACATCAGGTGCAGGGTCCGAAACATGGGACCGGTGACATTCCAGTGGAAATTATGGGTTTTCAAATAAAGTACATAAGTGTCCGACAGCAGACGCGAAAGTCCGTCGACGATGAACTTGCGATCCTCTTCACTGATACCGATATCGATTGCCATGCTTTTCCCCTAAAGGTGATCAAATTCATCCGACAGGTGCAGGACCACTCTAGCAAGCCTGTCGCCACACCGCAGGCGGGAATGCCCCCGCTCCCTGCGACATATCGCCCCCGATGCACCGCTGGACTCCCTGATTTGAGTAGCCGCAAGCTTTGCTGTTAAATAGGCAGTGTGTCGCAAAGCCCTATTTTTCCGGGCGTTGCGCATAGGCTGATAACGAGTACGTGCTCAACGCCTCTTATTGTTCTGAAGCGAACCGTGCTCCATCAGCTCTTCCTTGTGATCCGTCTTAACGTGAGTTAATCAAAATGTTGAAAATCGTCCACCTGCTAATGGGCGCAGCGGCCCTGCTGCTGTCCTTCATCCCTAGCCTGCGATCCGAAGCTGTTCCTTACCTGCAACAACCCGATGCGCTTTACCTGGCCTTTTTCGGCCTGCTCAACCTTACCCTCGCACCTGTAATCCCTTACTGGAACAAAGGCCCGCGTCATCAACTGCAAAACCTGGTCAGCGCCCTGCTGGTTCTGACTGTCGTATTGCAAACCCTGACGCTGCTCGCGCCGATGCCTGTCATCGCCGGTCAACCTGCCGTACTGTTCAGCCTGGTGGCGGCCCTGATCGCCGTGCTTCTTCATCTGGCCATCAGCTTCTACAAATCTTCACCGGCCACCGCTTCGCCAAGCTATGACATGACCAACCGCGATACCGGCACCGTGAAGTGGTTCAACACTTCCAAAGGCTTCGGGTTTATTTCCCGTGATTCCGGCGATGATATTTTCGTGCATTTCCGGGCCATTCGTGGCGAGGGTCATCGCGTCCTGGTCGAAGGCCAGCGCGTGGAGTTCTCCGTCATGAATCGTGACAAGGGCCTGCAAGCCGAAGACGTGATCGCCGCTCTTCCGCGACGCTGATTCAAGGCTAAAAAAAACCGCGAACAGCCAGGCTGCTCGCGGTTTTTTTACGCCTGCATGTTCAGTAATGCGGCGGTGGCGCTTCTTCTTCGAACGTTTCGAACTGGCCGGCCATTTCCTCCTGGCGCTTGAGCAAGGCCGCCATTTGCAGTTGCAGACGCTCAACGGCACGCTGCTGCGTCGCCAGCACATCGCTCAATGCCTGGATGGTGTCATCCTGAAAGGCCAGCTGGCTCTCCAGATCGGTAACGCGTTCTTCCAGGCTCATGATTCAACCCTCCAGAAACGTAAAATCATCGGTCAACACCAGGCGCAGCCGCTCGCGAATCACCGCGATCTGCTCTGCACTGTAAGGCTTCGCCGGGTGCTTGCCCCAGACCGGGGCTGGCCAGGCGGCATCCTCACGCTTGCGCACAATCACATGCATGTGTAACTGACTGACGACGTTACCCAGGGCCGCGACGTTCAATTTATCCGCGTCGAACGAGTCCTTGAGCATTTCCGCCAGCGCAGTCGTTTCCTTCCAGAGCTGCACCTGATCAGCGACATCCAACTGAAATATCTCGCTGATATCGTCGCGACGAGGTACCAGGATGAACCACGGGTAGTTCGAATCATTGGACAACAGCAACCGGCTGAGCGGGAAATCCCCGATCGGTAACGTGTCTTGTTGAAGTCGTGGATCTAAAGCGAACACTGCGCGCACTCCCGTCTAGTCATCATTTTCAGCTTAGCGCCCCTCCACGCAGGACGACGCACCAAGCGACAGGACGGCAGCATACCTGTGAACACCACCGCCTTCACGACGAACCACGGCCGAAGGCCCATCGAAATTCGAGCGACCTGCAGAATGCGCGCCCCGACATGAGACATTTTTCGCAAGGGCGCACCATTACAGAACCGATGATCATGCAAAAAACGCTGAAATGACTGACAGACAACGACCTGTTCGCAATCACTCAGCAGTCATGCTGTATGAATTCAGTACAGCGATTAAAATTTTTTGCACCAAAACCGCACAGTGCGTCTACGCTGAGTGCGTCGGGTATCCGCCAATTACCCACTGGCGGGGTGAACCGGTAACGTTTTTGTTTGTCACGCAGTCGGCCAGGAGGGCGCAACACGATGCAAACCGTGGCGTCAAGCCCCATTAAAAGGTGCTTGTAACCCCCGGTTTTATGAGGTTTTTACGGTAACACGCAGGCGTTCAGAAAAAAAAACAGCAGTTTTCTGATTTGTGCACGCTTGTTGCATTCACACTCACATCGCCTGCAATGCAACCACTGGAAGTGGAAGCCTTCAGGCAAATAAAAACAGTGGCAGGGTTGCCCGATGGAGATTCAAACGTTTCACCAGGGACTCTTTTTACCGATGCTCACGCCTTGGAAAACAGCGATGACGTTGTCATTCCGGTTGCATTGGGGCTGTAAATTTGCGACATCTACCAAGCTGTTTGCGACGGGGTCGTAAAGAAGCTGAAAGGATAGATACGCAAGTATCGCCAACATGGTCGGCGTGATATAAGTTTGCGCCGACACAAAAAGAAAGAGCCGCCCAGATAATAAAACAGGTGGGACGGCAGTACTCTTCTAAAACCAAAGGAGCAAATCACGATGCGCGTGATGAAGTGGAGCATGATCGCACTGGCAGTTGCAGCAGCAGCCAGTACTCAAGTGGCTACGGCCGCACCTTTCGTAAGTGACCAGGCTGAAGCCAAAGGTTTTGTTGAAGACAGCTCGTTGAACTTGCTGGTCCGCAACTACTACTTCAACCGTGACAACAAAGACGGCGCCCGCGACGTCAAAGACTGGACCCAAGGTCTCTGGGGCACCTACAACTCCGGCTACACCCAAGGTACTGTCGGCGTTGGTGTTGATGCATTCGGTTACCTGGCCATCAAACTGGATGGCGGCGATGGCACTTCCGGTTCGGGCAACATGAGCCGTAGCGACGTCGTAAACGCCAACGGTGGCCGCAACGTCAACGACAGCCAGGGTAAAGCAGGCGCGGCCATTAAATTCCGCGTTTCCAAAACCGAGCTGAAAATCGGCGACATGTCGCCAAGCACTGCTCCAGTGTTTGCTGTTGGCGGTTCCCGTATCCTTCCTCAAGTTGCCAGCGGTATCCAACTGCAGAGCAGCGAAGTCAAAGACCTTGACCTCGAAGCCGGCCACTTCTACTCGGGTTCCAGCCAGGACAAAAACTCCCGCGACGGCGACCTGTTTGCAAACTATGCTGGCGTGAAAGCCAAAAGCATGGACTACTTCGGTGGCAAGTACGGCATTACCGACAACCTGTCCGCATCGCTGTATGGCGCCCAGCTGGAAGACATCTGGAACCAGTACTACGCCAACGTGAACCTCACCACTCCATTTGGTGGTGACACGTCGCTGAACACTGACTTCAACATCTATCGCACCACCGATACCGGTGATTCGAAAGCTGGTGACATCAGCAACACCGCATTCTCGCTGGCAACTGCTCTCTCGTTCCTGAAAGCGCACACCATCACCCTGGCCTTCCAAAAGGTTAATGGCGATACCCCGTTCGACTACGTCGGTATCGGCAAGAACAACCGCGGTGGCGACTCGATCTTCCTCGCCAACTCCATCCAGTACTCTGACTTCAACGCCCCTGGCGAGAAGTCTGCCCAGATCCGTTACGATCTGAAAATGGCTGAGTACGGCGTTCCAGGTCTGAGCTTCATGACCCGTTACGTGAAAGGTTGGGACATCGACGGTACCAACACCCCAGCAGGCAGCGCTTACACCGGCCTGTACGGTGAAGATGGCAAGCACAACGAAACCAACTTCGAAGCCAAGTACGTTGTTCAGTCTGGCCCGGCAAAAGATCTGTCCGTTCGCTTCCGTCAAGCTTGGCACTTTGCTAACGCCGACGAAGGTGAAGGCGACGTGAAAGAGTTCCGTGTGATCGTCGACTACCCACTGTCGATTTTGTAATCGCATCCAGTTAGTTTGCGGTAACAAATAAAAAAGGCCCATCTTCGGATGGGCCTTTTTGTTGCCTGCGTGTTGCTTACTGCACCGCAGATTCCTGCACCACACGAATCACCCGCTGTGGAAACGGGATATCGATACCGGCCGTTTTCAACCGGTCACGGGACTGTTCGTTAAACATGAACATCACATCCCAATAATCCGCCGTCTTCACCCACACTCGCAGGGAAACAGTGATCGAACTGTCGCCCAGGGTAGAAATGACAGCTTGCGGAGCTGGCTCAGCCAGGATGCGTTCATCCTTGGCCAGGTCCAGCAATACTTCACGGGCTTTCTGCAAGTCCGCTTCGTAATCCACGCCCACATCAAACACAACCTTGCGGGTGGGTTGACGGTTAGTGTTGGTGATAATGCCGTTCGACAAGTTGCCGTTCGGGACGATGATGGTCTTGTTATCGCCAGTGCGCAGTACGGTGTGGAAAATCTGAATGCTGTCGACCGTACCGGCAACACCTTGAGCTTCGATCCAGTCACCAATACGGAACGGACGGAACAACAGAATCAGCACGCCACCGGCGAAGTTCGCCAGACTGCCCTGCAACGCCAGACCGATGGCCAGACCGGCCGCACCGATTGCAGCAACGAAGGAGGTGGTTTCGACACCGATCATCGACGCCACGCTGACGATCAGCAAGATCTTCAGAATAATGTTCGCCAGGCTGCTGATGAAGCCTTGCAGCGCCAGGTCAGCGTTACGCAACGCGATCAGGCCGCCCAGCTTCTGCGTCACTTTGTTGATCAACCACCAGCCGATGGCCAGGGTGATGATCGCCAGCAGCACCCGGCTGCCGTATTCCATGATCATCGGAATCCAGGCTTGGGACGCCTTGACCAGGTTGTCCACTTCAGCATTCAAGTCCATCTACATTCTCCTGATTTCCGGCCACACGGCACGCGAAAAAAATAAGCGGCAGAAAGGCTGCTCCCGTTCGGGGACAGCCTTTCTGCCGCTGCTTGGGCCTCGGACGCCGAAAACGCCGAGAGGTTCCCGCCTGAAAAAATCAGTCGCGGAAGTTGTTGAACTGCAACGGCATGTCGAATGTCTTGGCGCGCAGGGCTGCGATGGCTTCCTGCAAATCGTCACGCTTCTTGCCGGTAATGCGCACTTGCTCGCCCTGAATGGCGGCCTGCACCTTGAGCTTGGCGTCCTTGACGTGAGCGACGATTTTCTTTGCCAGCTCTTTGTCGATGCCTTCCTTGAGAACGGCTTCCTGCTTCATCAGCTTGCCCGACGCATAGGCATCCTTGACTTCAAGGCACTGCACGTCGATCTTGCGCTTGACCAGCGCCAGCTTGAGGATCTCAATCATTGCTTCGAGCTGGAAATCGGCTTCAGCGGTCAGGTTGACGGTCAGGTCCTTTTCCTTGAACTCGAAGGTGCCCTTGCCTTTCAGGTCATAACGACGATCGAGTTCCTTGACGGCGTTCTCGACCGCGTTGGTGACTTCGTGTTTGTCCAGTTCGGATACCACGTCGAACGACGGCATGTAATCTCTCCAATAAAGGGCGCGCTCGATCAAGATGGAGCACGCCTGGCTTGCGGTTAAAATCCGCGCTGATTATAACGGGTCTTTCCCATCATTCACTGCGAGCGTCCGATGCACGCCTCAAACAGAGCAAAAAGCTGATGTCCACCACCTGGCATGTTCTGGGCGCCGGCAGCCTCGGCACTTTATGGGCCACGCGTCTGGCGCGGGCCGGGGTGCCGGTCCGGCTGATCGTGCGGGATGCGCCGCGCTTGCAGGCTTATCAGGCTGCGGGCGGCTTGACGCTGGTGGAGCACGGTGAAGCAACAACGTATGCCATCCCCGGCGAAACTACCGACAGCGATGAGCCGATCAACCGCCTGCTGGTGGCCTGCAAAGCCTACGATGCCGAGCAAGCCGTGGCCCGACTGGCGCCGCGCCTCACGTCCGGTGCCGAATTGATCCTGTTGCAGAACGGCCTTGGCAGTCAGGACGCCGTTGCGGCGCAGGTGCCGCAAGCGCGCTGCATTTTTGCTTCGAGCACCGAAGGCGCGTATCGCGACGGTGACTGGCGCGTGGTATTCGCCGGTCACGGTTACACCTGGCTGGGGGATGCCGGTCATCCTGTGGCGCCGATCTGGCTGGATGACGTGAGCGCCGCCGGGATTCCCCACGAGTGGAGCACCGACATTCTGACCCGGCTTTGGCGGAAACTGGCACTCAACTGCGCGATCAATCCACTGACGGTGTTGCACGATTGCCGCAATGGCGGCTTGCAGGACCACCATTGCGAAGTCGCGACCCTCTGCGGCGAACTGACCGAGCTGCTTGAACGCTGTGGCCAGCCGGCCGCCGCCGAAAACCTCCAGCCGGAAGTGGAACGGGTGATCCACGCCACCGCAGCCAATTTCTCGTCGATGTATCAGGACGTTGCGAATCAACGCCGTACCGAAATCAGCTACCTGTTGGGCTATGTGTGCAAAGTGGCTTCGCGACACCAACTGAACCTGCCGCACCTCAATCAGCTTGAATCACGCTTGATCGCCCATCTGCACAGCCTTGGATTGCCCAGCGACTGAGCAGCGGCTACGCTGGCCACTTGTTCCTTTTCAGCGATAAACCTGATGCCATTGCGCCAGCGCCTTGAAAACCTTCCCGTCGGCCAGAAACTGCTGGCCGCCCTGCTGGTGCTGTTGACCACCGTTTTGCTGGTCGCCAACCTGACCTTTATCAGCGCCGCGTACTACATTTCCCAGGAAAGCATGGCGCCCCAGGCCTTGCAGACCATCGGCCGACTGGTATCCAACCCGAGCCTGGTGGCTGAAGCGCTGCAGTCACCACAAAATGCCGAGCGACTGCTCAATGAGCTCAACAGCTATTCACCGCTGCGCGCGGCAGCCCTGTATGACGGCAAGGGCGAAAGGCTGGCGCAGTTGCAACGTGGCGATCATTTGGGCCTGCCAGCGCGTTACCGCCACATCGAATCCTGGCAAGCCACCGAATTTCGCAGCAACCAAGTGATCACCCTGCCCCGCCCCGGCACCGCGCCCGGCCATCTGCTGCTGGTCGCCAGCAGCGAACTGCCGATGGCCTTCTACACCGGGACCCTGACGGCCAGCCTCGGCATTCTGATCTTCAGCGTACTGTTATGGCTGGTGATCGCCCGGCAGATCAAACGCCTGATTACCCGGCCGATCCATCAACTCGAAGAGCTGTCGCGGCAAGTGACCCGGGAGGAGAACTACGCCCTGCGCGCCTCACGCGGCAACCATGACGAAATCGGCAGCCTGGCCGAGGCGTTCAACACCATGCTCTCGCGTATCGAGGCACGGGAGCAGCAACTCAAACGGGCACGGGACGAATCCCAGGCCGCTTACGATCAGGCCCAGGGCCTGGCCGAAGAAACCCGCCACACCAACCGCAAACTGGAACTCGAGGTCCAGGTGCGCAGCAAGATCGAGAAGAAACTCACCGGATTCCAGAATTACCTCAACAGCATCATCGACTCCATGCCGTCGGCGCTGATCGCCCTCGACGAGCAGCTCTACGTGACGCAGTGGAATCAGGAGGCCAGCGCCCTCTCCGGCACACGCTTGGACGAAGCGCTGAATCAGCCTATCTTCCTTGCGTTCGAACCGCTCAAACCATTTTTGCCGCAGCTCAAGCAAACCGTCGAGCAGCACACGGTGGCGAAGATCGAGCGCGTGACCTGGCTCAAGGACGATGAACCCAAGCATTACGCCCTGACCTTTTACCCGCTGATGGGCGGTGCCGGTCGTGGCGTGGTGATCCGCATCGACGACATCACCCAGCGCCTGTCGCTGGAGGAAATGATGGTGCAGTCGGAAAAAATGCTCTCGGTTGGCGGCCTCGCCGCCGGCATGGCCCACGAAATCAACAACCCGCTTGGCGCAATCCTGCACAACGTGCAGAACATTCGTCGACGCCTGTCCCCGGACTTGCCAAAAAACCTCGAACAGGCCGAACAAGTCGGCGTTGAGCTGGATACGGTCAACGAGTACCTGAAAGTACGTGAGGTGCCGCAGCTGCTCGACGGCATTCAACAGGCCGGCGCCCGGGCGGCGAAAATCGTCACCCACATGCTCAGCTTCAGCCGCCGCAGCACCCGGCAAATGGCGCCGTGCGATTTGCCGGCGCTGATCGATCAAGCCGTGGAAATCGCCGGTAACGACTTTGACCTGGCGATTGGCTTTGACTTCAAGGGTCAGGCGATCATTCGTCAGTTCGACCCCGCTCTGGGCCCCGTGCCCGGCACCGCCAACGAACTTGAGCAGGTGCTGCTCAACCTGCTGAAAAATGCCGCGCAAGCCATTCACCAGCGCGAGGACGGCTGCGAGCCGGGACGGATCATCCTGCGGACCCGACTCAATCCGCCGTGGGCGGAAATCCAGGTCGAGGACAATGGCATCGGCATGAGCGAGAGCGTGCGCAAACGCACCTTCGAACCCTTCTTCACCACCAAGGAAATCGGTCAGGGCACCGGGCTTGGCTTGTCGGTTTCGTATTTCATCATCACCAACAACCACAAGGGTCAGATGGAAGT
Source organism: Pseudomonas sp. BF-RE-21 (assembly GCF_019947305.1). Taxonomy (NCBI): domain Bacteria; kingdom Pseudomonadati; phylum Pseudomonadota; class Gammaproteobacteria; order Pseudomonadales; family Pseudomonadaceae; genus Pseudomonas; species Pseudomonas sp. BF-RE-21. The sequence continues at coordinate 14,373 of NZ_JAGYGF010000010.1, read as the reverse complement.
GCAATCGACCCTGGGCCAGGGCACGTGTTTCACCTTGCGCCTGCCGTTGACGAGCACCCCGCTCGTTTCCCAAGAACTCAATCAGCTTTCGAGGTAACCATGGGCTTTCGCTTGTCGAAGATCTACACCCGCACCGGCGACAAAGGCGAAACGGGGCTGGGCGACGGCCGCCGCGTGCCCAAGGACCACCCGCGGATCGAAGCCATTGGCGAAGTCGATTCATTGAACAGCCAGGTCGGCGTGCTGTTGGCCGGGCTCGAAGCGGAACGTGAAAAGTTTCCCGGATTAAACGAAGTGATCGAGGTATTGGCGCCTTGCCAGCATCGGTTGTTCGATCTCGGTGGCGAACTGGCCATGCCGGAATATCAGGCGTTGAATGCAGCAGAAATCGAACGCCTGGAAGCAGCGATCGATGTGTGGAATGAAGAGCTGGGGCCCCTGGAGAATTTCATTCTGCCGGGCGGTTCGGCACTGATTGCGCAAGCGCATGTGTGCCGAAGCCTGGCGCGCAGTGCCGAGCGCCGGTGTCAGCATTTGAATGCGCTTGAACCGTTGGCCGGGGTTGGCCTGGCGTACATCAATCGGTTGTCGGATCTGTTGTTTGTGGTGGCGCGGGTGATTGCCAGGCGCCAGGGGGTTGCGGAGATTTTGTGGCAGCCTGCTGCGAAACCCGGGGTTTAAGCGGCACTCTTAAGGACGCCTTCGCGGGCAAGCCTCGCTCCTACTGAAGAATGCATATCCCTGTAGGAGCGAGGCTTGCCCGCGAATAGGCCGGCAGCTACACCAAAGAATCCGGCCAGAACGCCCGGATCCCCGCCACACCTTGGGCGCCTGCCGCCCAAGCCTGATCAACTTGCGCCGGTCCAACACCACCGAGCAAGAACACCGGCTTGCTGAAACCTTCGATCAACGTCGAAGCCTTCTCCCAACCCAGCGGCTGAGCCCCCGGATGCGTCAGGGTCGGCTGCACCGGCGACAGGGTCACAAAGTCCACGCCCATCTGCTCGGCCAGCGCCAGTTCCTCGGCGTTATGGCAGGACGCCGCCAACCAGCGCGACGCCGGCAGCGGACGACCGGCCGCTGCGTATTTGCGCAGCTGTGCCGAGGTGATGTGCCAACCGGCCGACGGGAAATCGCCCAACCATTCGAACGGCCCCTTGATCATCAACTGCGCCTTGCCGGCACACAGCCCGGCCGCGTCCACCGCCAGATCGCGGTATTTCGGGTCGTAGCCGTTGGGCGCCCGCAGCTGGATCAACTTGATGCCGTTGGCGATGGCTTTCTGAATACCGCGTAGCAACGCAGGGGTTTCCAGATCTTCAGGCGTAATCAGGTAAGCCGAAGGCAATCGCGCCGCCGCAACGATTGGCTGGTTGGCGGCCGGAAACTCATAGCCCGGCAGATCACGCGGCGCCACCCATTCCAAAGGCTGGCCTTCGGCGCCGTGAGGTTCGCCGGAAAAGTCCGAGACCTCCCAGACATCCAGCAACACTTGTTTGTCCGGGTAGTCATGGCGGACCTTTATCAGCGGTCGCGCGGCATTGACCACAATTCCCAACTCTTCATGAAGCTCACGGGCCAGTGCAGTTTCCACGGATTCGTCGGACTCGACCTTGCCACCCGGGAATTCCCAAAGACCGCCCTGATGCTGAGTGTCGGCGCGCCGGGCGATAAGGATCTTGCCGCTGCTATCGCGGATAACCGCGGCGGCTACGTGTACTCGTTTCACTGCCCGACCTCCTCCAGACCCGCCTTTTGCCAGGCCTTGAAGGCTGGCCATTGGTAGATCGTTTCGACGTAGGCCTCGTCCGCCACCGGCAATTTCACCTGGTAGGTGCGAAGGCGCACGGCAATCGGTGCGAAGAAGGCATCGGCCAGGGTCGCGCGGCCAAACAGGTATGGACCGGTTTCGGTCGCGGCTGCGCGGCACTCGGCCCACAACGCCAGCATGCGTTCGATGTCCGCCTGGACGTCGGCCGGGACCGGCGACAAAGGTGCGTCGCGGCTCAGGTCAAACGGCATGTTGCCGCGCATGGCGAAGAAGCCGGCGTGCATCTGTGCACAGGCCGAACGTGCCTGGGCGCGGGCCGCGACGTCTTTGGGCCAGAGGCCGGCATCAGGGAATTGTTCGGCCAGGTACTCGGCAATCGCCAGGGAATCGGCGATGGTGCCGTGCTCGGTTTTCAGCAACGGGACTTTGGCGGTCGGCGAATGCTTGAGCAACTGCTCGCGAGTGTCCGGCTGGTTCAGTTTGATCAATTCTTCGGTGTACGGGGCGCCGGCCAGGTCAAGGGCCAGGGCGCCGCGCAGGGACCAGGAGGAATGCAATTTGTCGCCGATGATCAGGTGGAGGCTCATGTTCGGGACCTTTTGATGAGGGGGGACAGGCCAGAATCTTTGGTGTCTGATCGGACCTCTTCGCGGGCAAGCCTCGCTCCTACAGGGATTGCGCGATCCTTGTAGGAGCGAGGCTTGCCCGCGAAAGCGATCTGTCTTATGTACGGTACTCGGCGTTGATCTTCACGTATTCGTGGGACAGGTCCGTGGTCCAGATGGTTTCGCTGCAATCGCCGCGACCCAGTTCGATACGGATGGTGATTTCTTCCTGCTGCATCACCGCTGCGCCCTGGGCTTCGGTGTAAGTCGATGCGCGGGCGCCACGGCTGGCGATGCAGACTTCGCCGAGGAACACGTCGATCTTGCTCACGTCCAGATTCGGTACGCCGGCACGGCCAACGGCAGCCAGGATGCGGCCCCAGTTAGGGTCGGATGCGAACAGCGCGGTCTTGATCAGCGGCGAGTGCGCCACGGTGTAGCCGACGTCCAGGCATTCCTGGTGATTGCCACCGCCGTTGACTTCAACGGTGACAAACTTGGTCGCGCCTTCGCCGTCACGCACGATGGCCTGGGCCACGTCCATGCACACTTCGAACACAGCCTGTTTCAGCTTGGCGAACAGTTCACCACTGGCGGAGGTGATTTCCGGCAGTGCCGCCTGACCGGTAGCGATCAGCATGCAGCAGTCGTTGGTCGAGGTGTCGCCGTCGATGGTGATGCGGTTGAACGACTTGTTGGCGCCGTCCAGCAACAGGTTTTGCAACACGTCGCGGGAGACTTTGGCGTCGGTGGCGATGTAGCCGAGCATGGTTGCCATGTTCGGACGGATCATGCCCGCGCCTTTGCTGATGCCGGTAACGGTGATGGTCACGCCGTCATGCTGGAACTGGCGGCTGGCGCCCTTCGGCAGGGTATCGGTAGTCATGATGCCGGTGGCGGCAGCTTCCCAGTTGTTCACCGACAGGTCGTCGAGAGCGGCTTGCAGCGCGCCTTCGATCTTCTCGACCGGCAGCGGTTCGCCGATCACACCGGTGGAGTACGGCAGCACCAGGCTGGCATCGACGCCGGTCAGTTCGGCCAGTTTCGCGCAGGTGCGCTCGGCGGCCGCCAGACCCGGTTCGCCGGTGCCGGCGTTGGCGTTGCCGGTGTTGGTCAGCAGGTAACGCACCGGACCTTGCACACGCTGCTTGGCCAGGATCACCGGAGCGGCGCAAAAGGCGTTCAGGGTGAACACGCCTGCCACGGTGGAGCCTTCGGCGCAGCGCATGACCACGACATCCTTGCGTCCAGGACGCTTGATGCCGGCCGAGGCGATACCGAGTTCAAAACCGGCAACCGGGTGCAACGTTGGCAAAGGACCAAGACCAACAGCCATGAATGCGCTCCTTAATAAATGATGTCTGCACCGCTTTCAGGAAGAACGGTGGTGTAAATGGCAAAACGCCGCGACGGCTGATGCCGGTCGCGGCGCGGGTATTTCAGCGTATGAAACGGGTTTTACTGGATCTGCCCGTGGCAATGCTTGAACTTCTTGCCCGAACCGCAGTAGCACAGTTCGTTACGGCCCAGCTTCTGTTCGTTGCGAACCGGTGCGGTGGCGAGGGCTACATCGAGCTCTTCACCCAGCTGTTCCGGTTGATCAAGACCAGGTGCTTCAGCGTGCTCGAACTGCATGCGCGCCGCCAGTGCTTCGGCTTCCTGGCGCAGGCGTTGCTCTTCTTCGATCGGATCTTCGCGGCGGACCTGAACGTGCGACAGCACACGGATCGAGTCGCGCTTGATCGAATCCAGCAGCTCGGAGAACAGCGTGAACGACTCGCGCTTGTACTCTTGCTTCGGGTTCTTCTGCGCATAGCCACGCAAGTGAATGCCGTGACGCAGGTGGTCCATGGTCGACAGGTGGTCTTTCCACAGGTCGTCCAGCACGCGCAGCACGATTTGCTTCTCGAAGGTGCGCAGCGCGTCGGCGCCCGCCTGGTCTTCTTTCTCGTTGTACGCCGCGATGAGCTCCTGCATCAGCTTCTCGCGCAGGGTTTCTTCGTACAGGTGATCGTCTTCGTCGAGCCATTGCTGGATCGGCAGCGCCACACCGAAGTCGCTCTGCAACGCTGCTTCCAGACCCGCCACGTCCCACTGCTCAGGCAGCGACTGCGGTGGAATGTGAGCGCTGACGGTAGCGTTGAGTACGTCCTGACGGAAGTCGGCGATGGTTTCACCGATGTTGTCGGCGGCCAGCAACGTGTTGCGCATGTGATAGATCACTTTACGCTGTTCGTTGTTGACGTCATCGAACTCGAGCAGTTGTTTACGAATGTCGAAGTTGCGGCCTTCAACCTTGCGCTGAGCCTTCTCGATGGCGTTGGTCACCATGCGGTGCTCGATCGCTTCACCGGACTGCATGCCCAATGCTTTCATGAAGTTCTTCACCCGGTCAGAGGCGAAGATGCGCATCAGGCTGTCTTCCAGCGACAGGTAGAAACGGCTCGAACCGGCGTCACCCTGACGACCGGCACGACCACGCAACTGGTTGTCGATACGGCGCGATTCGTGACGTTCGGACGCAATCACCTGCAAGCCACCCGACTCCAGCACTTGCTGGTGACGCTTCTGCCAGTCGGCCTTGATCTGGGCAATCTGCTCCGGCGTCGGGTCTTCCAGAGACGCGACTTCCACTTCCCAGTTGCCGCCCAACAGAATGTCGGTACCACGACCGGCCATGTTGGTAGCGATGGTCAGTGCGCCTGGACGACCGGCCTGGGCAATGATTTCGGCTTCTTTTTCGTGGAACTTGGCGTTCAGGACCTTGTGCTCGATGCCTTCCTTCTGCAGCAGCGCAGACATGTGCTCGGAAGTTTCGATGGTTGCAGTACCCACCAGCACCGGACGGCCGTGAGTCATGCACTCCTTGATGTCGTTGATGATCGCCGCGTATTTCTCTTCGGCGGTCAGGAACACCAGGTCGTTGTAGTCTTTACGCGCCAAAGGCTTGTTCGGCGGGATCACCATGACCTGCAGGCCGTAGATCTGGTGGAATTCGAACGCTTCGGTGTCTGCGGTACCGGTCATGCCGGACAACTTGTTGTACAGACGGAAGTAGTTCTGGAACGTGGTCGACGCCAATGTCTGGCTTTCGGCCTGGATGTTCAGGTTTTCCTTGGCTTCGATAGCCTGGTGCAGGCCTTCGGACAAACGGCGACCCGGCATGGTACGACCGGTGTGTTCGTCGACCAGGACAACCTGACCGTCCTGCACGATGTATTCAACGTTGCGGTTGAACAGCTTGTGCGCACGCAGGCCGGCATAGACGTGGGTCAGCAGGCCCAGGTTATGCGCCGAATACAGGCTCTCGCCTTCAGCCAGCAGGCCGACGCGGGTCAGCATGTCTTCGATGAACTGGTGACCGGCTTCGTTGAGTTCGACCTGACGGGTCTTCTCGTCGACGGTGTAATGGCCGGCCTTGGTGACTTCGCCTTCGACTTCTTCGACGTGCAATTGCAGCTGCGGGATCAGTTTGTTGATCTCGATGTACAGCTTCGAGCTGTCCTCGGCCTGACCGGAAATGATCAGCGGGGTACGGGCTTCGTCGATGAGGATGGAGTCGACTTCGTCGATCACGGCAAAGTTGAGTTCGCGCTGGAATTTTTCTTCCATGCTGAACGCCATGTTGTCGCGCAGGTAGTCGAAACCGAATTCGTTGTTGGTGCCGTAGGTGATGTCGGCGGCGTAGGCCTGACGTTTCTCTTCCGGCGGCTGGAAAGGTGTAACCACACCGACCGTCATGCCGAGGAATTCGTAGAGCGGACGCATCCAGTTGGCGTCACGGCGGGCCAGATAGTCGTTCACGGTAACAACGTGCACGCCTTTGCCGGACAGCGCGTTGAGGTAAACGCCCAGTGTGGCCACCAGGGTCTTGCCTTCACCGGTACGCATTTCCGCGATCATGCCTTCATGCAAGGTCATGCCGCCGATCAGCTGGACATCGAAGTGGCGCATACCCATGACGCGCTTGCCGGCTTCGCGGGCGACCGCAAAGGCTTCTGGCAGCAGCTTGTCGAGGGTTTCCCCTTTGGCGATGCGGGCCTTGAACTCATCCGTCTTGGCACGCAATTGATCGTCCGAAAGGGCCACCATTTGCTCTTCGAAGGCATTGACGAGTTGCACCGTCTTGAGCATGCGTTTGACTTCACGCTCGTTCTTGCTTCCAAAAAGTTTCTTTAACAAAGGCGCAAACATATCGGCAGGATCTTCCACACTAAAGGGATGGAGGGCGGCCCCGTGAGTCGCCCGTGCAGCCCTCATGGCCGCATGCGAACGAGCATTCTACCCGGAAACGATGGTGAGGAAAGTGGCGTTGTTCCACGATGCATGCACTGCGCTGTTACGGGGCTCACTTAAAATAAGGGCTTTTTGCTGAACTTCAAGCCACTGACGGCAGAAGTTACTTGTTGATTTAATGGGTAAAGCGCGCGCAAAGCAATGGGTCGGGTGCAACCAGTGCTTTCTGCTACCATGGCGGCTCTGTTACTTCAGGTGTCTGATCATGGCATTTCGCCCTCTTACGGCCAGAGCACCCGCCGTTCTGCTTCGCGAAGCCAAACCGCTGAAAGCCATTTTTGGCCATGCTCAACGCCTGGGTCATTTACAACGTCTGCTCGAAAGCCAATTGCAGCCCGCTGCGCGCGAACATTGCCATGTGGCGTCGTGGCGCGAAGGCAGCTTGTTGCTGATTGTCACTGACGGACATTGGGCAACGCGTCTGCGCTATCAACAGAAGCGTCTGCAACGGCAGTTGCAGATGTTTGATGAGTTCGCCAGCCTGACGCGGATTCTGTTCAAGGTGCAGCCGCCGACCGTTCAGCAAGGAGCGGCCGGGCATACCATCAGTTTGTCGACGGATGCGGGGGCGACGATCCAGGCTACGGCTGAGGGGATCAGCGATCCTAATCTCAGGGCTGCCCTCGAACGACTGGCCGCTCACGCCAAACCCAAGGATTGAAATCACCTGGACCTTGTAGGAGCGAGCGGTGCGGCGATCCGACTTGCCCGCGAAGCTTTTGGCGGCTTCAAGGGCCCCTTCGCGGGCAAGCCTCGCTCCTACAGGGCATGCATACGCCAGGAAATTAGCGGCGTTTGCTGCCGCCGAGCAGTGACCCCATCAACCCGCGCACCAGTTGCCGACCAAGCTGATTGGCCGCCTGTCGCATCGCCGACTTCAGCGCCTGCCCTGCGGCCGTGCCGAGAAGCTCCCCGGCCTTGTCGGTGAAGCTCGGTTCTTCTGGCGCAGGTTTGCCCGGTGCCGCTTCGGGTTCCGGCGCCAGGCCTTTGCGCCCCATCAGCACTTCATAGGCTGATTCGCGATCCACCGGTTTGTCATACCGCCCCTTGAACGGCGAGCCGGCGATCAGCAGCGTGCGCTCGGTTTCGCTCAGCGGCCCGATCCGTGATTGCGGCGGTGCCACCAGGACGCGCTGGACCATCTCTGGCGTGCCTTTGTCCTGCAATGTGCCCACCAGCGCCTCGCCGATCCCCAGTTCGGTCAGCACCGACAAGGCATCGAACGCCGGGTTCGGCCGGAATCCCTCGGCCACGGCCCGAAGGGATTTTTGTTCCTTGGCAGTGAACGCACGCAAACCATGCTGGATACGCAGGCCGAGCTGCGCCAGCACGTCATCTGGCAGGTCGCCCGGCGATTGGGTGACGAAATACACGCCCACGCCTTTCGAGCGAATCAGCCGCACCACTTGCTCCAGACGTTCCTGCAACGCCTTGGGCGTATCGGCAAACAATAAATGGGCTTCGTCGAAAAACAGCGCCAGCAGCGGTTTGTCGGCATCGCCGCGCTCCGGCAGTTGCTCGAACAGTTCAGCCAGCAGCCACAACAGGAACGTCGCGTAGACCTTCGGCGCTTCGTGCACCAGACGACTGGCATCGAGCAAGTGAATGCGCCCGCGCCCCTCGGCGGTCGGTTGCAGAATGTCTTCGAGTTGCAGCGCCGGCTCGCCGAACAAGGCCTCAGCACCTTGTTGCTCCAGGGTCGCCAATCGGCGCAACAGAGCCTGGCTGGAACCGGTGGTCATCAACGCGGCGTCGTCGCCCAGCAATTCGGGGTGGTCGCGCAGGTGATTGAGCAGTGCCTTCAGGTCCTTCAAGTCCAGCAGCAACAGGCCTTCGCGGTCCGCCACTTTGAACGCGGCGTACAGCGCCGATTGCTGGCTGTCGGTCAACTCCAGCAGGGCGCCAATCAACAGCGGGCCCATTTCGCTCAAGGTTGTGCGCAAGGGATGACCGGACTGGCCGTGAATGTCCCACAAAGTGACCGGGTACGCCTGCGGCGTGTGATTCAGCCAGGGCATCCCGGCGATTCGCTCGGCGATCTTGCCCTGCGGGTTGCCGGCAGCGCCGAGACCGCACAGGTCACCTTTGATGTCCGCCGCGAACACCGCCACGCCGGCATCGCTGAACGCTTCGGCCAGTCGTTGCAAGGTGACGGTCTTGCCGGTCCCGGTAGCGCCCGCGACCAGACCGTGACGGTTCGCCAGGCGCATGGCCTGGGCGATCGGTTGCCCCGCGAGATCGGCACCGATAACGAGTTGCGATGAATCAGGCATTTGGTCACCCATGGTTAATCTTTAATCCTGCACGGCCGATATAAAAGACTGAAAAGCTTCGGTAATCCCCCCAAGGAGAGGACGGAAATATCAGCTTGTTTTCATGACCGCCCACTGCGCGCTTCCTTATAAAAGCACGCCTTGGGCATTAAGACCTTAGCGGAACCCCAAGCCATGAACAAAAATCTGCGCTTCAGCCATAAAATCCTGCTTGCCGCCGCCCTCATCGTCATTGCCGCGTTCGCCTCGTTCACCCTGTACAACGACTATCTACAGCGCAACGCCATTCGCGAGGACCTGGACAAGAATCTGCAAAAAATGGGCAGCGTGACTGCCAACAATATCCAGACCTGGCTGACCGGACGCAGTCTGCTGATCGAAAACCTCGCACAAAACGCCGCGCTGAACCCGGACATCGGCAACGTCGCCAAGCTGCTGGAGCAGAAGGCGGTGACGTCGACCTTCATGGGTGCTTACATTGGCAACAAGGATGGCACCTTCATCATCCGCCCGGACAGCAAAATGCCGGATGGCTATGACCCGCGCGCCCGTCCTTGGTACAAAAGCGCCCAAAGCACCAGCGGCTCGGCGCTGACCGAACCCTACATCGATCTGGCCTCTGGCCAACTGGTCATCTCCATCGTCAACAGTGTGCTCAAGGACGGCCAGAACATTGGCGTGGTCGGTGGTGACCTGAGCCTGCAAGTGATCGCCGACAGCCTGAATGCGCTGGACTTCGATGGCATGGGTTATGCGTTCCTGGTCAGCGCCGACGGCAAGATCCTGGTGCACCCGGACAAAGCGCTGGTGATGAAATCCCTGGCTGAGTCGTATCCGAAAAACACACCGCGCATCAGCAGCGATTTCAGTGAAGTGGAAGTCGATGGCAAAACCCGCATCGTCACTTTCACCCCGATCAAAGGCCTGTCTTCCGTCAACTGGTACATCGGTCTGTCGGTGGATAAGGACAAAGCCTTCGCGAAACTCAGCGATTTCCGCGCCTCGGCGGTCGTTGCGACCGTCATCGCAGTTGCGATCATCATTGCCTTGCTGGGCATGCTGATCCGCATCCTGATCCAGCCGCTGCACGTCATGACCCGCGCCATGGCCGACATTGCTGACGGTGAGGGCGACCTGACCAAACGCCTCACTATCCAGAACAACGATGAATTCGGCCTCCTGGGCACCGCGTTCAACCGTTTCGTGGAGCGCATTCACGGTTCGATCCGCGAAGTGTCTTCGGCCACCGGCCAGGTCAACGAAGTGGCGCTGCGTGTAGTCGCGGCTTCCAACTCGTCGATGTACAACTCCGACCAGCAAGCTTCGCGCACCAGCAGCGTCGCCGCCGCGATCAATCAGCTCGGTGCCGCGGCCCAGGAAATCGCGCGCAACGCCGCCCAGGCGTCGAGCCAGGCCAGCGATGCCCGAAACCTCGCCGAAGACGGCCAGCAGGTGGTGGATCGCAGCATTGTCGCGATGAACCAACTGTCGAGCATGCTCAGCGCTTCGAGCACCAACATCGAATCGCTGAACAGCAAAACCGTGAACATCGGGCAGATTCTCGAAGTGATCACCAGCATTTCCCAGCAAACCAACCTGCTGGCGCTCAACGCCGCGATCGAAGCAGCCCGTGCCGGTGAAGCCGGGCGTGGTTTTGCCGTGGTGGCCGATGAAGTGCGCAACCTGGCACACCGCACCCAGGAATCGGCGCAGCAGGTGCAGACCATGATCGAGGAGCTGCAAATCGGCGCCCGCGAGTCCGTCAGCACCATGAGCGACAGCCAGCGCCACAGTCAGGACAGCGTGGAAATCGCCAACCTGGCGGGCGAACGCCTGAACAGCGTGACGTTGCGCATTGGTGAGATCGACGGGATGAACCAGTCCGTGGCGACGGCAACCGAGGAACAGACGGCGGTGGTGGAGTCGATCAACGTCGACATTACCGAGATCAATACGTTGAACCAGGAAGGGGTGGAAAACCTGCAATCGACGTTGCGGGCGTGTTCGGACCTGGAGCAGCAGGCGGCGCGTCTCAAGCAGTTGGTCGGTAGTTTCCGGATCTAATGCGATTCTGAGGGCCCCTTCGCGGGCAAGCCTCGCTCCTACAAGGTTTTACGTGAACCTGTAGGAGCGAGGCTTGCCCGCGAAGTCTGTAACACACCACAAAACCCCAGCCGAACATCTATTCTTCATTAAGGTCAACCAAGGGAGTACAACGGACCGGAGGGATGTTCATCGTGCACATCGCGGACATAACCATGTTCTACGCCCCTGCCAGCGGTGGCGTGCGCACGTATCTGGATGCAAAACACCGTCGCCTGGGCGTCAAACCCGGCATTCGCCACAGCCTGCTGATCCCCGGTTCACATCTCAGCGAACAGGACGGCGTTTACACGGTTCCGGCCCCTGCCCTGCCCTTCGGCAAGGGTTATCGTTTCCCTCTCCGTCTCGCCCCTTGGCGAAATGTCCTGCAGGATTTGCAGCCCGATCTGATCGAAGTCGGCGACCCGTACCTCACAGCCTGGGCGGCGCTCGATGCCCGCCGCCAACTCGACGTGCCGGTGATCGGCTTCTATCACTCGGACTTGCCGCTGCTGGTCAGCAATCGCATGGGCAATTGGGTCACAACCAACGTCGAAGCGTATGTCAAAAAGCTCTACGGCAACTTCGACCGGGTCTTGGCGCCGAGCCGGATCATGGCCGACAAACTGACCAGCCTGGGCGTGAACAACGTTTTCGTCCAAACCCTGGGCGTCGACCTGCAAACCTTTCATCCCGATGCCCGGGATCCAAGCCTGCGCACGCAACTGGGCATCAATGAAAACACGCACCTGCTGATTTTTGCCGGACGTGGTTCCAAGGAAAAAAACCTGCCGGTGTTGCTGGAATGCATGCGGCGCCTGGGACGGCGTTATCACCTGTTGCTGGTGGGGTCGTCGATGCCGGTCGTGGTCCCGGACAACGTCACCGTCATCCATGAGTTCTGCCCCGTCACGCAGGTGGCGAAGTTGATGGCCAGCGCCGATGCGCTGCTGCATGCCGGTGACCAGGAAACGTTTGGCCTGGTGATCCTCGAAGCCATGGCCAGCGGCATTCCGGTAGTAGCTGTGGCGGCGGGAGCCTTTGAAGAAATCATCAGCGCAGAATGCGGGCTGCTGTGCGCGCCGAACGACCCGGTGGCGATGGCCAATGCGGTGCGGGAGCTGTTCAGTTCAGGCAGTGCCGCGCTCGGCCAACAAGCACGCCTCCATGTCGAACGGCATTACTCGTGGGACGCGGTGGTCGACAGTCTGTTGGGCCACTATCACGCCGTCCTCGGCAATCAATGGCCGCTGGCCGCCAATGGTTGAGCCCATGAACGCGCCCTGCCTGTTACTCGTGCTGCATGACGTCGCGCCGCACACCTGGGCCGATTACCAACCTTTTGTCGAAGCCGTCGACGCCTTGGGTGAAGTGCCGATGACCTGGCTGGTGGTGCCGGATTACCACAGACACAACGATCTGGAGGCACACCCGGGGTTGCGCCGCCTGCTGACCGGTCGTGTCGCCCGAGGTGACGAACTGGCGCTGCACGGCTATTTTCATTGTGATGACGAGCCGCTGCCCAACACGCCACGAGACTGGTTCATGCGCCGCATTTATACCCGTGAAGGCGAGTTCTACACGCTGTCGCAGGACGCAGCCCTCGCGCGTCTGCGCGCAGGTATCGAGCTGTTTCATCGCTATCACTGGCCGCTCGAAGGGTTCGTCGCTCCGGCCTGGTTGATGAGCGAAGGTACACGCCAGGCCTTGCGCCAGTTACCCCTGAGTTACACCAGTGATCCACAGCATCTGTTTCGTCTGCCGGATTTCACCCCGGTCGATGCGCCGGGACTGGTCTGGAGTGCGCGCAGCGCATGGCGGCGAGGTTTGTCGAAGCTCGTCAGCGATCAGCGCGAGCAACGCTTGCGCCAGGCGCCGGTGATTCGTCTGGGCCTGCACCCGGTGGACATGCGTCATCGGTTCGCGCGCGATTACTGGCTGCACACCCTCAAGCGATTACTCGACCAAGGCCGCATGCCGATGACCAAGGCTCGTTGGCTGGCGCTGCACAGCGACCGCATCGGTCGCGCCGCATGAGCCGGGGGATTCTGCTGTTTGTCGCGCTGCTCGCGGCGGTGCTGATTCCACTGCTGCTGGGTGGCAACCAGACCTGGTCACGATTGCAAAGCTTTCCACTGAGCTGGTTGCTGATCATGTTCGGCATGATCCTGCTGTGCTGGGTGGTGAACACGATGCGCTTGCGCCTGTTGCTGGGTGATGAGCGCGACAAGGTCAGCCCGGTCAAAAGCCTCGGCGTGGTGATGGCTGCCGAGTTCGCCTACTGCGCCACACCGGGCGGCAGCGGTGGACCGCTGACCATTATGGCGCTGCTGGCCCGCAACGGGGTGCGTCCGGCACGGGGCAGTGCGGTTTTCGCCATGGACCAACTCAGCGATCTGCTGTTCTTTCTCTGCGCATTAAGCGGGATTCTGATTTATGCGCTGTTCCAGCACCTCAGTGAACGCATGGAGTGGCTACTGACCGTCAGTGCGATATCGATGTTCGGCGGGCTGCTCAGTTGTGTGGTGATCGCGCGCTACCATCGGCTGCTGATTCGCCTGAGCGGGCGGCTGCTCGCACGCCTCAATGTCAAAGGCACCACGCGCCTGCGCTGGGCGCGAAAACTCCTGCACTTTCTTGCGGCGTTCACTGACACGCTGAAGTTGCCCTTTCGGACATTGATCAAGGTGTTTGCCCTGACCTGTGTGCATTGGGTGCTGCGCTATAGCGTGTTGTACCTGGCGTTGCGCGGGCTCGGCGCGGATTTACAGTGGGCCTGGAGCTTTTTGATTCAGATGCTTTCGCTGAGTGCGGGGCAGTTCAGCCTGTTGCCGGGGGGCGCCGGGGCGGCGGAATTGACCTCGGCTGCATTGCTGGCGCCCATGGTGGGGAAATCTACTGCGGCGGCGGCGATTTTGATTTGGCGGGCGGTGACTTATTACTTTTATCTGGTGGTGGGGGGGCCGGTGTTTTTGTTGATGGTTGGGCGGCCGTTGTTGAAGAAGTTGATGAGGTTTAGGCAGGCTTAGTTTTTTGATTGTGTGTATATCCGTTGATGCGGTAACGGCGGCTTATGGTTTCGCTTTTACAGCGAGTCACTTTCGAAAAGCGCGAAAGTAACCAAAGCGCTTCTGCCCCTTTCGTTCGGTGCCTCGCTAAGGCTCGGCATGCCCTCGCTCCGGTCCTGCTCCGTGGGCCCGCCGCCATCGGCCATCCATGGCCGGGGGCGGCTAACCCGGCATCCATGCCGGGTTGCCCACTGCGCAGAACCTCCACTCGGCCTCTCGAGGGGGCGACTACCGCCACAGCCGCCGAGGCGGCCTGAAAGCCGACCTGGCTCTTTGGT